>NZ_CP123734.1:0-120000 GCF_036630035.1 Pseudomonas sp. LTR0
CATGGTTCCTAACGTGTCCACATGTGGATAAGTGAACGCTCGACCGGTACAATGGCGGTTTGTTTTTGCCTCATCCGGCTTTCAAACTCAGGGGATATCCGTGTCAGTGGAACTTTGGCAGCAGTGCGTGGAGCTTCTGCGCGATGAACTGCCTGCCCAGCAATTCAACACCTGGATCCGTCCGCTACAGGTCGAAGCCGAAGGCGACGAGTTGCGCGTCTATGCGCCTAACCGTTTCGTCCTCGATTGGGTCAATGAAAAGTACCTGGGTCGCTTGCTCGAGCTGTTGGGTGAGAACGGTAGCGGCATTGCACCTGCCCTTTCCTTATTAATAGGTAGCCGACGCAGCTCGGCCCCGAGGGCTGCGCCGAACGCGCCAGTCAGCGCTGCCGTTGCGGCTTCGCTGGCGCAGACCCAGGCACACAAGGCGGCCCCGGCTGCAGCGGTTGAGCCTGTTGCCGTGGCTGCGGCCGAGCCTGTGCTGGTCGAGACGTCTTCGCGTGACAGCTTTGATGCCATGGCAGAGCCCGCTTCGGCGCCGCCCAGTGGTGGCCGGGCTGAACAGCGCACCGTGCAGGTTGAAGGTGCGCTCAAGCACACCAGCTACCTGAACCGAACCTTTACCTTTGACACTTTCGTCGAAGGCAAGTCGAACCAGCTCGCCCGCGCGGCTGCCTGGCAGGTTGCGGACAACCCCAAGCATGGCTACAACCCGCTGTTCCTTTACGGCGGTGTGGGTTTGGGTAAAACCCACCTTATGCATGCTGTGGGTAACCATCTGCTGAAGAAGAATCCGAACGCCAAGGTGGTGTACCTGCATTCGGAGCGTTTCGTCGCGGACATGGTCAAAGCGTTGCAGCTCAACGCCATCAACGAATTCAAGCGCTTCTACCGCTCGGTGGACGCGTTGCTGATCGACGATATCCAGTTCTTCGCTCGCAAAGAGCGCTCGCAGGAAGAGTTTTTCCACACCTTCAACGCCTTGCTTGAGGGTGGCCAGCAGGTAATCCTTACTTCTGACCGCTATCCCAAGGAAATCGAAGGCCTGGAAGAGCGTCTGAAGTCGCGCTTTGGTTGGGGGCTGACGGTGGCTGTCGAGCCGCCAGAACTGGAGACCCGCGTAGCAATTCTGATGAAGAAGGCCGACCAGGCCAAAGTCGAGCTCCCGCATGACGCAGCCTTTTTCATCGCTCAGCGCATTCGATCCAACGTCCGTGAGCTGGAAGGTGCACTGAAGCGGGTTATCGCTCACTCGCATTTCATGGGGCGTGACATCACCATCGAGCTGATTCGTGAATCGCTCAAGGACCTGTTGGCGCTGCAAGACAAACTGGTCAGTGTGGATAACATTCAGCGTACTGTTGCTGAGTACTACAAGATCAAGATCTCCGATCTGCTGTCCAAGCGTCGTTCGCGTTCTGTCGCGCGCCCGCGTCAGGTAGCCATGGCCCTGTCCAAGGAGTTGACCAACCACAGTCTGCCGGAAATCGGCGACATGTTCGGTGGTCGCGACCATACGACCGTGCTGCATGCCTGCCGCAAAATCAATGAACTGAAGGAATCCGACGCGGACATCCGCGAGGACTACAAGAACCTGCTGCGGACGCTGACGACCTGATGGCCGTCTGCGCAGCTAATTGAAGGCAAGGGACTAGACCATGCATTTCACCATTCAACGCGAAGCCCTGTTGAAACCCCTGCAACTGGTCGCCGGTGTCGTCGAGCGCCGTCAGACCTTGCCGGTCCTGTCCAACGTATTGCTGGTCGTACAAGGCCAGCAACTTTCGTTGACCGGTACCGACCTGGAAGTCGAACTGGTAGGCCGCGTGCAACTGGATGAGCCGGCCGAGCCTGGCGAAATCACTGTTCCGGCGCGCAAGCTGATGGACATCTGTAAAAGCTTGCCTAACGACGCCCTGATCGATATCAAGGTCGATGAGCAGAAATTGTTGGTAAAGGCCGGCCGCAGCCGCTTCACCCTGTCGACCCTGCCTGCCAACGACTTCCCGACTGTGGAAGAAGGCCCGGGTTCGCTGACCTGCAACCTGGAGCAGAGCAAGCTGCGCCGCCTGATCGAGCGAACCAGCTTCGCCATGGCCCAGCAGGATGTGCGCTATTACCTCAACGGTATGCTGCTTGAGGTTTCCCGCAACACGTTGCGCGCCGTATCCACCGACGGTCACCGCTTGGCGCTTTGCTCGATGAGCGCGCCGATCGAGCAAGAGGATCGACACCAGGTCATCGTGCCGCGTAAAGGTATCCTGGAATTGGCGCGCCTGCTGACCGACCCTGAAGGTATGGTCAGCATCGTGCTGGGCCAGCATCACATCCGCGCCACTACTGGCGAGTTCACCTTTACCTCCAAGCTGGTGGACGGCAAGTTCCCGGACTACGAGCGCGTACTGCCCAAAGGCGGTGACAAGCTGGTTGTCGGAGACCGCCAGGCGCTGCGTGAGGCCTTCAGCCGTACCGCGATTCTTTCCAACGAAAAGTACCGCGGTATTCGCCTGCAACTGGCAGCTGGCCAACTGAAGATCCAGGCTAACAACCCCGAGCAGGAAGAAGCTGAAGAAGAAATCAGCGTGGACTACGAAGGTAGCTCGCTGGAGATTGGTTTCAACGTCAGCTACTTGCTGGACGTGCTGGGCGTGATGACTACTGAGCAAGTTCGTCTGATCTTGTCCGATTCCAACAGCAGTGCGCTGCTGCAGGAAGCTGGCAATGACGATTCTTCCTACGTTGTCATGCCGATGCGCCTGTAACCTGTAGCAGGCGAAATGTCCCTTCGACGTATCATGGTCACCGCGGTGCGCAACTTGCACCCGGTGACACTCTTACCCTCCCCCCGCATCAACATCCTTTACGGCGCCAACGGCAGCGGCAAGACCAGCGTGCTAGAAGCCGTGCATTTGCTCGGGCTGGCCCGTTCTTTTCGCAGCACCCGCCTTAATCCGGTTATTCAGTACGAACAGGCTGCCTGTACTGTGTTCGGCGAGGTTCAGCTGACGGAGGGTGGTACGAGCAACCTGGGGGTGTCCCGTGAGCGCCAAGGGGAGTTTACTATCCGCATCGATGGGCAGAATGCGCGCAGTGCTGCGCAATTGGCTGAGTTACTGCCGCTTCAGCTGATCAACCCAGACAGTTTCCGGCTGCTTGAAGGTGCCCCCAAAATACGCCGCCAGTTTCTGGACTGGGGTGTGTTCCACGTGGAACCTCGTTTTCTGCCAGCCTGGCAACGCCTTCAGAAGGCGCTACGGCAGCGGAACTCATGGTTGCGTCATGGTACACTTGACCCAGCTTCGCAAGCCGCCTGGGACCGGGAACTGTGCCTGGCTAGCGCGGAAATAGATGAATACCGTCGCAACTACATCAAGGCCTTGAAGCCCGTCTTCGAGCGAACCCTGAGCGAACTGGTCGAGCTGGACGGGTTGACCCTGAGCTACTACCGAGGCTGGGACAAGGACCGGGAACTGCAAGAAGTACTCGCCTCCTCTCTCCTTCGCGATCAGCAGATGGGCCATACCCAAGCCGGTCCGCAGCGTGCTGATCTGCGTTTGCGGTTGGCTGGCAACAACGCGGCCGACATCCTGTCGCGTGGTCAGCAAAAGTTGGTGGTATGCGCATTGCGCATTGCCCAAGGCCACCTCGTTAGTCAGGCTCGCCGCGGTCACTGTATTTATCTCGTGGATGACTTGCCGTCCGAACTGGATGACCAGCATCGCCGCGCACTGTGCCGCTTGCTTGAAGAATTACGCTGCCAGGTGTTCATCACCTGTGTAGATCACGAATTACTGAGGGAAGGCTGGCAGACGGAAACGCCAGTTGCTTTGTTCCACGTGGAACAAGGCCGTATCACCCAGACCCACGACCATCGGGAGTGAAGGCATGAGCGAAAATCAAACGTACGACTCCTCCAGCATCAAGGTGCTGAAAGGTTTGGATGCCGTACGCAAGCGTCCCGGCATGTACATTGGCGACACCGATGATGGTAGTGGCCTGCACCACATGGTCTTCGAGGTGGTCGACAACTCGATCGACGAAGCCCTCGCCGGTCACTGCGATGACATCACTGTCATCATCCACCCGGACGAATCTATCAGTGTGCGCGACAACGGTCGCGGCATTCCGGTCGATGTGCATAAGGAAGAAGGCGTTTCCGCAGCCGAGGTCATCATGACTGTGCTGCACGCCGGCGGTAAGTTCGACGACAACTCCTACAAAGTATCCGGCGGTCTGCACGGTGTAGGTGTGTCGGTTGTGAACGCCCTGTCCGAGAAGCTGGTTCTGACCGTTCGCCGTAGTGGCAAGATCTGGGAACAGACTTACGTTCACGGTGTTCCACAAGCGCCTATGGCGGTTGTCGGTGACAGTGAAACCACGGGTACCCACATCCACTTCAAGCCATCGGCTGAAACCTTCAAGAACATTCACTTCAGCTGGGACATCCTGGCCAAGCGCATCCGCGAACTGTCGTTCCTCAACTCGGGCGTTGGCATTCTGCTGAAGGATGAGCGCAGCGGTAAGGAAGAGTTCTTCAAGTACGAAGGCGGCCTGCGTGCGTTCGTCGAGTACTTGAACACCAACAAGACGCCGGTCAACTCCCAGGTGTTCCACTTCAACGTTCAGCGCGACGATGGCGTGGGTGTTGAAGTCGCCCTGCAATGGAACGACAGCTTCAACGAAAACCTGCTGTGCTTCACCAACAACATTCCGCAACGTGATGGCGGTACCCACCTGGTGGGTTTCCGTTCCTCGCTGACCCGTAGCCTTAACAACTACATCGAGCAGGAAGGCCTGGCCAAGAAGAACAAGGTGGCAACCACTGGCGACGACGCCCGTGAAGGCCTTACTGCGATCATCTCGGTTAAGGTACCGGACCCGAAGTTCAGCTCGCAGACCAAAGACAAGCTGGTCTCCTCGGAGGTGAAAACTGCCGTGGAACAGGAGATGAACAAGTTCTTCGCCGATTTCCTGTTGGAAAACCCGAACGAGGCCAAGGCCGTCGTTGGCAAGATGATCGACGCTGCTCGCGCCCGTGAAGCCGCCCGTAAAGCCCGTGAGATGACCCGCCGTAAAGGTGCGCTGGATATCGCTGGCCTGCCGGGCAAACTGGCGGACTGCCAAGAGAAGGATCCTGCTCTCTCCGAACTGTACCTGGTGGAGGGTGACTCTGCGGGTGGCTCGGCCAAGCAAGGCCGCAACCGTCGTACCCAGGCGATCTTGCCGCTGAAGGGTAAAATCCTCAACGTCGAGAAAGCGCGCTTCGACAAGATGATTTCTTCCCAGGAAGTGGGCACGCTGATCACCGCGCTGGGCTGTGGTATCGGCCGCGAAGAGTACAACATCGATAAACTGCGTTATCACAACATCATCATCATGACCGATGCTGACGTTGACGGTTCGCACATCCGTACACTGCTGCTGACCTTCTTCTTCCGTCAGCTGCCGGAGCTGGTCGAGCGTGGTTACATCTATATTGCCCAGCCACCGCTGTACAAGGTGAAAAGAGGCAAGCAGGAGCAGTACATCAAGGACGATGAGGCCATGGAAGAGTACATGACCCAGTCGGCTCTGGAGGATGCCAGCCTGCACCTGGACGAATCGGCGCCAGCAGTTTCCGGTGTGCAGTTGGAAGCGCTGGTGAATGAGTTCCGTAGTGTCATGAAGACCCTCAAGCGCCTGTCGCGCTTGTACCCGGAAGAGCTGACTGAGCACTTCGTCTACCTGCCTGAGGTGACTCTGGAGCAGTTGGGTGACCACGCTGTGATGCAAGCCTGGCTGGCCCAGTTCCAGGCGCGTCTGAACTCCAATCAGAAGTCTGGCTTGGCTTACAACGCCAGCCTGCGTGAAGACAAAGAGCGCAACGTATGGCTGCCAGAAGTAGAAATCACCTCTCATGGCCTGGCCAGCTACATCACGTTCAACCGTGATTTCTTCGGCAGCAATGACTACCGTACCGTAGTCAACATTGGTGCCAAGCTGTCGAGCCTGTTGGGTGAAGGTGCGTATGTGCAGCGCGGTGAACGGCGCAAGGCGATCGTCGAGTTCAAAGAGGGCCTGGATTGGCTGATGAATGAGACCACCAAGCGCCATACGATTCAGCGATACAAAGGGCTGGGTGAGATGAACCCGGACCAGCTGTGGGAAACCACCATGGACCCGACCGTTCGCCGTATGCTCAAGGTCACTATCGAGGATGCCATCGCAGCAGACCAGATCTTCAACACCCTGATGGGTGATGCGGTCGAGCCGCGTCGTGACTTCATCGAAAGTAACGCGCTGTCGGTGTCGAACCTGGACTTCTGATCCGGTGTAATTCGCCAGACACTAAGAAGCCCGCTGATGCGGGCTTTTTAGTGCCTGCAAAGAATCAGTAGCCGGTGAGAATGTTCACGATCACACCGCTGGCAATAGCCACCAGCACATAGTCGCCATTCACATACAGCCAGCGATGATCACGAGGTGGCGCATACAGGTGGCGCGCTTTCCAGTCGGTTACCCAGTAACGGTCACCACGGTAATGTGGATCAACGGCATGACCACGGTGCCACTGCTTATGAGGTATCGGCATGCCGTGTTGTGGGCGGAAGTTGGGATCTCGGTAAGCAGGACCGTGGCCGTTGTCATGGCGGCCCTGTTGGTATGACTGGGCATGTGGCGGGTTGCCTTGGTGCGATCGGCTGCCATCATGTCGATCAGGTGGACCAGGCTGCGCGAAGCCGACCAGCGGTACGCTGAGTATGAGCGCGGCGCAGATCACGGTTAGGGGTTTCTTCATTTGATGTGGTCCTCTGCCTGTTATCGCCTGGCACGTATTGATTGCCAGGTTCGGTTAACTGATCAGACCACGATTTTTCCCTTGTAATGTCAGGGCGCAGGTAAAGGTCCGGTAAAGTCTGCCGTTCTTTCAGTGCAGCCCGAGCGCTTTCAAGCGGCGATAAAGCGTGCGTTCACTCATGCCAAGGTGACTGGCCAGTTCGCTACGCGACCCCTTGAACTGCTCCAGCGCCTGCGCCAATTCACCCAGGTCATTGTGACGGCCGCTTCCTTTAGCTGCGCCAGCCAGTCCGGTGTCTTCCGGCAAATGCTCCGGTCTGATCACACCGTCATCGGCAAACAAACGCGCGCGTTCCAGAATGTTGCGCAGCTCGCGGATATTGCCCGGAAACGGATGCAACGCAAGTTGCTGCAAGGCGTCTTCACTCAGCCTGGGCGTCGGCTGGCCGGCCATGCGCTGCAGCAGGCTCTGTGCGAGCAGCGGCAGATCTTCCACCCGTTCGCGCAATGCAGGCAGACGAATCGGGAAGCCGCTGATGCGGTAATACAGGTCTTCCCGGAAGGAGCCATCCGCGACCATTTGTTTAAGTGGTTTATGGGTGGCCGATATCAGGCGGAAATCTGAATGGACAGTGCGCAGGCTACCCACAGGACGGAAACTGCCGGACTCTATCAGGCGCAGCAGCTTCACCTGCATCGCCAGCGGCACTTCACCGATTTCGTCGAGGAACAGGGTGCCGCCATGGGCTGCCTCGGCCAAGCCGATCTTGCGCTGATTCGCCCCGGTGAACGCACCCTTCTCATAGCCGAACAGTTCACTCTCGAACAACGACTCGGTCAGGCCGGTGCAGTCGACCACCACCAGTGGGCCGTTGGCCCTGGGGCTGCCCATATGCACTGCGCGGGCGAACAGCTCTTTGCCGGTCCCCGACTCCCCCTGCAACAACACCGGGATCTGCGCCGGTGCCGCACGCTGCAGGCTGGCCAGCGCGGCCTTGAAGGTTGGCGCGCGGCCGACCAACCCTTGCTCCTGTGGCTGCGCCGAGGCGAGGGTGATGGTGGTGAGGCGTTCGACAAAGGCCACTACCTTGCCCTGTTCATCCAGGATCGGCCGCAACTCGACATCCACATGCTCCGGGCCGCGTGGTGTGTGATGAATGTGCAATACCCGCTCCGGTACCTTGCTGTCCCACGCCTTGCGCATCGGGCAATGTTCGCCAGCCTGGTCGCACGGCACAGCGTAGTGATGCGAAACCCTGTGGCACTTCTCGCCCAGTGGGGCCTGATCATGCCGCCCAAACTGACGGCGATAGGCCGCATTGGCCGCGAGGATGTTGTAGTCGGTGTCCAACACGATGGTCGGGAGGGCATCGTGCTCGAGGTAGGAAACCAGAGCTAGGATGAGGGGATGGGCTTCAGGCATGACGGCACCGTATGGATGACCGACGCAGGGTAACAAGGACTGCCAAACACTGCCATTGGCTGTCAGTCGACTGCCACCTGGGCTGCCAGTTTTGCCGGCAGCAGTCTGCAACTGGCCGGTTTTATTGGCCAGTGAGTGGCAAAAAGCCTGGCATGCATCTTGATAAAGCTCCTGTCACTGCCTACGCCTGTACAAGGCGGGGCGGATAAATTGGAGAACGTGATGATCATCGGCAACAACCTTCACGTGGACGCCTTCTACGACGAGGCGACCTCGACCATCAGCTACCTGGTCATGGACCGTGAAACCCGACAATGCGCATTGATCGACAGCGTGCTGGATTACGACCCCAAGTCCGGGCGCACCTGCAGCGCTTCGGCTGATCGCCTGATCGAGCGTGTGAACGAGCTGAATGCCAGTGTGCGGTGGGTGCTGGAAACCCATGTACACGCCGACCACCTTTCAGCCGCTGCCTACCTGAAGGAAAAGCTGGGCGGTCATACCGCTATCGGCGCGCATATCACCCAGGTGCAGAAAGTGTTTGGCGCCTTGTTCAATGCAGAGCCCGGATTCGCCCGTGATGGCAGCCAGTTCGATGTGCTGCTCGAAGACGAGGAAGGTTTCCGGATTGGCAACCTGCAGGCCCGGGCGCTGCACACACCTGGGCACACGCCCGCGTGCATGAGTTTCATGATCGAGGATGCCGGCGAGATTGCGGTATTTGTTGGAGACACCTTGTTCATGCCCGACTATGGCACCGCCCGCTGCGACTTCCCCGGGGCCGATGCCCGCACCTTGTACCGCTCAATCCGTCGCCTGCTGGCTTTCCCCGATCAGACGCGGTTGTTCATGTGCCACGACTACCTGCCAGGTGGCCGCGACATGCAGTACGTCACTACTGTCGCCGAGCAGCGCGCCCACAACATTCACATCCACCAGGGTATCGACGAGGACAGCTTCGTGGCCATGCGCGAAGCCCGCGACAAGACGCTCGAAATGCCGGTGCTGATATTGCCTTCAGTGCAGGTGAACATGCGCAGCGGCCAACTGCCCCCACCGGAGGCGAACGGTGTGAGCTATCTGAAAATCCCGCTGAACAAGCTGTAACCGCCCTGCCCTCCATAATCAGATTTCCAGGATTTACCGCCATGCCTGCCTCGTTGTCCCCTGCCAATACCGACCACCACAAAGTGGTCATCGTCGGTGCCGGTGCCGCCGGTATCGCCACTGCTTCCAGCCTGATCAGCCGCGACCCGTCGTTGGACGTCGCCTTGATCGACCCTGCCGAAGTGCACTATTACCAACCCGGCTGGACCATGGTCGGTGCAGGTGTGTTCAAGGCACCAAGCACGGCCCGCACCATGGCGTCGACCATTCCTCGTGGTGTGCGCTGGGTCAAGGCTCGGGTAAAGGGATTCGACCCGTTGGGCCAGCTGGTCATCCTCGATGATGGTCGCACCATCAGCTATGAACAGCTGATCGTCTGCCCCGGCCTCAAGCTGGACTGGGTGGCCATCGATGGGCTCAGCGAGACCCTGGGCCGCAACGGTGTCACCTCCAACTATCGCTACGACCTGGCGCCCTATACCTGGGAACTGGTGCAAAAGCTCAAGCAAGGACGCGCGGTGTTCTGCCAGCCGCCCATGCCGATCAAGTGCGCCGGTGCACCCCAGAAGGCGCTGTATCTGTCTTGCGACCACTGGCTACGCCATGGCCATTTGGGCGCGGTGAAAGCCAGCTTCTACAATGCGGGTGCCGTGTTGTTCGGTGTCGCCGACTACGTGCCCGCGCTGATGAAATACATCGAGAAATACGCCGTCGATCTCAACTTCTCCCACAGGCTGCTTGCCGTAGATGGCCCGGGCAAGCGCGCTACATTCTTGCGTACCTTGCCCGATGGCAGCAGCGAAACGCGCATTGAGGCCTTCGACATGCTGCACGTGGTGCCACCACAGGTGGCGCCAGACTTCATTCGCGAAAGCCCCTTGGCCGATAGCTCCGGCTGGGTCGACGTCGATCCGCATACCCTGCGCCATCGCAAATACACCAACGTTCATGCCCTGGGTGACGTGGCTAACACCAGCAATGCCAAGACCGCCGCGGCGGCCCGCAAGCAGGCACCGGTGGTCGCCAACAATGTGCTGGTGGCATTGGGCAGGCTGGGAACCCTGGCCCATTACGACGGCTATGGCTCGTGCCCGCTTACCGTCGAGCGCGGCAAGATCGTCCTGGCCGAGTTCACCTATGGCGGCAAGCTGGCACCGAGCTTCCCCAATTGGTTGCTGGATGGCCGCAAGCCAACACGCTTGGCCTGGCTGCTCAAGGCACAGGCGCTGCCACCGTTGTACTGGCAAGGCATGCTCAAGGGGCGCGAGTGGTTGGCACGTCCGCAACTGGTAGCCGAGGGTGGGCAGTGATCGAGCATCAACTGTTAGGGGCGGGCCTGGGCGCAATCATCGGCGCGGTGCTGGCACTGACCGGCGCAGGCGGTGGCATTCTCGCTGTACCCTTGCTGGTGTTCGGCCTGGGGTTATCGATAGTCGAGGCGGCCCCGGTCGGCCTGCTGGCTGTTGGTTTGGCTGCGGGGGTTGGCGCAGTGCTGGGCTTGCGCCAAGGGCTGGTGCGTTATCGGGCTGCGCTGTTCATTGCGTCGGTTGGTGTGGCAGCAGCGCCGTTCGGGCTGATGCTGGCGCACCGCCTGCCAAATACACCGTTGCAGCTGGTATTCGCCGGGGTGCTGGTTTATGCCTGCCTGCGTATCTGGCGCAAGGCGGCCAAAGAACTGCGTGGCGAAGCCAATGAAGCTCATCGCTTTATCGAGCCGTGTGTGCTGAACCCGCTGCAGGGTCGTTTGCGCTGGACACTGCCCTGCGCGCGCGCATTGGCATTCACGGGGGCCTTGTCCGGCTTGTTGTCCGGCCTGCTCGGCGTGGGTGGGGGGTTCATCATCATCCCGGCCCTGAACCGCTACACCAATCTGCGCATGGCCAGCATCGTCTCCACCTCGCTGGCGGTGATTGCCCTGGTCTCTACCGGCAGTGTGGTCAGCGCCAGCCTTGCGGGCGTCATGCACTGGCAGGTTGGCGCCCCGTTTGCCGTCGGCGCGGTGCTCGGCCTGTTGCTGTCGCGACCATTGGCAGCCAGGTTGGCCGGGCCGCGCCTGCAGCAGATGTTTGCCTTGGCAGGTTGGGCCGCTGCCTTGTTGTTGGCCGGCAAGGCGTTACTGGGCTAGCAACTCGCTCTGTTCGGCCGCGCACAACGCCAGCAGGTAGTCCCACACCACCCGCAGGCGCACAGACTTGTGCAGCTCGCGGCGGGTGCAGATCCAGTAGCTGCGCTGGATGGTCTCACCCGGCAGCACGCGCACCAGTGTCGGGTCGTGGCGGGCCATGTAATTGGGCAGCACGGCGATGCCCAGCCCCGCGCGGGCGGCGGCTTGCTGGGCGATCACGCTGGTGCTGCGAAACACCACGTTGGGTGCTCGGCAGAAACTGTTGAGAAACAGCAGTTCCTGGCTGAACAGCAAATCGTCGACGTAGCCAATCCAGCTGTGCCGAGCCAGGTCTTCGCGGTGGCGCAGTGGCGGCGCGCGGTCCAGGTAGTCCTGGCTGGCGTATAGCGCCAAGCGGTAGTCGGTGAGTTTGCGGGTGATCAGCAGGTCGGCGTTGGGTCGCTCCAGATGGATACTGATTTCCGCCTCGCGGTTGAGGATGCTGACGAAACGCGGCACCGCTACCAGCTCCACTTCCAGGCCGGGGTAGCGCTCGAACAACGCGTTCATGCGCGGGGTGAAGAACATGATGCCGATGCCTTCGGTTACCCCCAGGCGAATCTTGCCCAGCGGGGTGATGGCCTGGGTGATTTCTTCCTGCGCCAGCAGGGCGACATTTTCCATGGCTTCGGCATGCTTGAGCAGGGCTTGGCCCGATGGGGTCAGCTCGTACCCCTGGGCATGCTGCACGAACAGCGCGGTCCCCAGGCTCTGCTCGATGCTCTCGATGTGCCGGGCCACGGTGCTGTGGGTAGTGTTGAGGCGCTTGGCGGCGGTCAGCAGGCGGCCGCTGCGCTGCAACTCGAGGAAAAACCGCAGATCGTTCCAGTCGAACATGCTTGTCCTTTTTGGCAGTTCGTTCCGGCCTCTCCGCGGGCAGTCCAGGTGCGCTGAACATCCTGCAGGCAACGTGGTCCCGGTGGGAGCGGGCGAGCCCGCGAAGAGGTCGTTACAGGCTTGCCACTGTGCTAAAACGCACAGCGGCTGCGCGAAATCTCGTGTTTCCACCACGAAATTACTCACTAAGATGGACCGGGACAAGAATAAAAAACAGGCGCGAGGTTGCACATGCCATCAGCCGATTCTGTCTTCGACTACGTGGTGGTGGGGGCCGGTCCCGCCGGATGCCTGCTGGCCAATCGTTTGTCCGCCGACCCTTCCTGCCGCGTGCTGCTGCTGGAGGCGGGTGGTCGTGACAATTATCCCTGGATCCACATCCCCGTCGGTTACCTCTACTGCATCGGCAACCCACGCACCGACTGGTGCTTCAAGACCGAGGCACAGCCGGGCCTCGGCGGTCGCGCTTTGGGTTATCCAAGGGGCAAGGTGCTAGGTGGCTGTTCTTCGATCAACGGCATGATTTACATGCGGGGCCAAGCCGCCGACTATGACCATTGGGCCGCGCAAGGCAACGACGGCTGGGCGTGGAAAGATGTGTTGCCGCTGTTCAAGGCCAGTGAAAACCACTTTGCCGGCGCCAGTGAGCACCATGGCGCGGAGGGCGAATGGCGGGTCGAGCGCCAGCGCTACAGCTGGCCGATTCTTGATGCTTTCCGTGATGCCGCCGAGCAGAGCGGAATTGGCAAGGTCGAAGATTTCAACACCGGCGACAACCAAGGTTGTGGATATTTTCAGGTCAACCAGCGCAGTGGTGTGCGTTGGAACGCTTCCAAAGCCTTCCTGCGGCCGATCAAGGATCGCGCCAACCTCACTGTGCTGACTGGCGTGCAGGTTGACCAGGTACTGCTCGACAACACCCGCGCAAGGGCGGTGAAGGCGCTCTGGCAAGGGGCCTGGCATGAGTTTGCGGCGCGTCGCGAGATCATCCTCTGTGCTGGGGCGGTTGGTTCACCGGGCATCCTCCAGCGCTCCGGCATCGGTCCGCGTCAGTTGCTGGAAAGCTTGGGCATTGGTGTTCGCCACGATATGCCCGGCGTTGGTGGCAACTTGCAGGACCACCTGCAACTTCGCCTGATCTACCAGATCCGCAACACCCGCACCTTGAACCAGATGGCCAACAGCCTGTGGGGCAAGATGGGCATGGGCGTGCGTTACCTCTACGACCGCAGCGGGCCGCTGGCCATGGCGCCGAGCCAGTTAGGCGTATTCGTGCGTTCAAGCCCCGAACAGGCCACCGCCAACCTTCAGTATCACGTGCAGCCGCTGTCACTGGAACGCTTCGGTGAGCCGTTGCATCAGTTCCCGGCCTTTACTGCCTCGGTGTGCAACCTGCGCCCAGCCAGCCGCGGGCGTATCGATATCTGCAGCACCGACATGAACAGCACACCGCTGATCGACCCCAATTACCTCAGTGCTCCCCAGGACTTGCGCGTTGCCGCCGAAGCCATTCGCCTTACCCGGCGCATCGTCCAGGCCCCTGCCCTCGCCGCTTTCGAGCCCAAGGAATATTTGCCGGGCCCAGCGCTGCAAAGCGAGGAAGAACTGTTCGAGGCCGCTGGCAAGATCGGCACCACCATCTTCCACCCGGTCGGTACCTGTCGCATGGGCAACGGTGCCATGGACGTTGTGGATAACCAACTGCGTGTACATGGCATCCCCGGTCTTCGCGTGGCAGATGCTTCGATCATGCCGCAGATTACTTCCGGCAATACATGTTCCCCCACCCTGATGATCGCTGAAAAGGCGGCGCAACTGATCCTCAAAGGAGCTGCTACCCAGACCAACCTGAACGAAGACGCGTTACCGACGCCCTGACCCGGGTGCGTGCAGTACCGGCGGCTTGCGGTCAGAAGTCGCCGACAGTGGAACAACAAGAATAATCACTGTGGCCTACGGGCCGAGGACAGCAACGATGTCGGATTACATCCAAGAGCAGGATGCGGTGGCCAGCAGCCCCAGCCGCCGTGAAGAACGCAAGATCATTTTCGCGTCATCCCTCGGGACGGTTTTCGAGTGGTATGACTTTTTTCTCTATGGTGCGTTGGCAGCGGTCATCAGCAAGCAGTTCTTCGCTGGCGTAAACGATACCACCGCTTTCATCTTCGCCCTTATGGCCTTTGCTGCAGGCTTTCTGGTGCGGCCGTTTGGCGCGCTGGTGTTCGGCCGCCTGGGTGACATGATCGGGCGCAAGTACACCTTTCTGGTCACCATCGTGCTGATGGGCCTGTCCACTTTCGCTGTTGGGTTGTTGCCCACCTACGCCAGCATCGGCATCGCCGCACCGATCATCCTGGTGGTCCTGCGCATGCTTCAGGGGCTGGCGCTGGGCGGTGAGTATGGCGGTGCCGCCACTTACGTGGCCGAGCATGCGCCCCCCGGCAAGCGTGGCTTGCACACCGGTTTCATCCAGTCCACCGCAACGCTGGGCCTGTTGTTGTCGCTCTTGGTGGTGCTGGGTAGTCGCTACGTCAGTGGCGACCAGTTCGAAACCTGGGGCTGGCGCTTGCCGTTTCTGCTGTCGATCGTGCTGCTGGCGATCTCGACCTGGATTCGCATGAGCATGCACGAGTCGCCGGCCTTTGTGAAAATGAAGGCTCAGGGCAAGGTCAGCAAGTCGCCCATCCGCGAGTCCTTCACCTCCTGGCCAAACCTGAAAGTGGTGCTTACCGCCCTGTTCAGTATCAACGCGGGGCAGGCGGTGACCTTTTACACGGCGCAGTTCTACGTTCTGTTCTTCATGACCCAGATGCTGAAAATGGACTCGGCTCAGGCCAATACCCTGCTCATCATCAGCGTTGTGATTGGCGCGCCGTTCTTCGTGTTCTTCGGCTGGTTGTCCGACCGTATCGGCCGCAAGCCGATCCTGATGCTCGGCCTGTTGCTGGCTACGGTACTGTACTTCCCGCTGTTCAAGGCGCTGAGCCACTACGCCAACCCACAGATCGACGCCGCCAGCCGTCAGGCGCCGATCGTGGTCACCGCCGACCCGCAAGGCTGCACATTCCAGTTCGACCCAGTGGGCAAGGCTCGTTTTGACAGCCCGTGCGACAAGGTCAAGACCTTCCTGGTCAAGCAGGGCCTGCCGTACAGCTCGGTAAGCGTGGCCGGCAGTGAAGTGGTGGTGAACATCGGTGACAAGACCATCAACGGATTTGACGAAACTGCCATGCGTGCTGCAATCGAGCAGGCTGGTTACCCGGCCAAAGCCGACCCTGCGCAGGTCAATCAGGTAATGGTGGTGGTACTGATCGTGGCGATGATCCTGATCGCGACCATGACCTATGGCCCGTTGGCGGCGGTGATGGTCGAGCTCTTCCCGACCCGCATCCGCTACACCTCGATGTCACTGCCCTACCACATTGGTAATGGCTGGTTCGGTGGTTTCCTGCCTACCGTATCGTTCGCGCTGGTGGTCTATACCGGGGATATCTTCTACGGGCTGTGGTACCCGGTGCTGGTGACCGGGATCAGCCTGGTGGTAGGGATCTTCTGTCTGAAGGAAACCAAGGATGTAGATATCGACAAAGTCTGATGCTGTCCACATGCCATAAAAAAACCGGCTGTAAAAGCCGGTTTTTTTATGCCTCAAAAAAACTTATGCACGATTTTCAGAAAAAATTCATACAGAAAAATAAATAGCAAATTCAAATACTTAGCTATCAATTCAAGCATTTAATCCAAAAACTGCACACAAGTTATCCACAGAAGGTCATGCCATCTGCTCCTGAGGTTTTTCCTCTGCTGGCGGCAGAGATCCCATGGCCCGCTGGGTCGCTTCGTTCCAGGCTGCAGCGCGGTCGTTGAGTTCGGCGATAGCCCGTGGCCCAGTGCCGTTGGCGTACATCGGTTCGCCAATTACCACTTCGATTGTACCGGCACGCTTGCCCCAACCGGTCTTGGGCCAGAACTTGCCGGCGTTGTGGGCAATCGGTAGCACCGGCAGCCCGGCATTCACGGCCAGTGCGGTACCGCCGCGGGAGAACTTGCCGATGGTGCCGAACGGCACACGGGTGCCTTCTGGAAAAATCAGCACCCACGTCTTCTGCTTGAGCAGTTCGTCACCCTTGCTCGCCACCTGGCGCAGCGCTTCCTTGGGGTTGTCGCGGTTGATCGCGATGGGCCGCAGCATGGCCATGGCCCAACCGAAGAACGGTACATACAGCAGTTCGCGCTTGAGCACCTGGCTAAGCGGCGAGAAGTACTGCGACAGGAAGAAGGTTTCCCAGGTGCTCTGGTGATTGGACAGAATCACGCAAGGCTCAGCTGGCACGTTCTCGGCGCCAGTGATCTTGTAGTCGATGCCCAGGATGGTGCGCACCAGAAACAGCGCGCAGCGGCACCAGTACACGTTGATGAACCTGTAGCGCTTGGGGAACGACAGGAACGGCGCGACGAAGAAGCTCAGCGAGCACCACAGCAGCGAACTGGTGCCCAGCAGCAGGTAAAAAAGAAAGATTCTGATCGCCTGCAGGATCGACATAGTGGCTTGTACCATTGCGGGCATGCCCGCCTGAGAAAAATGCGCCCGAAGGCGCACTGTTTAAATTAGTTCTCTGGCGATAGCTGCCAGATCGTCGAAAATCAGTGTAGTTTCCGGGACGCCTTTTTCCAGGGTCCGCTCACCTTTGCCGGTCTTCACCAGCACGGGTTGTGCACCGACGGCCAGGGCGGCCTCCAGGTCACCTTTGCTGTCGCCGACGAACCAGACGCCTTCAAGGCCAATCTGGTAATGCTCGGCGATCGCCCGCAGCATGCCGGGCTTGGGCTTGCGGCAATCGCACCCTTCGTCCGGCCCATGCGGGCAATACACGATGTGGCCCACTTCGCCGCCCTGCTCGGCCACTAGCGCGCGCAGGCGCGCATGCATGGCCTCAAGGGTTGCCAGCGGGTAGTAGCCACGGGCAATGCCGGACTGGTTGGTGGCCACGGCCACCGTCCAGCCCGCCTTGCTCAACTGCGCGATCGCATCGACCGAGCCGGGGATCGGCACCCATTCTTCCAGCGTCTTGATGTACGCATCGGAGTCGTAGTTGATCACCCCGTCACGGTCGAGAATCAGCAGTTTCAAGGCTTACCCCAGCAGCGAAATGTCAGCCACGCCCAGGAACAGGCCGCGCAGGCGGCTGAGCAGGGCATAACGGTTGGCACGTACCTTGGCGTCTTCGGCGTTGACCATGACAGCCTCGAAGAAGGCATCGACCGGGTCACGCAGGGCCGCCAGGCGGGCCAGCGATTCGCTGTACTGACGTGCTGCAGCCATCGGTTGCACGGCCTGGTCGGCCTGCTGGATGGCCGAGTACAGGGAGAACTCGTTGGCATTGTCGAAGTACTTCGGTTCGACCTGCTCGGCGATGGCACCCTCGGCCTTGCTCAGCAGGTTCGACACGCGCTTGTTCACCGCGGCCAAGGCCTCGGCTTCCGGCAGTTTGCGGAACGCCTGTACGGCTTGCACGCGCTGGTCGAAGTCCAGCGCGGAGCCTGGCTGCAGTGCGCGTACCGACAGGTACGTAGCCACGTCGATGCCTTCGTCTTCGTAACGCGCGCGCAGGCGGTCGAAAATGAACTCCAGTACTTGCTCGGCCAGGCCGGCGGCCTTGACCTTGGGGCCGAACTGCTTGACCGCGAACTCGACCGCACCGGTCAGGTCCAGGTCCAGTTGCTTCTCGATCAGGATCCGCAGCACGCCCAGAGCAGCACGGCGCAAGGCGTACGGGTCCTTGCTGCCGGTAGGCAGCATGCCGATGCCGAAGATGCCCACCAGGGTGTCGAGCTTGTCGGCGATGGCCACGGCAGCACCGGTCAGGGTCTGCGGCAGCTCGGCGCCTGCACCGCGCGGCATGTACTGCTCGTTCAGGGCCAGGGCCACGTCTTCCGGCTCACCGTCGTTGAGCGCGTAGTAGTAACCGGCAACACCCTGCATTTCAGGGAATTCGCCGACCATCTCGGTGGCCAGGTCGCACTTCGACAGCAGGCCGGCACGGCCAGCGCGCTGGGCATCGCCGCCGATCAGCGGGGCAACGAAGGCGGCCAGCCTGGAAACACGTTCGGCCTTGTCGTACACGGTGCCGAGCTGAGCCTGGAACACCACATTCTTGAGGCGCTCGTTGAAGGTTTCCAGTGGCTGCTTCTTGTCCTGCTTGAAGAAGAACTCGGCGTCGGTCAGGCGCGGGCGCACGACCTTTTCGTTGCCTTGCACGATCTGCTTCGGGTCGCGGCTTTCGATGTTGGCCACGGTAATGAAGCGCGGCAGCAGCCTGCCTTCGCTGTCCAGCAGGCAGAAGTACTTCTGGTTGTCCTGCATGGTGGTAATCAGGGCTTCCTGCGGCACTTCAAGGAAACGCTCTTCGAACGAGCACACCAGCGGCACTGGCCATTCGACCAGAGCAGTCACTTCGTCCAGCAGCGCCGGTGGCACGATGGCAGTGCCTTCCTGCTGCATGGCAAGCTCGGCGGTGCGTTTGCTGATCAGCTCGCGGCGCTCGGCGAAGTCGGCCAGCACGTACGCTTTACGCAGGTCTTCGACATAGTTTGCCGGTGTGGTGATGACCACGGCTTCCGGATGGTGGAAGCGGTGGCCACGGGATTCACGGCCGGCCTTCTGCGACAGAATGGTGCAGTCGACCACTTGGTCGCCCAGCAGCATTACCAGCCATTGGGTCGGGCGTACGAACTCTTCACGGCTGGTCGCCCAACGCATGCGCTTGGGGATCGGCAGGTCGTTCAGCGAATCTTCGACGATGGTCGGCAGCAGGTCAGTGGTGGCCTTGCCCGGGATGTGCTGGGAGAAGCGCAGCTTGGGGCCGCTCTGGTCGATTTCGGCCAGTTCAACACCGCACTTCTTGGCAAAGCCCAGCGCAGCCTGGGTCGGCTGGCCTTCGGCGTTGAAGGCTGCCTGCAGGGGCGGGCCGTCGATGTTGATGCTGCGGTCAGGCTGCTGCACGTCCAGCTGGCGAATCAGTACGGCCAGACGACGCGGCGCGGCGTACACCTGCTTGGCGGTGTAGTTCAGGCCAGCCGCCTGCAGGCCTTTTTCGATACCGGCCAGGAAAGCGTCGCCGAGGTTGGCGAGGGCCTTGGGTGGCAGCTCTTCGGTGCCCAGTTCTACCAGAAAATCTTGAGCACTCATTGTGCAGCCTCCAGCTTAGCCAACACTTCGTCACGCAGTTCAGGGGTGGCCATCGGGAAGCCCAGGCGTGCGCGGGCTTGCAGATAGCTTTGCGCCACGTCCCGGGCCAGGGTACGTACACGCAGGATGTAACGCTGGCGCTCGGTTACCGAGATGGCGCGGCGGGCGTCCAGCAGGTTGAAGGTGTGCGAGGCCTTCAGGACCATTTCATAGGTCGGCAGCGGCAGCTCCAGCTTGATCAGGCGGTTGGCTTCGCTTTCGTAGAAATCGAACAGTTCGAACAGCTTGTCGACGTTGGCATGTTCAAAGTTGTAGGTCGACTGCTCCACCTCGTTCTGGTGGAACACGTCACCGTAGGTGACCTTGCCGAACGGGCCGTCGGCCCACACCAGGTCGTAAACCGAATCGACGCCCTGGATGTACATGGCCAGGCGCTCCAGGCCGTAGGTGATTTCACCGGTGACCGGGTAGCACTCGATGCCGCCTACCTGCTGGAAGTAGGTGAACTGGGTGACTTCCATGCCGTTGAGCCAGATTTCCCAGCCCAGACCCCAGGCGCCGAGGGTCGGCGATTCCCAGTTGTCTTCGACGAAACGAATGTCGTGCACCAGCGGATCCAGGCCGATGGCTTTCAGCGAGCCGAGGTACAGCTCCTGGAAGTTGGCCGGGTTCGGTTTGAGCACCACCTGGAACTGGTAGTAGTGCTGCAGGCGGTTGGGGTTTTCGCCATACCGCCCGTCGGCAGGACGACGGCTAGGCTGCACATAGGCGGCGTTCCAGGTTTCTGGACCCACGGCGCGCAGGAATGTAGCGGTGTGGAAAGTGCCGGCGCCTACTTCCATATCGTAGGGCTGAAGTACCACACAACCTTGAGCTGCCCAGTAGTTCTGCAGGGCGAGGATCAGGTCTTGGAAGGTACGCACGGCTGGCGTAGGCTGGCTCACGAAATTCACCTGTATCTGGGGATGCGGATGTAAAGAGCGGGAGTATAACCTGATTCGCCTCGCCCTCTACTCATTGGAGCCTTATGCCACGCTGCTTTTGGTGTACCGACGATCCGTTGTACCAGGCCTACCACGACCAGGAATGGGGAATGCCACAGCGCGACCCGGCGTTGCTCTTCGAGATGCTTTTGCTCGAAGGGTTCCAGGCGGGGCTTTCGTGGATTACCGTTTTGCGCAAACGCGAGCGTTATCGCCAGGTGATGTACGGCTTCGACCCCTTAAAGCTGGCGGCCATGAGCGACGAACGTATCGAAGAATTGATGCAGGATGCAGGCATCATCCGCAATCGCCTCAAGCTCAAGGCTGCGCGGCGCAACGCCCAGGCCTGGCTGGCTGTGGATAACCCTGCCGAATGGCTGTGGTCGTTCGTCGGCGGCTCGCCGAAGATCAACCACTTCAAGGCTCGCGGCGACGTGCCGGCGGTTACCGATGAAGCCAAGGCAATGAGCAAGGCCCTGCAGAAAGCTGGCTTCACGTTCGTCGGTCCGACTATTTGCTACGCCTTCATGCAGGCCACCGGCATGGTCATGGACCACACCACCGACTGCGATCGCTACGCCGCCTTGTCGCGCTGAGGGTTACAATGCGCGCCTTGCTGAAATAAGGAATTCGCCTGTGGAAAAGTTCAAGGGCGCCCTGATGGTCGGGGTGCTGCGCCTGTTTGCCAAGCTGCCCTGGGGCGCTGTGCAGCGTGTCGGCGCCGGTATTGGCTGGCTGATGTGGAAAATCCCCAACAGTTCGCGCAACGTGGTACGGATCAACCTGGCCAAATGTTTCCCGGAGATGGACCCGGTTGCCCGTGAGCAACTGGTGGGCCAGGCGCTGCGGGATATCGGTAAATCCTTTGTCGAAAGTGCCTGTGCCTGGATATGGCCGCCACAGCGCTCGCTGGAGCTGGTCAAGGAAGTGCATGGCCTGGAAGTGCTGGAGCAGGCCCTGGCCTCGGGTAAAGGCGTGGTCGGCATCACCAGCCACCTGGGCAACTGGGAAGTGTTGAACCACTTCTACTGTAACCAGTGCAAACCGATCATCTTCTACCGCCCGCCGAAGTTGAAGGCGGTGGATGACCTGCTGCGCGAGCAGCGTGTGCAGATGGGCAATCGCGTGGCACCGTCGACCAAGGAAGGCATCCTCAGCGTGATCAAGGAAGTGCGTCGTGGTGGCCAGGTGGGTATTCCTGCCGACCCGGAGCCGGCGGAATCGGCGGGCGTGTTCGTGCCGTTCCTCGGCACCCAGGCGCTGACCAGCAAGTTCGTGCCGAACATGCTGGCCGGTGGCAAGGCGGTAGGCGTGTTCCTGCATGCGCTGCGGTTGCCTGATGGCTCGGGCTTCAAGGTGTTCCTCGAAGCTGCTCCGGAAGAGATGTACAGCACCGATGTGAACGTGTCGGCGGCGGCGATGAGCAAGGTGGTCGAGCGCTATGTGCGTGAGTACCCGAGCCAGTACATGTGGAGCATGAAGCGCTTCAAGAAGCGCCCGGCTGGCGAGCCGCGCTGGTATTAAGCCATTCACCGCCCTCTGTAGGAGCGGGTTTACCCGCGAATGCGATGTTTGATTCACCGACGCATTCGCGGGTAAACCCGCTCCTACAGGGGCCGCGTCAACCCGCTGCTTTGTTGAGCTTCTTCAGGAATACGGTCATCTCTTTTTCGGCCTGCTTGTCACCATGGGCCTGCGCCGCCACGATCCCGTCTTCCCACGCCTTGCGCGCCGCCGCCAGGTCGCCCTGCAACTGATAGGCCTTGCCCAGCAGCTTCCATGCTGCCGAGTATTTCGGATCCTGCTCTACACAGCGCGCCAGGTGCACCGCTGCTTCAGCGCCGTTGCCTTCATCCAGCCAGGCCTTGCCCAGGCCAAACCTCAGCAGCGGGTTATCCACACCTTTGGCCAGCATCTTCTCCAGCGACTCGCGCATGCCCTCTTCTCCTAGAAGAAACTCAAGCCGACGTGGAACAGCTTCTCCACATCGCGAATATGCTTTTTATCCACAACGAAGAGGATCACATGGTCCCCTGATTCGATCATGGTGTCGTCATGGGCAATCATCACCTCTTCATCACGGATGATCGCACCAATCGTGGTGCCCGGTGGCAGCGTGATGTCTTCGATTGCCTTGCCGACCACCTTGCTCGACTTCGAGTCCCCGTGTGCCACCGCCTCGATAGCCTCGGCTGCACCACGGCGCAGCGAGTGCACACTGACGATGTCGCCGCGACGGACGTGCGCCAGCAGGGTGCCGATGGTGGCGAGCTGCGGGCTGATAGCAATGTCGATTTCGCCGCCCTGCACCAGGTCGACATAAGCCGGGTTGTTGATGATGGTCATCACCTTGCCTGCGCCCAGGCGCTTGGCCAGCAGCGACGACATGATGTTGGCTTCGTCATCGTTGGTCAGGGCCAGGAAAATATCGGCGTCGGCGATGTTCTCTTCGAGCATCAGGTCTTTGTCCGAGGCGCTGCCTTGCAGGACTACAGTGCTTTCGAGGGTATCGGAGAGGTGGCGACAACGCGCCGGGCTCATCTCGATGATCTTCACCTGATATCGGCTTTCGATGGCTTCCGCCAGGCGCTCGCCAATCTGCCCGCCGCCGGCGATGACAATGCGTTTATTGGTCTCGTCGATGCGGCGCAGTTCGCCCATCACCGCGCGGATATCTTTCTTTGCGGCAATGAAGAACACCTCGTCGTCGGCTTCGATCACCGTGTCGCCACGCGGGGTGATCGGCCGGTCGCGGCGGAAGATGGCTGCCACGCGGGTGTCGACGTTGGGCATGTGCGCACGGATCTGGCGCAATTGCTGGCCGACCAGCGGGCCGCCATAGTAGGCCTTCACTGCCACGAGCTGGGCCTTGCCTTCGGCGAAGTCGATCACTTGCAGCGAGCCTGGGTGTTCGATCAGGCGCTTGATGTAATTGGTCACCACCTGCTCGGGGCTGATCAGAACGTCGACCGGGATATGGTCGTTGTCGAACAGCTCTTCGCGGGTCAGGTAGGACGATTCGCGCACCCGTGCAATCTTGGTCGGGGTATGGAACAGCGAATAGGCCACCTGGCAGGCAACCATGTTGGTCTCGTCACTGTTGGTTACCGCCACCAGCATGTCGGCGTCGTCGGCACCGGCCTGGCGCAGCACCGTCGGCAGTGAGCCGCGGCCCTGGACAGTGCGGATGTCCAGGCGGTCGCCGAGGTCGCGCAGGCGGTCGCTGTCGGTGTCGACCACGGTAATGTCGTTGGCTTCGCTGGCCAGGTGTTCAGCCAGCGTACCGCCTACCTGCCCTGCGCCGAGGATGATGATCTTCATGCGCTACTCCCTATCCTTTGTTCTTATCCGCGCGAGGCGGCGATCTTGATCAGCTTGGCATAGTAGAAACCGTCGTGGCCGCCTTCCTGGGCCAGCAACTGACGGCCGTGGGGCTGGCGCAGGCCGGCTTCGGTCGCCAGGTCCAGCTCACGGGCGCCCGGGGTGCGCGCGAGGAAGGCTTTGATCACTTCAGTGTTCTCGGTCGGCAAGGTGGAGCAGGTGGCGTATAGCAGCATGCCGCCCACTTCCAAGGTCGGCCACAGGGCATCGAGCAGCTCGCCTTGCAGCGTGGCCAAAGCCGGGATGTCGTCGGCTTGGCGGGCCAGCTTGATGTCCGGGTGGCGGCGAATTACGCCGGTGGCCGAGCACGGCGCGTCGAGCAGAATGCGCTGGAATGGCTTGCCGTCCCACCAGCTGGCAGTGTCGCGTGCATCGCAGGCGATCAGCTCGGCGTCCAGCTGCAGGCGGTCGAGGTTTTCTCGCACGCGGGTCAGCCGCTTGGCTTCGAGATCGATGGC
Source organism: Pseudomonas sp. LTR0 (assembly GCF_036630035.1). Lineage (NCBI taxonomy): Bacteria > Pseudomonadati > Pseudomonadota > Gammaproteobacteria > Pseudomonadales > Pseudomonadaceae > Pseudomonas > Pseudomonas sp. LTR0. The sequence continues at coordinate 24,320 of NZ_CP123734.1, forward strand.
CACCATGTGCGCCAGGCCAGCCTCGGCCTCCAGCAGGTGGCAGGTTTTGCCGCCCGGTGCGCAGCAAGCATCGAGCACGCGTTGGCCGGGGGCCAGTTCCAGCAGGTCGGCAGATAGCTGCGCAGCTTCGTCCTGCACGCTCACCCAGCCTTCGGCGAAGCCTGGCAGGCCGCGCACGTCACAGGCTTCGGCCAGTACGATGCCATCCCGGCTGTACTGGCATGCGCTGGCGCCAATGCCGGCTTCGGCCAGCAGTGCCAAGTAGGCATCGCGGCTATGGTGACGGCGATTGACCCGCAGAATCATCGGCGGGTGGGCATTGTTGGCGGCGCAGATGGCTTCCCACTGCTCTGGCCAGAAGGCTTTCAGCGCCTTCTGCAACCAGCGCGGGTGGGCGGTACGCACCACCGGGTCGCGCTCCATGCCGGCGAGCAGTTCCTCGCCTTCGCGCTGTGCTCGGCGCAGCACGGCATTGAGCAAGCCCTTGGCCCACGGCTTCTTCAGTTTGTCGGCACAGCCCACGGTCTCGCCGATGGCGGCATGGGCCGGAATGCGTGTGTAGAACAGCTGGTACAGGCCGACCAGCAGCAGTGCCTGAACATCGGCATCGGCTGCTTTGAACGGTTTTTGCAGCAGCTGTGCGGCCAGCAGGTCGAGGCGTGGCTGCCAGCGTGCGGTGCCGAACGCCAGGTCCTGGGTCAGGCCGCGGTCGCGTTCATCTACCTTGTCCAGTTGCGCGGGCAGCGAGCTGTTCAGCGAAGCCTTGCCGCTGAGCACAGCAGCAAGCGCACGGGCGGCGGCGAGGCGTGGGTTCATTGGCCCAGCACCTTGCCGGCGGCGAACTTCTCGCGGCGGCTGTTGAACAGGTCACTGAAGCTCAATGCCTTGCCACCAGGCAGTTGCAGGCGGGTCAGGCTCAGGGCTTGGTCACCGCACGCAACTACGAGGCCGTCCTTGCTGGCGGAAAGTATCTCGCCCGGGGCGCCTTGGCCTGTGGACAGGTTGGCGGCCAGCACCTTTACGCTTTCACCATCCAGGGTGCTGTGGCACACCGGCCATGGGTTGAAGGCGCGGATCAGGCGTTCCAGTTCGATCGCCGGGCGGGTCCAGTCGATACGCGCTTCGTCCTTGTTCAGTTTGTGCGCGTAGGTGGCCAGGGCATCATCCTGTACTTCACCTTGCAGCGAACCGTCTGCCAGGCCGGCGATGGCCTGAACGACTGCGGGCGGGCCCATTTCGGCCAGACGATCGTGCAAGGTGCCGCCGGTGTCCTCGGCGCTGATCGGGGTGACTACCTTGAGCAGCATCGGGCCGGTGTCCAGGCCAGCTTCCATGCGCATTACGGTCACGCCGCTTTCGGCGTCGCCGGCTTCCACGGCACGCTGGATCGGCGCCGCACCGCGCCAGCGTGGCAGCAGGGAGGCGTGGCTGTTGATGCAGCCCAGGCGCGGGATATCCAGCACCACCTGTGGCAGGATCAGGCCGTAGGCGACCACTACCATCAGGTCGGGTTTCAGTGCGGCCAGTTCGGCCTGCGCATCGGCGTCGCGCAGGGTCTGCGGCTGGAACACCGGGATGTCATGGGCCACTGCCAGTGCCTTGACCGCACTTGGCATCAGCTTCTGTCCACGACCGGCGGGGCGGTCGGGCTGGGTGTAGACGGCCACGATCTCGTAGGGGCTGTCGAGCAGGGCCTTGAGGTGTTCGGCGGCAAACTCTGGAGTGCCTGCAAAGACGATGCGCATGGAGTTCTCGCTTCAAAAAAGAAAAAGGCTTGCCGGAGCAAGCCTTCAGGAAGGTAGGGATCAGGCTTGCTGGCGGTGCTGCTTTTCCAGCTTCTTCTTGATCCGGTCGCGCTTGAGCTGCGACAGGTAGTCGACGAACAGCTTGCCGTTGAGGTGGTCGAATTCGTGCTGTACGCACACCGCCAGCAGGCCTTCGCATTCCAGTTCGAACGGCTTGCCGTCGCGGTCCTGGGCCTTGACCCGGACACGCAGCGGGCGGTCGACGTTTTCGTAGAAGCCCGGTACCGACAGGCAGCCCTCCTGGTACTGGCCCATGTCATGGGTCAGCTCTTCGACCGACGGGTTGATGAAGACGCGCGGTTCGCTGCGGTCTTCGCTGAGGTCCATGACCACAACCTGCTTGTGCACGTTCACCTGGGTAGCGGCCAGGCCGATGCCAGGGGCTTCGTACATGGTTTCAAACATGTCGTCGATCAGCTGACGCAGGGCGTCGTCGAACTCCGTCACCGGTTTGGCGAGGGTGCGCAGGCGCGGGTCCGGGAATTCGAGAATGTTCAAGATGGCCATAAGGTCAGGCAGTCACTGTGCGTTCGGTTGAAAACTGAGCACACATAATAAAGGGAAACGGGGATTTCGGCACCTGGCAAGCTCGTCTAGGGTGACTATGGGCTTGATAGCCCCCAGTCAATGGACAGCTTTTCAAAGTGTTACTCACAGAGTTATCCACAGCTTGTACCACGTAAATGGCCCTGTTTCGATCAAGGATGATCTCAATGCCCAGTCACCATTCGTCGCCCTGCCCGCCTGCCGAACTGGAGGCACGCTTACGCCTGCATCGCCTCCCCGAGGCTGGATTGCGGCGCTTTCGAACGTTGCTCGAAGCCTTCGGCAGTGCCTCCTCTGCGCTCAGTGCTCCCGCTTCGGCCTGGCGAGCGTTGGGCATCCCCCAAGCTACCATCGATGCCCGGCGCAGTGCCGAGGTGCGCGATGGCGCACTGGCCGCAATGGCTTGGCTGGAGCGCCCTGGCCAGCATTTGCTGATGTGGGACGGCCCAGACTACCCAGCCTTGCTGGCAGAAATCGACGATGCCCCGCCGCTGCTTTTTGTCGCTGGCGAACCTGCCTTGCTCGATCGTCCTCAGCTGGCGATCGTGGGCAGCAGACGTGCCACACCCCCGGCGCTCGACACCGCCCGGGCATTTTCCCGCTACCTCGCGCAGGCTGGTTTCACCATTACCAGCGGGCTGGCGGTAGGTGTCGACGGTGCCGCTCATCGGGCCGCGTTGCAGGCTGGCGGCGGCACGATTGCCGTGCTCGGTACGGGGTTGCAAAAACTTTATCCACAGCGGCATCGGGACCTTGCGCAGGCGATGATCGACAATGGCAGTGCGCTGGTTTCCGAGTATCCCCTGGATGCCGGGCCGCTGCCCGGCAACTTCCCACGGCGCAACCGCATCATCAGTGGGCTGTCGCTCGGTGTGCTGGTGGTCGAGGCGAGCCTCGCCAGCGGCTCGCTGATCACGGCGCGTCTGGCGGCGGAACAAGGCCGCGAGGTGTACGCCATTCCGGGCTCCATTCATCACCCGGGGGCCAAGGGGTGTCACCAGCTGATTCGTGATGGGGCGCTGCTGGTGGAAACTGTGGAGCAGATCCTGGAAAGCTTGCAGGGTTGGCAGAACCTGCCGCCTGCGGTTGTGGACAGATTTGACCATCCCCTGCTTGCCCTGCTGCATGCCGCACCCCAGACCAGTGAAAGCCTGGCCCACTGTAGCGAGCTGCCATTGGCCGACGTGCTGGCGCAGTTGACCGAGCTGGAGCTGGAAGGCCGGGTCAGCAATGAAGCCGGGCGTTGGTTTGCCCGCGCGGGCTAAGTACACTGCTCACATGCAAGGTATATAGGCGGAGAAACAGCAATGGTGAGCAGTTTTCGTGTGCAACAAGCCGCACGTGAGATCCGGGCGGGCGCGGTGATCGCCTACCCGACGGAAGCGGTCTGGGGCCTGGGCTGCGACCCATGGAACGAGGATGCGGTGTATCGCCTGCTGGCGCTGAAGTCGCGTCCTGTGGATAAAGGGCTGATTCTGATCGCTGACAATATCCGTCAGTTCGACTTCCTGTTCGAGGACTTCCCCGAAGACTGGATCGACCGCATGAGCAGCACCTGGCCGGGGCCGAACACCTGGCTGGTGCCGCACCAGGACCTGTTGCCCGAATGGGTGACCGGGCAGCATGACACGGTGGCGCTGCGGGTCAGTGATCACCCGGTGGTGCGTGAGCTGTGCGCGCTGGTGGGGCCGTTGATTTCCACCTCGTGCAACCCTGGCGGGCGCCCGGCGGCGAAGACCCGGTTGCGGGTTGAGCAGTACTTCCATGGCCAGTTGGACCTGGTGCTGGGTGGCGCTCTGGGCGGGCGGAAGAACCCGAGTGTGATTCGCAACCTGGCAACCGGCGAAGTTGTTCGGCCGGGCTGACATCTTTCCACAAGCCTTCTGCAGATTTTTCTGATTTGTCTCGGTTGGCGGGCGATTGTGTGAGGGCTGACGGGTGCCTGCCTTGAAGCTCTCTTCGCCTATGAGATCGAGCGCCGCCCGCGCGGCGCATCGCGAGCTGCGCTCGCTCCTACGTTTGTTTTTGGCCAGGAACGCCTGTTACAGGCGCGCGCGACCGCCTTGTTTTTACGATGCGATCTTGAGCCATACGCCAAAGCGTTCGCGCGCAAATGGCACAGAAATAATTGGCCCGAAACAAACGTAGGAGCGAGCGCAGCTCGCGATGCGCCGCGCGGGCGGCGCTCGATCTGCGCGACACCACAGAAACCAAGGCGAGCGCCTGGTTGCCGTTACGCGGTCTGCGTGCGCCAAATCGATTGAGGGGGTGGCCTAGGCCCTATCGCCCGAAAAAACAAAGGCCGCATAAGCGGCCCAAATGGTAAGGATGTACTCACCCGGATAACTTGAGTTCAGCCGACGCACCAGTACAACCTGAAGCAGAAACGCTTCGCTTCCAAACCAGCATGGTCAAGGCAGTGCCCTTTCTATCGCGTGCTGTGCATGCGCCTCCTGTTGCCATTTGCGTGATCAGGGTTTTCTGATTTTTGCCAAAATGGCTGTCCAGCTGGGCACTTCGGAAATATCCTACGAACCGCGTCTCCTTCCATCACCTTCTAAGTGGGAACCTCTGCCTCTAGGCTCTATCCGTCGCCGAATAACTTGGCGATCGGGTGTGGTAGCCCGGATGCATTTTTTCCATGACAGTCTATGGTGGCTGTGCGTGGGAGGCTTTCGAGCCTGCCTGGATTGGAAAATGCCCGGGTCTACCACCTCGCGTACAGTCGCCACCCATTCACGTGGTAGTGAAGGTTGGCGGCCTTGAGGAGCATTTTCCAATGATGAAGAAAATAGTCCCCGATCCACCCCTACCCTGCACCTCCACCCGCCCCTTCGGCCGCTGCGATGCCGGCCACGATCCACTCTTCACCGTCAACCCAAACATTTCTGCCGAGGACGCTCTGGTCCACGTAGCCCTGTACCTGCGCAGCGCTTACGAAACCGGCTACAAAGCTTTGGACTACATGCGTGAAGAAGGCCGTGGCATGTTCTGGTCGAACCTGCATGCGATTGAAATGGCAGAGGGTGTGATCGAGGCGATACTCGATGGCATCGAGTCGACTCCATTGCCGTCACGCCCAGCCTCCAAGGCATAGCGCTGCTATCGAGGCCGACTCAGTACCTGTGGGAGCGGGCTTGCCCGCGAACACCGGCAAAGCCGGTGCCATCCATCGCGGTGGCTTCTTCGCGGGTAAACCCGCTCCTACAGGGAATGTGCGTGGCTCAGGGGATTAGTACAGTCGATCCTACAGTCCGCCGCGCCGACAGCTCTGCCTGCGCCTTGGCCGCCTCGCTCAGTGGATACCGCTGCTGGATATCCACAACCAGCTTCCCGCTCGCAATCATCGCAAACAGGTCATCGGCCATGGCCTGGGTGTTCTCGGCATTGTTGGCATAGCTCGCCAAGGTCGGCCGGGTGACATACAGCGAGCCCTTCTGCGCCAGAATCCCCAGGTTCACCCCGCTCACCGCACCGGAAGCGTTGCCAAAGCTCACCATCAACCCGCGTGGCTGCAGGCAGTCCAGCGAGGTCAGCCAGGTGTCGGCACCCACGCCGTCATACACCACCGGACATTTCTTGCCGTCGGTCAGCTCCAGTACGCGCTTGGCCACATCTTCACGGCTGTAGTCGATGGTCGCCCAAGCCCCCAGCGCCTTGGCCCGCTCGGCCTTCTCGGCAGAGCTCACGGTGCCGATCAGCTTGGCGCCCAGGGCCTTGGCCCATTGGCAAGCCAGCGACCCTACACCACCGGCTGCGGCATGGAACAGGATCACATCACCCGCCTTCACCTCATAGGTCTGCTTCAGCAGGTACTGTACGGTCAAACCCTTGAGCATCACCGCTGCCGCCTGCTCGAAGCTGATGGTGTCCGGCAGCTTGACCAGGTTGGCTTCCGGTAGCGTATGCACCTCGCTGTAGGCGCCCAGCGGGCCGCCGGCATGTGCCACACGGTCTCCTACCTTCAGCCGGGACACGCCTTGGCCCACGGCCTCAACCACACCTGCCGCTTCTGTACCCAGCCCAGAAGGCAGGGACGGCGGTGCATACAGCCCGCTTCGGAAGTAGGTATCGATGAAGTTCAGGCCGATCGCATGGTTACGCACACGCACCTGCTGTGGCCCGGGCGGGGTGGGTTCGAATTCCACAAACTGCAGCACTTCCGGGCCACCATGCTGGCTGAACTGGATACGCTTGGCCATCTCGCACTCCTGTAGTCGGGATCGGGAAAGGCCTTCTATCGGACGCCTTTGCTTGGTCGTCGTCAACTGCGGCGCGCGCGCTGGCGGTGGTATGCTACGCGGCGAATTCTTCCCTGCCCGTTCCTGGTGACCCGATGACTAGCCGCACCGAGGCCGTGAAAGCCTACCTGCTCGACCTGCAAGACCGTATCTGCTCTGCCCTCGAAACAGAAGACGGCGGTGCCCGCTTCGTCGAGGACGCCTGGGTGCGCGAAGCCGGTGGCGGGGGCCGCACGCGGGTTATCGGTGATGGCAAAGTGATCGAAAAAGGCGGGGTCAACTTCTCCCATGTGTTTGGTGCCGGCCTGCCGCCGTCGGCCAGTGCCCACCGCCCCGAACTGGCAGGCCGTGGTTTCGAAGCCTTGGGCGTGTCGCTGGTGATACACCCGCACAACCCGCATGTGCCCACTTCCCACGCCAACGTTCGCTTCTTCATTGCCGAAAAGGAAGGTGAAGAGGCCGTATGGTGGTTCGGCGGCGGCTTTGACCTGACGCCATACTATGGCAACGAAGAAGACTGCATTCACTGGCACCGAGTGGCCGAGCAGGCCTGCGCGCCGTTTGGCGCCGACGTGTACCCACGCTACAAGGCCTGGTGCGATCGCTACTTCCACCTCAAGCACCGTGGCGAGCCACGGGGTATCGGCGGCTTGTTCTTCGATGACCTGAACGAGTGGGACTTCGACACTTGCTTCGCCTTCATCCGTGCCATTGGCGATGCCTACATCAACGCCTACCTGCCGATCGTCCAGCGCCGCAAAGACACGCCTTACACCCCGCAACAGCGCGAGTTCCAGGAATACCGCCGCGGCCGCTACGTGGAGTTCAATCTGGTCTACGACCGTGGCACCCTGTTCGGCCTGCAATCCGGTGGCCGCACCGAATCCATCCTCATGTCGCTGCCACCGCAGGTGCGTTGGGGCTATGACTGGAAGGCCGCGCCCGGCAGTGAAGAGGCACGCCTGACAGAGTACTTCCTGCAGGACCGCGACTGGCTCGGCCAGTAAGCCTGTGGATAAACAAGGAGCCGTCATGGACCAGTACGTCGTTTTTGGTAACCCCATCGGCCACAGCAAGTCGCCGCTGATCCACCGCCTGTTCGCCGAGCAGACCGGTCAGGACCTGGAATATGCCACTCTGCTGGCGCCGCTGGACGAGTTCAGCGACTGCGCGCGCGGCTTCTTCAAGCAAGGCAGTGGCGGCAACGTCACCGTGCCGTTCAAGGAAGAGGCTTACCGCCTGTGCGACAGCCTGACCCCGCGTGCCCGGCGCGCTGGCGCAGTGAACACGCTGAGCAAACTGGCTGATGGCACCCTGCAGGGCGACAACACCGATGGCGCTGGCCTGGTGCGCGACCTGACGGTGAATGCCGGGGTCGAGCTGGCGGGCAAGCGCATTCTCATCCTCGGTGCCGGTGGCGCCGTGCGCGGCGTGCTGGAGCCTATTCTGGCGCACAAGCCGCAGTCGCTGGTGATTGCCAACCGTACCGTGGAAAAGGCCGAGCAGCTGGCGCGTGAGTTCGATGAACTGGGGCCGGTGGTGGCCAGCGGGTTTGCCTGGTTGCAGGAACCTGTGGATGTGATCATCAACGCCACCTCGGCGAGCTTGGCCGGGGAAATGCCACCGATTGCCGACAGCCTGGTCGAGGCGGGTCGTACGGTTTGCTACGACATGATGTATGGCAAGGAGCCAACGCCGTTTTGCCAGTGGGCTACCAAGCTGGGGGCTGCCAAGGTACTGGATGGGTTGGGGATGCTGGCTGAACAGGCGGCTGAAGCCTTCTTTATCTGGCGTGGCGTGAGGCCCGATACGGCGCCGGTATTGGCCGAACTGCGTCGGCAACTTGCCAGGGGCTGAGATTGCAGGGCCGCTTTGCGGCCCCAATCAATCCTCAAACCGGATCGGGCACAACTCCACCCCTTCCAGCTTCTGCAATTCCTCGATCACCTGCGGCCTGGCCCGGTGCAAGGTCAAACTCCCCCCCAATCGCCGCAACCGCCGCGCCTCGCGGTGCAACATGTCCACACCCGAGTAATCGATGAAATTCACCTGCCGGGCATCGATCACTACATGCGGCCCTTGGCAGCGCTGCAAGCGCACCTGCAGGTAATGCGCCGCACCAAAGAAAATCGACCCACCTACCCGCAGTACATCCGCATCCCCTTCACGGCTTTGTTGGATCCGTGGTCGTGAGGTGCGCTTCAAATAGAAGAACAGCGAAGCCAGCACCCCGGCATAGATGGCTGTCTGCAGCTCCAGCAGCAATGTCGCTGCAGCTGTCAGCGCCATCACCAGAAACTCCGAGCGGCTGACCCGGAACAATGCACGGATCCCTCGGTGGTCCACCAACCCCCAGCAGATCAGCAAAATGCTGCCGGCCATGGCTGGTATCGGCAGGTGCGCGATCAGGCCGGCGCCGGTCACGGCGAATAATGCCACCCACAGCGCCGAAAACACCCCGGCCATGGGCGAGCGGGCGCCCGCCTCGTAGCTCAGGCCCGAGCGGGTGAAGGAGCCGGCAGACAGGTAACCAGAGAAAAATGCACCGGCAATGTTCGACAGGCCCTGTGCGCGTATTTCCTGGTCCGGGTCGATCAGTTGTTCTGAACGTGCCGACAACGAACGGGCAATCGACAGGCTGGTGACCAACCCCAGCATGCCTACCGCCACGGCGCTGGGCAGCAGACGCAACATGAGCTCCACGTCCAGCAAAGGCAGCGGGCTGAAAGGCGGGAGTTGCCCGGTGAACGCTGCCACCCGCGGCACATGGCCAAAGAAGCCCGGCATCAGCCACGCCAGCAAGCTGACCAGGATCAGGCTTATCAACAAGCTCGGCCAGCGTGGGCGCCAGAGTTTGAAGGCCACACCGATCACTATGGTGGCCAGGCCCAGCAGCAAGGAAGGCAGGTCGACCTCGCCTGCGTGGCTGGCCAGGTCTTGCACGGTCTTCAGCGCGGTGGACTGGCTGGGCAGGGCCATGCCCAGCAGGTTGGGCAGTTGGCCCAAGGCAATGACGATGGCGGCACCCAGCGTGAAACCGAGCACCACGGAATGGGAGACGAAATTGACCAGCGCGCCGAAGCGCAACAGCCCGAGCAGCAGCTGGAAAATGCCGCCAAGAAAGGTCAGCAGCAACACCAGCGTGATGTAGTCAGCGCTACCGGCCACGGCCAGCGGGCTGATGCTGGCGTAGAGCACGATGGAAATGGCGGCGGTCGGGCCGCAGATCAGGTACCAGGAAGAGCCCCACAGGCAGGCGATCAGTACCGGCACGATGGCAGCGTAAAGCCCATATTCGGCGGGCAGGCCGGCGATCAGGGCGTAGGCGATGGATTGCGGCAGGGCGAGGATGGCGCCGCTCAGGCCTACCAGCAGGTCCTGGCGCAGGCTGCGGCCCGATTGGCGGGGAAGCCAGCTGAGGAAGGGCAGCAGTAAAGAGAGGCGATGCATGGGTTATCCACAATCCTTAAGGGGTCGCCAAGCCCTGTGGGAGCGGGCATGCCCGCGAAAAAGCCAACGCGTTGCTTGGCACCGGCTTTGCCGGTGTTCGCGGGCGCGCCCGCTCCCACAGGGTTGGTGTGTCTTTGTGAGATTACAGTTTGGCTTTGACGGCCTCCAGGGCATCCCCATCGGCCTTGGTGGTAACCCCGGCCAACCACCCATCCAACCGTTCAGGATGCGCTTTCACCCAGGCCTTGGCCGCTTCATCGAAGCTGATCTTCTTGTCCACAACCTCTGCCATGATGCTGTTTTCCATGTCCAGTGTGAACTTGAGGTTACCTAGCAGCTTCGCCGCATTGGGGCAGGCTTGTGGATAACCCTTGCGGGTCAGCGTGTATACCTCGCCCTTGCTGCCGAACCACTTTTCCCCACCGGTCAGGTAATGCATTTTCAGTTTCACGTTCATCGGGTGCGGGGTCCAGCCAAGGAAGGTGATGAATTGCTGCTTCTTCACCGCCCGGTCGACCTGAGCCAGCATCGCCTGCTCGCTGGACTCCACCAGCTTCCACTGGCCGAGGTTGAATTCATTCTTGTCGATGATTTTCTTGAGCGACAGGTTGGCCGGGGCGCCGGAGCCGATTCCGTACAGCTTTTTGTCGAACTGCCCGGCGTGTTTTTGCAGGTCAGCGAAGTCCTTCACCCCGGCATTCCATACATAGTCGGGCACTGCGAGGGTGAACTCGGTTCCCTCCAGGTTGCGCGACAGCTGCTGCACATCGCCGTTGGCGATGAACTTGTCATGGAAACCTTGATGTGCGGGCATCCAGTTGCCGAGGAAGGCGTCGACCTGGCCGTCCTTGAGGCCGCCATAGATGATCGGTACGGCCAGGCTGTCGATCTTCACCTGGTAACCCAGGCTTTCCAGTAACAGGCGTGCCACGGCATTGGTCGAGGCAATATCACTCCAGCCGGGGTCGGCCATTTTCACGGTACTGCATTGCGCGTCGCTGTCTGCGGCGTGGGCCGTGGTGGCGCTCAGGGCCAGGGCGAACACGGCGGCGGAGAACTTGTGCATGGCGGCCTCTCTTCTCAATCCAGGGGGGCGGGCTGTGGATAACGTGCCTTGCGTTCGAGGTCATCGAGATCGATGTGGTTGCGCATGTACTGTTGGCTGGCGTCCACCAATGGTTGGTGGTCCCAGCTTTTCAGCTTGCCGATGGCCAGCGCTTCGGCCACCAGCCGGCGGCGGCGCTGGCTGGCCAGTACCTGCTGGCGCAGGTTGGGGATGTCCCAGCGCTGTTGCGCTTCATCGACAAATGCCTGTAGCAGCGTCTGGTGGTCCGGGCTGCCAGTGAGGTTCTCCCGCTCGTGCGGGTCGCGGCTCAGGTCATAGAGTAGACACGGGTCGTCTTCGCTGTACACGAACTTATAGTGCCCGCGGCGGATCATCATCAGCGGGCCGACGGTGCCTTCGGCCATGTACTCGCCGATCACCTCGTCGTGACCGCCCTGCCCTTGCAGGTGGCCCAACAGTGAGCGGCCATCCAGATGCAGGTCTTTATCCACAGCGCCGCCAGCCAGTTCGACCAAGGTTGGCAGCAGGTCGCAGGTCGACACCGAGGCAGTTACCCGGCCCGCTGCAAAGCGCTTCGGCGCATGGATCAGCAACGGTACCCGCGCCGACATTTCGAACCAGTGCATTTTGTACCAGAGGCCACGCTCGCCAAGCATGTCGCCGTGGTCGCCGGAAAACACGATCAGTGTGTCATCGGACAGGTTGCATTCCTCCAGGGTCTGCAGCAGCTGGCCAATGTTGTCATCGATATAGCTGCACGCGCCGAAGTAGGCACGGCGGGCATCGCGGATCTTGTCCACAGGCAGTGGCTTGTTCCACAGGTCGTAGACCTTCAGCAGGCGCTGCGAATGCGGGTCGAGTTCTGCCTGGCCGAACTCGGCACGGGGCATGGGGATATCCACACCTTCGTAGCGGTCCCAGTAGCGTTTGGCAATGGTGTAGGGGTCATGCGGGTGAGTCATCGAAACGGTCAGGCAAAATGGCCGGCCATCGTTTTCGCGCACATGGTCGTACAGGTACTGACGCGCCTTGAACACCACCTCCTCGTCGAAATCCAGCTGATTGGTGCGCACGCACGGACCGGCTTGCAGCACCGAGGACATGTTGTGGTACCAGCTTGGACGCACATCGGGTTCGTCCCAGTTCACCGCCCAACCATAGTCGGCCGGGTAGATGTCGCTGGTCAGGCGTTCTTCATAGCCGTGCAACTGGTCGGGGCCGCAGAAGTGCATCTTGCCTGACAGCGCGGTGCGGTAGCCCAGGCGACGCAGGTAATGGGCGTAGGTTGGCACATCGGCAGGGAAGTCGGCCGCGTTATCGTAGGCGCCAATACGGCTGGGCAACTGACCGCTGACCAGGGTGAAGCGTGATGGTGCGCACAGCGGGCTGTTGCAGTAGGCCGAGTCGAACACCACGGCTTGCTCGGCCAGGCGGCCGAGGTGCGGCATCTGGATGGGCGAAGGGCCGTAGATCGGCAGCAAGGGCGCGGCCATCTGGTCGGCCATGATGAACAGGATATTCGGACGCGTCATGGGGGCTTCCATCGTTGAGGGTTATGCGAACCGCTTGCCTACCAAGATGCGACTGTGGATAACATGGGTAAAGCCCATGGCGGGCAATGACTGGGATTAGCTACGCTTATGTTTGACCACCTTGCCGGGTTGTCGCTGGATACCTTGCGTGTATTCGAGGCTGCTGCGCGCCTGCGTGGCTTTACCGCTGCGGCGCTGGAGTTGGGTACCACGCAGCCGGCAGTGAGCCAGCAGGTGAAGCGCCTGGAGGCACAGTTGGGCACGCGCTTGTTTGACCGCATTTACCGGGGCATCGAGCTGACCGAGGCTGGCCAGGTGCTGTTCGAACAGGTGCAACAGGGGCTGCAGGCCATGGATGACGGTATCGCCCAGGCCAGCGGGCGTGGCCAGCATGAAGTGCTGCAGGTGGCCACCGACTTTGCCTTTGCGGCGTTCTGGTTGATGCCAAGGCTGCAACGCTTTCATGAGGCTTATCCACAGGTGGATGTGAGCCTGGTGACGGGTGAGCGCAGCCAGGGCATGTTGCGCCCGGACATCGATGTGGCGGTGCTGTTTGGCGATGGACGCTTTCACCAAGGAGAAAGCCGTTGGCTATTCGATGAGGAAGTGTTCCCGGTGTGCAGCCCCCGTCTGATTCATGGCAAAGCCTTGTCAGCTGTGGCCTTGCAACGATTGCCGCTGCTGCATTTGAAGGGCGAGCAGGCCAGCCGCTGGTTTGACTGGGCGGGGGTATTTCGCGGGTTTGGTGTGACCAGCCCACCGCCGGCGGGGCAGTTGCGGTTTGATAACTATACCTTGCTGATTCAGGCAGCGATTGCCGGGCAAGGAGTGGCGATTGGCTGGGGGCACCTGGTGGATGGGTTGGTGGAGCAAGGGTTGCTGTGTCGGCCGCTGGAGGGGAGCTTGCGTTCGCAACGCGGCTATTACGCGGTGTTGCCACCGCGCAAGCGGCGTGGAGCGTTGATCGAGCGGTTCGTGGATTGGTTGGAGCAGGAGCGCAACCGCTGAGCCCCGAGGCTGCGCGGTCATCTAGACCACGAAGTTAAGATGCTCGCCCCGGTGCAGGTCCAGCTCCAGCATATCCACGATCCCCGCCGCCACACGCGCCCACGCCGCGTCCGGCAGCGGCTGCGGGGTATTGATCAAGGTCCAGCGCAGCGCGCTGCGCTGCAACCCATCAACTACCTGATCCACGCTCTCCCGCTCTGCTGGGCTGTACTTGTTCGGCTCGTCCAGCACAGCGAAATCGCCCACCAGCAATAGCCGGCGTATAGTCGTACGCTCAAGCCCCGCCACCAGCGCTTCGCTCAGGCGTGCTTGCCCCGGCAGGTCACCTGACGCCAGCGTCGATAAAAGGGCGATTACCGCTGAACCGCCTGCCGCGCCCTGCTCCGCCTGGTCGGCACTGTTCAGCCCGCCTATCTTGAAGTGCAGGCCGGGGCGGGCGGTGTGGCGGTTGAGGTCATCCACCACGGCGGTGACTTCGTGTTGGCGCGATAGCAGTTCGGCCACCAGGGCATTGCCCAAGCTGCTTTCAGGCCCGAACAGGACCAGTTTGAATACTGGGGTTTCGGCGTTTTTCACTGCATCACTCCGTGTACAGGTGGTGATGGTTGGACCGCAATCAGGAGTTATCGTGCAGAGGATCAAGGGTTACCACGCCCACGTTTATTACGACGCAGCCACCATGGAGCAGGCCCGGGAACTGTGCGAGGAGGCGGCTCGGCTGTTTCCCGTGACCATGGGGCGCATGCACCAGAAACCGGTTGGGCCGCATCCGGACTGGAGTTGCCAGCTGGCGTTCGGGCCGGAAGTGGTGGGGGTGGTTTTGCCTTGGTTGGCGCTGTACCGCAAGGGCCTGGTGGTATTCATGCATCCGGAAACCGGGGATGAACTGGCGGATCACCGGGATCATGCGATCTGGATGGGGGCCGTGCGGCCATTGAATCTGTCGATTTTTGGGGGCTAGGCGGGAGTAGCCTGTGCTGGCCGCTTCGTGGGTTAACCCGCTCCTATACGCTATCGCAGAGCCAGAGGGTGGCGCTGGTTCCGTAGGAGCGGGTTTACCCGCGAAGCAGACGACGCGGTTTAGCGGCGCGCGCCGCGCACCCCTTCAGCCAATGCCGAGCACAGGCTCAATACATCGGTCACCGCCTGATCGGCGCTTTTGGCCTGGGCAATCTTGTCGACCAGTGCCGAGCCCACCACCACACCATCCGCCAGGCGGGCAATGTTCGCAGCCTGTTCCGGCGTGCGAATGCCGAAGCCAACGCTGATCGGCAGATCGGTATGCCGGCGCAGGCGGGCAATGGCTTCGGTCACATGCTCGGTGGTCGCCGAACCGGCACCGGTCACGCCGGCCACCGACACGTAGTAGACGAACCCGGAGCTGCGCTCCAGCACGCGCGGCAGGCGCGCGTCGTCGGTGGTCGGGGTGGTCAGGCGGATGAAGTCGATGCCTGCGGCCTGGGCCGGGGTAGCCAGTTCGGCGTCGTGCTCTGGCGGAAGGTCGACGATGATCAGGCCATCGACGCCCGCTGCCTTGGCTTCAGTCACGAACGTGTCCACACCAAAGCGGTGGATAGGGTTGTAGTAGCCCATCAGCACGATTGGCGTGGTCTGGTTATCCACACGGAATTCGCGAACCATCTGCAGGGTCTTGGCCAAGGTCTGGCCAGCTTCAAGGGCGCGCAGGGTGGCCAGCTGGATGGCCACGCCATCGGCCATCGGGTCGGTGAACGGCATGCCCAGCTCGATCACGTCGGCGCCAGCAGCCGGCAGGCCCTTGAGGATCTGCAGCGAGGCGTCGTAGCCCGGGTCGCCAGCTGTGACGAAGGTGACCAGTGCCGAGCGGCCTTCGGCCTTCAGCTCGGCGAAGCGTTGTTCAAGACGGCTCATGCCTGTTTCTCCTGGGCGGCCATGTGGTTCATGACGGTTTGCATGTCTTTGTCGCCGCGGCCCGACAGGCACACGACCATCAGGTGGTCCTTGGGCAGCTTCGGTGCGCGCTTGATCGCTTCGGCCAAGGCGTGGGAGCTTTCCAGGGCTGGGATGATGCCTTCCAGACGGCAGGTTGCGTGGAACGCATCCAATGCTTCGTCGTCGGTGATGCTGACGTACTCGACGCGCTTTACCTCATGCAGATAGGCGTGCTCCGGGCCGATGCCCGGGTAGTCCAGGCCTGCGGAAATAGAGTGGGCATCGGTGATCTGGCCGTCTTGGTCCTGCAACAGGTAGGTGCGATTGCCGTGCAACACGCCCGGTACGCCGCCGTTCAGGCTGGCGGCGTGCTTGTCGGTGTGTACGCCATGGCCACCGGCTTCAACGCCGATGATCTGCACGCTTGGCTCTTCGAGGAATTCATGGAACAGGCCCATGGCATTGGAGCCACCGCCGACGCAGGCAACCAGGCTATCAGGCAGGCGGCCTTCCTTCTCTTGCAACTGGGCACGGGTCTCTTTGCCGATGATCGACTGGAAATCGCGGACCATGGCGGGGTACGGGTGTGGGCCAGCCACAGTGCCGATCAGGTAGAAGGTGTCTTCGACGTTGGTAACCCAGTCACGCAGGGCTTCGTTCATGGCGTCTTTCAGGGTGCCGGTGCCGGCGGTAACCGGCACGATCTCGGCGCCCAGCAGTTTCATGCGGAACACGTTCGCCTGCTGGCGCTCGATGTCGGTAGCGCCCATGTAGATCACGCAAGGCAGGCCGAAGCGCGCGGCGACGGTGGCGGTGGCGACACCGTGCATGCCGGCGCCGGTTTCGGCGATCAGGCGCTTTTTGCCCATGCGCTTGGCCAGCAGCACCTGGCCGATGCAGTTGTTCACCTTGTGCGCGCCGGTATGGTTGAGCTCTTCACGCTTGAAGAAAATCTTCGCCCCGCCGCAATGCTCGGTCAGGCGCTCGGCGAAGTACAGCGGGTTAGGGCGGCCGATGTAGTCGCGCTGGAAGTACGCCAGCTCTTCAAGGAACTTGGGGTCTGCCTTGGCAGCTTCGTATTCGCGGGCCAGGTCCAGCACCAGTGGCATCAGGGTTTCGGCCACATAGCGGCCGCCAAACGAGCCGAACAGGCCATTGGCGTCGGGGCCGGGGCGGTATTGGGACTGGGACATGGGGCGCTCCAAGGCGTAGTGAATGAGTGATGGGCTTTACTCTAACCACGGCAAGCTCGGCTGAAAACCGATAAGATTGCGCAAACTTGTCAGAAAAACTCACAGGTAAAATGGCCCACGACCTCCCTCCCCTCAATGCCCTGCGTGCCTTCGAGGCTACAGCCAGGCTGAACAGTGTCAGCCAGGCAGCTGAAGCGCTGCACGTCACCCACGGCGCCGTCAGCCGGCAGATCAAGGTGCTTGAGGAGCATCTGGGCGTCGCCCTGTTCGTCAAGGACGGGCGCGGCATCAAACTCACAGATGCAGGCGTTCGTCTGCGCGATGCCAGCGGTGAGGCCTTCGACCGGCTGCGCAGCGTGTGTTCCGAACTCAGCCGTGATGTGAGCGAGGCGCCGTTCGTGCTGGGCTGCTCGGGCAGCCTGCTGGCACGCTGGTTTATCCCGCGGCTGGGGCGGTTGCAGGCGGATTTGCCTGAGCTGCGCTTGCATCTGTCGGCGGGTGAGGGCGACCTTGACCCGCGGCGGCCTGGGCTGGATGCGTTGCTGGTGTATGCCGAGCCACCGTGGCCGGCGGATATGCAGGTGCATGTGCTGGCCGAGGAATGTATCGGACCGGTGCTCAGCCCGCATTTCGCAGGCTTCCAGCGCTTGCGGGGGGCGCCCGCCCAGGCACTGCTGGGCGAAGCCTTGCTGCACACCACTTCACGCCCGCAAGCCTGGCCGACCTGGGCGGTGCAACAGGGCCTGGACCCGGCGGCCATTCACTATGGCCAGGCCTTCGAGCACCTGTATTACCTGCTGGAAGCTGCCGTGGCCGGATTGGGCGTTGCGATTGCACCGCAGCCACTGGTCGCCGATGACCTGCGGGCGGGCCGTTTGAGTGCGCCGTGGGGGTTTTCACCTACCCAGGCGGCGCTGGCATTGTGGGTGCCACGGCGCGCCGCAGACGGGCGCGCCGAGCAGTTGGCGCAGTGGTTACGGGCGGAACTTGCGCGGCAGGGCGCTTAGTTTCGCTTGCACATCAGGTAGGCCGCCAGCAGGCCCAACGCACCAATGGCCACACCAGCGGTTGTGTAGGGGTGTTCCTGGGCGTAGTCCCGGGTGGCTATGCCGGTCTGGCGGGTGCGCTGCTTCACTTCCTCGTACGCATCGCTCAGTAGGCTGCGCGAATGACGCAGTGCGCTTTCAGCGTTGCTGCGGATTGCCTTCACCGACTTCTGGGACTCTTCCGACGCATCATGCTTGAGGTTTTCCAAGCTTTTCAGAAGGCTCTCGATCTCTGCTTCCATGCTTTCCAGGGACGTTTTACGCAGCGAGTTACGGTGCATGTTGACTCTCCTTTGCAGTATGGGCTCTAAGGTTTGCGACCCTTGGCCTGCGAGAAAGTGCGATCGAACTTTCGCTGACAGTGACTGCTCGCAGGTAAACCAGGCCTGCGCTGCTAGGCTGAAACTCACTGTCACCCATGGAGAGCACTCATGACCGATCATCACACCTACAAGAAAATCGAACTGGTAGGGTCTTCGCCCACCAGTATCGAAGACGCCATCAACAATGCTCTGGCTGAAGCCGGCAAAAGCATCAAGCACCTGGAATGGTTCGAAGTGGTCGATACCCGTGGCCATATCCGTGACAACAAGGCGGCGCACTTCCAGGTCACGCTGAAGGTCGGCTTCCGTATCGCCAATAGCTGATATAGCGTCGGGCTGCATGATCTCGGCGTGATGAGGTATTCAGGAACGGGGCGCCTTGGTGGGGTCCCCTTCTGATTTCATCTGCACAAGGAAAGCGAGTGATGAAAAAACTGATTCTGGCGCTGGGCCTGATGACCCTGGCCGGTGGTGCGCTGGCAGCGGGCAAACCGTGCGAGGAGTTGAAGGCGGAAATTGCGGCCAAGCTGGATGCCAAGGGCGTCACTGGCTACAAGCTGGAGATCGTCAAAAAAGGCGAGCCGGCGGGCAAGGTCATTGGTAGCTGCGAGGCCGGCACCAAGGAGATTGTGTACCGCCGCGGCTGATGGCCCCGCTCATTCGCGGGCTTGCCCGCTCCCACAGGTACAGCGCAGGCCTTGAAGGCTTCAGTCAACCTGTGGAAACGGGCGAGCCCGCGACGAGGGTCACTCGGTCTTGAGGGCCTGCGCCATCAGCTCATATGACCGAATGCGGTCCGCATGTTCATACAAGTCACAGGTAAAGATCAGTTCATCCGCACCCGTCTGGTCCATTAGCACTTCTACCTTGGCCTTTACCTTCTGCGGGCTGCCAATCATGGCCAACCCCAGGAAGCTGCCCACCGTCTCTCGCTCATGGGGCAACCACAGCCCATCCATGCTCTCCACGGGTGGCTTCTGCATCAGGCTCTGTCCGCGAATCAGCGCCAGGATGCGTTGGTAGACCGAGGTTGCCAGGTATTCGGCCTTCTCGTCGGTCTGCGCCACCACCATGGGTATGCCCAGCATCACATACGGCTTATCCAGCGTGGTCGAGGGCCTGAAATGGTTGCGATATACGCGAATCGCCTCGTGCATGTAGCGTGGTGCGAAATGCGAGGCGAAGGCGTAGGGCATGCCGCGCATGCCGGCCAGCTGGGCGCTGAACAGGCTGGATCCCAGCAACCACATTGGCACGTCGGTGTCGTGCCCGGGTACGGCGATCACTTTTTGATCATCGGTGCGTGGCCCGAGGTAGCGCGAAAGCTCCTCGACATCGTCCGGGAAGTCATCCGGGCTGCCAGCGCGCTCGCGTCGCAGGGCATAGGCGGTCATTTGGTCCGAACCCGGCGCACGGCCCAAGCCAAGGTCGATACGCCCCGGATACAGGCTGGCCAAGGTGCCGAACTGCTCGGCAATTACCAGCGGCGCATGGTTGGGCAGCATTACCCCGCCAGAGCCCACGCGAATACGTGAGGTCCCACCGGCCAGGTAGCCGATCAGCACCGAAGTCGCCGAACTGGCGATGCCGTCCATGTTGTGGTGCTCGGCCACCCAAAAACGGTTATAGCCAAAGCGCTCGACATGCTGCGCCAGGTCCAGCGAGTTGCGCAGCGATTGCGCGGGGCCGGCGTCGGCGCGCACGGGCACCAGGTCCAGGGTAGAAATCTTCAGGTCACGCAGCTGCGTCATGGAGCCTCCGCAAGAATGATTGGCCAGAGGCCTTTTTGATTCTGTATGGGCGCATTCGTTGGATTCAATGCCTGCAAGCATATTGCTCTGAACTTGCGGCAGGCGGCGGGCCTCTGAACCGTAGGCAAGCAACCCAGTGATCAGGAGGCATCATGAAAAAGACAGCATCGGCGATCTGGCAAGGTGGCCTGAAGGATGGGAAAGGTCTGCTTTCTACCGAAAGCGGCGCACTCAAGCAGAACCCTTATGGCTTCAATACACGTTTCGAGGGCACACCCGGTACCAACCCGGAGGAGCTGATCGGCGCGGCGCATGCCGGTTGTTTCTCGATGGCGCTATCAATGATGCTCGGCGAGGCGGGGCTTACCGCAGAGCGGATCGACACGGCTGCAGAGGTGACGCTCGACAAGCAAGTGGACGGTTTTGCCATTACTGCCGTGCACCTGGTGCTCAGGGCCAAGGTACCCGGGGCCAGCGAGGCTCTATTCCTGGAGATTGCCAGCAAGGCGAAGGAAGGCTGCCCGGTGTCCAAGGTTTTGAATGCGAAGATCAGCCTGGATGCCGCGTTGGTGGGGTGAAGCGGTGCAACGGTAGTGGTTTGCTGTAGTCTAAAGAACGTCGGCAGCGCCACTGCCCTTTCCAGGAGCCGTTCCATGATTCGCGTAGCTATCGCTGTGTTGGCTACCCTTGTCGCCACGTCTGCGCTGGCGGCCGTCAAGCCATGCGAGGAGCTGAAAGCCGAGATCGAGGCCAAGATCCAGGCCCAAGGGGTTACGTCCTACACGCTGGAGATCGTGCCCAACAGCGAGGTCGAGGACCAGAACATGGTCGTCGGGACCTGCGATGGCGGGACGAAGAAGATTATCTACCAGAAGAACGATCGATAAGCATCAGAGCTCGGGGCTGCAATGCAGCCCCGAATTCACGGTATGCAGAACACCTCGCTAGGCTCGTTCACCACCACCTTGCGGTTGGCGTCATACAGCAGCACCTGCGGCTCCATCACTGGCGCTCGCGCCTCCAGGCGATAGCGCTCGCCGGCCTTGAAGTTGTCAAAGCGTACGGTCAGGTAACAGGTTCGGTCCCTGGGTTCTGACATGATGCCGCCCGAGTAGATTTCATAATCAAAGCGCACCACCAGTTCGTGCTTGCCCGGCGTCACCTGAAAGTAACGGCCATCCTCCAGGCGCTTGCCATCGAGGCGGTCGGCCATGATCACCCGGCCGGGAGTCATGGTGTACAGGTCGACCCACGCCTGCTTCGGGTCGACTGGCGGCAAGGGGCTGGCGCAAGCCCCCAGTGTACTGAGGGCGATCAGCATCATGGGCTGGCGCATGGCGAAACTCCCACTTGCGATTTACAAGTAACAAGCATAGCGCCGTTTGTGCGGTTCAGGTGCGCTGACAACCCGCCGGCAGCCCTTGACCCAGCAGTTTTTGCTGGTGGTCGTAGAGTTTTATCCAAGGGCGGAAGCCAATGCTGCCAGCCTGCAGTTGATAACGCTGCCCGGCGCTGAAGTCCTTGAAGGTCAGCTTGACCTGGCAATCGCGCCATAGTGGCTCATTGACGGGGCCGATATTGCTGGGATTAACCGGAAACTGATAGCGCACGGTCAGTTCGTGGCTGCCGGGTTGAACCTCGAAATAGCGGCTGTCAGCCCAGTCACGCTCATCTACCTGCACGGCGTACAGCGAGGTGTTGTCGTAGCGCGTGAGGTCGACCCACGCCTGATTCGGGTCTGGGTCTGGCAATGTTGAACAGGCAGAGATCAACAACAGTGAGCCGGCGACCAACAATGCACGCATGGCGAAACTCCCCCTTGGCGAGATAGTCTTGGAGCGAAATGGTCTTGAGCGAGTCAGACAGTACCGGATGCTTCGACTTTTTCTTATGCAGCGCTCAGGCCTTGGGGCACTCGACCGCATTTTCACCCGTTTGGTTCCGCTGCTTGCGGCGCTCCTGCTGAACGGTTGCAGCAATGTCGCCTACTATGGGCAGCTGGCCGAGGGCCAGTGGCAGTTGCTGCGGGCGCGGCAGCCTGTAGAGCAGGTATTGGCCGACCCTGCTACCCCTGCACCTTTGCGCGCGCACCTGCAACAGGCCGAACAGGCGCGGGTGTTTGCCAGCCAGCAATTGAAACTGCCAGACAACCGCAGCTACCGGGTATACGCCGACCTTGGCCGCCCCTACGTGGTGTGGAATGTGTTCGCCACGCCCGAGTTGTCGTTGCAACCGGTAACGCACTGCTTTCCGATAGCAGGGTGCGTGGCGTACCGCGGCTACTACCAGCAAGGCGCGGCGCGGGGCGCGGCGGCGTTGATGCGCCAGGATGGCCTGGATGTTTACGTCGGGGGCGTGGAAGCTTATTCGACCCTGGGTTGGTTCGATGACCCGATTCTGTCGTCGATGGTGGGCTGGGGCGATGAGCGCCTGGCTACGTTGATCTTCCATGAACTGGCCCACCAGCGCTTCTACGTGCAGGACGATACCGAATTCAATGAATCCTTCGCCTCGTTCGTCGAGCAGGAGGGCACGCGGCAATGGCGGGCGGCGCGCGGGCTGGCAGCGGTTGGCGCAGGGCAGAGGCAGCAGCAGCGTGACCAGTTCATCCGCCTGGTGCTGGCCTGTCGTGAGCGATTGCAGGCCATTTATGACGGGCCTTTGGATGATGCGCACAAGCGGCTGGCCAAGCGGGCGGAGTTCGACCGGTTAAGGCAGGAATACCGGCAGTTGCGTGATGGCCAATGGGGTGGGGACAAACGCTATGACGCCTGGATGCATGGGCCGATGAATAATGCCAAGTTGTTGCCGTTCGGGCTGTATGACCAGTGGGTGCCGGCGTTTGCCGCGCTGTTCCATGAGGTTGATGGTGACTGGGCCCGGTTTTATGAGCGAGTCGAGCAATTGGGGCGTTTGCCCATTGATGAGAGAAAGGCAGCGCTACAGGGGTTGATGGCTGGCCGGTAAGATCCAGGGGGCCGCAAGGCAGCCCCCAGGGCCGTCACGCCTTGAGGAATGCCTGATGCATCTCGGCCAAGGTGGCAAAGTGGAAGGCAGGCTCCTCTGCCATCAACTCTTCCCGGCTGCCAAACCCGTACCCCACCGCTACTGCCTGCAGCCCGTTGCTGCGCGCGCCGATCAGGTCATGCTTGCGGTCACCGATCATCAGCGTCTGTGCAGGGTCCAGCCCTTCTTCATCCAGCAAATGGCGAATTAGCTCGACCTTGTTGGTGCGCGTGCCGTCCAGCTCACTGCCGTAGATC
The DNA here is from genome assembly GCF_036630035.1 of Pseudomonas sp. LTR0. Lineage (NCBI taxonomy): Bacteria > Pseudomonadati > Pseudomonadota > Gammaproteobacteria > Pseudomonadales > Pseudomonadaceae > Pseudomonas > Pseudomonas sp. LTR0. The sequence continues at coordinate 47,455 of NZ_CP123734.1, forward strand.
ACCTTGAAGTGATGATCGAAGGCGAAGTGCCGGGCGATTTCGCGGGCGAACTCCCACGGTTTTGACGTGGCAATGTACAGCGTGCGGCCCTGGCCGTTCAGGGCTTCGAGCAATTCGGGGACGCCAGCGAACACCAGGTTTTCGTACAGCCCGGTCACGCGGAAGCGCTCCCGGTAGAAGTTCACCGCATCCCAGGCCTTGGCTTCGTCGAAGTTGTAGAACTGCATGAAAGCCTGCAGCAGGGGTGGGCCGATGAAGTGTTCGAGGCGGGCCAGGTCCGGTTCATCGATGCCCAGCTTGGCCAGGGCGTACTGGATCGAGCGAGTGATGCCCAGGCGTGGGTCGGTCAGGGTGCCGTCGAGGTCGAAGAGGATGTTTTGCTGGTGCATGTACAGGGTTCCACTTGAGAGCTGCGTGGCCTTCTTCGCGGGCATGCCCGCTCTCACAGGTACAGCGCAGGCCTTGATGGCTCCACTGAACCCGTGGGAGCGGGCGCGCCCGCGAATGCGGTCATTCAGGTTGATCGTAGCCTTCGGCCAGGTGTTGGTCCTTGAGCTTCACGTAGTTGCCGGCGCTGTAGGAGAAAAATGCGCGCTCCTTGTCATTCAGCAGCCGGGCCTGTTTCACCGGGCTACCCATGTACAGGTAGCCACTGACCAGGCGTTTGCCCGGCGGCACCAGGCTGCCAGCGCCGATGATCACTTCGTCCTCGACGATGGCACCGTCCATGATGGTGCTGCCCATGCCCACCAGGATGCGGTTGCCCAAGGTGCAGCCATGCAGCATCACTTTGTGCCCGATGGTCACTTCGTCGCCGATGATCAGCGGGAAACCGTCCGGGTTGAAAGGCCCGGCGTGGGTAATGTGCAGCACGCTGCCGTCCTGCACGCTGGTGCGCGCGCCAATGCGGATGCGGTGCATGTCGCCGCGCACCACGGTCAACGGCCAGACCGAACTGTCTTCACCGATCTCCACGTCGCCCAGCACCACCGCCGAACGGTCGACGAAGGCCCTGGGCCCAACTTTCGGAGTGTGTTGCTGGAAGCTGCGAATGGCCATGATAGCGTCTCTCATCTGTGCCGATAGGCAGGCTGCCTGCTGCGGTCGGCGTCGATTGTAATTAAGATGGGGCAGTGTTTCTTCTGCCAAGGTATCCAAACCGTGACTGCGAACAACCCGCTTCTGCAATCCCACGATCTGCCGCCCTTCTCGCAAATTCGTGCCGAACACGTGTTGCCGGCGATCGAAGCGATCCTGGCCGACAACCGTAAAGCCATTGCCGAGATCCTAGAAAAGCAGGGCAAGAACCCTACATGGGCCGGCCTGGTGCTGGCCATGGACGAACTGAACGACCGCCTGGGCGCGGCCTGGAGCCCGGTCAGCCACCTCAATGCGGTGTGCAACAGCGCCGAGCTGCGCGAGGCTTACGAGTCTTGCCTGCCAGCCCTGAGTGCCTACTCTACCGAACTGGGCCAGAACCGCGCGCTGTTCGAAGCCTACCAGGCGCTGATCAACAGCCCGGAGGCCGCCAGCTTCGACGTGGCGCAAAAGACTATCCTCGAGCATGCCCTGCGTGACTTCCGCCTGTCGGGTATCGACCTGCCAGCGGACAAGCAGCAGCGTTACGCCGAGGTGCAGAGCAAGCTCAGCGAGCTGGGCAGCCGTTTCTCCAATCAGCTGCTCGACGCCACTCAGGCATGGACCAAACATGTTACCGACGAAGCTGCGCTGGCCGGCCTGACCGATTCGGCCAAGGCGCAGATGGCCGCTGCAGCCCAGGCCAAGGGCCTGGACGGCTGGCTGATCACCCTTGAGTTCCCCAGCTACTACGCGGTGATGACCTATGCCAGTGACCGCGCCCTGCGCGAAGAGCTATACGCCGCCTACTGCACCCGCGCCTCCGACCAGGGCCCGAATGCCGGCCAGTTCGACAATGGCCCGGTGATGCGCGAAATCCTCGACCTGCGCCAGGAGCTGGCCGAACTGCTGGGCTACAAGAACTACGCCGAGCTGAGCCTGGCCACCAAGATGGCCGAGTCCAGCGACCAGGTGCTGAGCTTCCTGCGTGACTTGGCCAAGCGCTCCAAGCCGTTCGCTGCCCAGGACCTGCAACAGCTCAAGGCCTACGCTGCCGAACAAGGCTGCCCCGAGCTGGCCAGCTGGGATGCCGGCTACTTTGGCGAGAAGCTGCGCGAGCAGCGCTACAGCGTGTCGCAGGAAGCCCTGCGCGCCTATTTCCCGATCGACAAGGTGCTGGGCGGCCTGTTCAGCATCGTGCAGCGCCTGTACGGCATCGAAATCGCCGAGCTTGAAGGCTTCGACAGTTGGCACCCGGACGTACGCCTGTTCGAGATCAAGGAAAATGGTCAGCACGTTGGCCGTTTCTTCTTCGACCTGTACGCCCGCGCCAACAAGCGTGGCGGCGCCTGGATGGACGGCGCCCGTGACCGTCGCCGCACTGTCGGCGGCCAGCTGCAGAGCCCGGTGGCCAACCTGGTGTGCAACTTCACTCCGGCCGCGCCCGGCAAGCCCGCGTTGCTGACCCACGATGAAGTCACCACCCTGTTCCACGAGTTCGGTCACGGCCTGCACCACATGCTGACCCGCATCGAGCATGCCGGCGTGTCCGGCATCAACGGCGTGGCCTGGGATGCGGTCGAGCTGCCAAGCCAGTTCATGGAAAACTGGTGCTGGGAGCCGGAAGGCCTGGCACTGATTTCGGGTCACTACGAAACCGGCGCCGCCCTGCCCCAGGACCTGCTGGACAAGATGCTGGCCGCGAAAAACTTCCAGTCGGGCATGATGATGGTGCGCCAGCTGGAGTTCTCGCTGTTCGATTTCGAGCTGCACGCCAGCCATGGCGACGGCCGCAGCGTATTGCAGGTGCTCGAAGGTGTGCGTGACGAGGTGTCGGTCATGCGCCCGCCGGCTTACAACCGCTTCCCCAACAGCTTTGCGCACATTTTCGCGGGCGGTTACGCGGCGGGCTACTACAGCTACAAGTGGGCCGAAGTGCTGTCGGCTGACGCCTTCTCGCGCTTCGAGGAAGAAGGCGTGCTGAACGCCGAGACCGGCCGCGCCTTCCGCGAGGCGATCCTGGCCCGTGGTGGTTCGCGCGAGCCGATGGAGCTGTTCGTCGACTTCCGTGGCCGTGAGCCTTCCATCGATGCATTGCTGCGCCACAGTGGTCTCACCGAGGACGCTGCAGCATGAGTGAGGTAGCTGTGAACAAGACAAAGAAGCGCTTCATTGCCGGTGCCGTGTGCCCGGCGTGCAGCGAGCCCGACAAGCTGATGATGTGGAACGAAGACGGCATACCGCACCGTGAGTGTGTGGCTTGCGGCTTTACCGACACCCTCAACGAGCAGGGCTTGTCGGTGCCGAAAGAACTGGGCACCCGGGTCAACCACCTGACGCCGAAAGCCGCGCCGGCCAAGGTGCAGACCGTGCAGTTCTTCCCAAATCCGAAGCTGAAAAAGCCGGCTGAGTAATACAGTCATGCCGCCCGGGTGCAATGCCCGGGCAGGCATGGACAGGTGTTAGATAGTCAGGCCACCTGGCGCACGTTGGCCATGCAAGCTCTCTTGCTCATTTCTACCAGCAAGGTGTGCGTCATGGCCAACCCTCTTCTGCAAAATAGCCATATCCCCGTCGATTACTCCTCCATCACCCTCGAAAACATGCAGGCGGCATTCGCTCACGTGCTGCTGGCACACGAGAACGGTGTAGAACGCATCATCCGTGATCAACGAACCATGCCCACCTGGGATGACATGGTGCTGGCGGTGGATGGGCTGGATAGCCAGCTGCTGGCAGTGTTGTATGCCGCTTCACCACTGGTCGGCCGGGATACGGCCTGGGCCAACGCCATCATCGATTTCTACGGCAGAGCGACGGCATGCTTCGAACAGAAGTTCGCCAACACTGGCTTGCATGAGCTGTATGAACGCTTGGCCGGCAGTGACATCGGCAAACAACTGGATGCCGGGAAGCGCGCCACCTTGCGTTGGCATCTGGACAAGTTCGCCGCTGGCGGCGCGTTACTCGACTCCGCAGGCAAAGCGCGTCTGGCAAACCTTCAGGCGCAGATTGGCACCGCACGCGAGGCGTTCCGCAGCAACATCAACCGGCCGGGCTTGAATATCACCGATGAAGCCGAACTGAGCGGCATACCACAGCGGGTACGCGACGAATTGGCTGCAGGAGCACAACAAGCAGGTAAGCAGGGGTGGTTGATTGCGTGTGACACGGTGACTACTCGTGAGGTGCTCAAACATGCTGGCAACCGCCAGCTCCGTGAGCGTGTGTACCGGGCTTTCCACGCCCGCGGCGTCAGCCATGATCCGCAACAGGACAACGGCACGTATCTGCAGCAACTGGCGCAGTTGCTTGAGGCGAAGGCCCTCCTGCTCGGTTACTCCGGCCATCTGGAGCAGAGCTTGCAGGTGAAGAGTGCGGGTTCGGTAGCCCAGGTGTGCGGTTTTCTCCACGATCTGGCCGATCATGTGCGACCTGCCATGTTGCGGTGGCGTTCGCAGGTGGAGCGCGGGGCTGCCGAGCAGGGCCTGGGCCAACCCCTACCCTGGGATTTCGAGTACCTGCGGCGTGCTTCGCGCAGTGAGTTTCCTGCCGAAGCGCTGCGCGATTACTTCCCGCTGAATACCGTTGTCAGTGCGTTGCAGCAATTGGCGCAGAAGTTGTTTGGTGTAGTGCTGCAGCCCAAAGCGCTGCCTGCTTGGGATGACAGCGTGCAGCCGTTCGAGGTGTGGCAGGACAGCGCTTTCATTGGTTTTCTGTATCTGGATGCCGTGCAACACGCAGGCAAGCAGCCAGACGCGGTGTTTACCACCTATGTAAGGAATCGTCGGGTCGATGCAGAGGGTATCTACCAGGCAGCCTCGGTGGTGGTGTTCAGTGATGTGCCGCAAGCGCTGTCAGGTTTACAGCCGTTGCTCGATCATTTGTCACTGCGCAAGCTTTTCCATGAATTCGGCCATGCCTTGCACCACCTGCTGGTACGTACGACGAACCACGTCATGTCCAACGTGACCGAGCTGGGCACCGATGGTGTGGAGTTGTTCGGCAAGCTGTTCGAGCGTTGGGTCTGGGACGCGGACTATCTGGTGGCGATCTCGGCGCGCACGCAGGACGGCCGTCAACTATCCCGCAAGCAAGCCGATGAGTGCCTGCAGCAGTTACGACAGCAGGGCGTGGAGGAGATCGCGAGTGATCTGTGCCTGGCGTTGTTCGACATGGACCTGCATGGCACACCAAACGATGGCAGGTCCTTGGAACAGCGATTGGGTGATGCCCGCGAACGTTGTGGTTACTGGCCGCTGGCTGATTTCGAACATCCGGCGCATGCCTTCGACCACCTTGTGAACGGCTACGATGCTGGTTACTACGCCTACCTGTGGTCGGATGTGCATGCCTTCGATTTGTTCACCCGCTTCGAAGCCGAGGGCCTGTTGAACGAAGCCACGGGTCGGGCACTGCAGGAAGCACTGTTCGCTCCAGGGGCATCGCGCCCGTTACGTGAAGGCATCGAGGCGTTTCTTGGGCGGCCATCGAGCCAGGCAGCGTATCTCAGCTGGCATGGCCTGAAGTAGTCAGACCAGAGGTGCTGGAAAGATCCCGGCATGCACGATACTGTATATGAATACAGTATATAGGTGAGCCATGATTCCTCCAGCACCGCAAAAGGGCCGTGGCACGGCGCACAACCCACACAACCGCTTTGCCCCTGGTCATTCGGTGGCGGAAGATGATGGCTGGTACCAGGAAGTGCCGCAAACCCAGGGCACCGAGGTGCGGATTGAGACAGCCAAGTCGGTGATCAGCCGCAACACTTCACCCGACCTCCCTTTCGATCGCTCCATCAACCCTTACCGTGGCTGCGAGCATGGCTGCATCTACTGCTATGCCCGCCCCTCGCACGCCTACTGGGACCTTTCTCCCGGCCTGGATTTCGAGACCAAACTGATAGCCAAGACCAACGCAGCCGAGGTGCTGGCACAGCAATTGAGCAAACCGGGCTACGTGTGCGCGCCGATCAATCTGGGCTCCAACACCGACCCCTACCAGCCGATTGAGCGGGAACAGTTACTGACCCGGCGCTTGCTCGAAGTGTTACTGCGTTTTCGTCACCCGGTGACCATTGTCACCAAGGGTTCACTGGTGCTGCGCGACCTTGACCTGCTGGCTGAGATGGCCCGCCAGCGCCTGGCACGGGTGATGATCAGCCTGACCACGCTGGACGACAGCCTCAAGCGCGTGCTCGAACCCCGAGCGGCCTCACCCGGTGCGAGGTTGAGGGCCATCCGAGTATTGCGTGAAGCGGGCGTACCGGTGGGTGTTTTGTGTTCGCCAATGATTCCAATGATCAACGACAGTGAGCTGGAGCGCCTGCTGGAGGCGGCCAGGGAGGCTGGCGCACAGAGTGCGGCCTACATGATGCTGCGCCTGCCGCTGGAAGTGGCGCCGTTGTTCGAGCAGTGGTTACAGGACCATTACCCGCAGCGGGCGGCGCATGTGTTGAGCCTGATCCGCCAGAGCCGCAGTGGCGCGCTGTATGACAGCCGGTTCGGCGTACGCATGCGTGGTGAAGGGGTGTTTGCCGAGTTGCTGGCGCAGCGCTTTGCCAAGGCAATGAAGCGGCTGGATTTCGAAGGGCGCGAGGCGCAGGCGCTGGATTGCTCGGCGTTCTGCCCGCCGGGTGGGCAGATGACGCTGTTCTGACTTGATCCCGCTCACACAAGGGCTGCGCATTGCTCACAACGCTACTAATAACAACCAATAATTGCGCTAATACATATTGGCAACTGATGTTTTTTTGCTATTATCCAACTCCCGCCTTTTTCTCTGGAACGCCCGTTCTAGAGCCTTCTAATTAAGTTTCAGTTAAGTTTTCCCCGCTAGCGTAGGTAATAAGTCCACACCGACTGTGATCTATGGCCCGTGCGTGTCATCTAAAACCCTGCATAGCCTGAATCTTTCACCGGTAAAATGGATTTACCTACACACCGTCAAGAGGATGAATCATGCCCGTCAAGGACCCATCCAAGGTCGTACCGCAGGTCCCCGCGGAAAGCGCCGATGCTGCCCTTAAGCACATCGTCGACGGCTTCCTGCGCTTTCACCATGATGTTTTCCCTGATCAGCAAGAGCTGTTCAAGAAGCTCGCCACCGCGCAAACACCACGCGCCATGTTCATCACCTGTGCCGATTCGCGCATCGTTCCCGAGCTGATCACCCAAAGCTCGCCAGGCGACCTGTTCGTAACCCGTAACGTGGGTAACGTGGTACCGCCTTATGGCCAGATGAACGGGGGCGTTTCCAGCGCCATCGAGTACGCCGTAATGGCGCTTAAAGTGCACCACATCATCATCTGTGGCCACTCCGACTGCGGCGCCATGCGTGCGGTACTCAACCCGCAGTCGCTGACCAAGATGCCTACCGTTGGCGCCTGGTTGCGCCACGCTGAAGTAGCCCGCACCGTGGTCGAGAACAACTGCTCCTGCGGCAGCGAGCACGAGACGATGCAAGTGCTGACCAAAGAGAACGTCATCGCCCAGTTGCATCACTTGCGCACCCATCCTTCGGTGGCTTCGCGCCTGGCGGCCGGTGAGCTGTTCATTCATGGTTGGGTGTACGACATCGAGACCAGCAAGATCGAAGCCTACGACGCCGCCAGCGACAGCTTCCTGCCCTTGGCCGCTGGTGAACCCGTTCCCTGCGCCACTCCGAGAGGCCGCTACTAAGCGACCCGTCCGCCGCTAGAACCTTGATAGCCGGCTGCACCCTACAGGGGTGTGGCGCGGCCTTCGGCTGCCTTGAATTCCCTGACTGCCCTGCCGGCGTGCTCGCTGGCGGCCCGCGCCTGCGCGCTTGTCAGGGGCAAACGTGCCCACGGCCAGGGGAATGGCCGTGCGACTAGAGAAAGGAGAAACACGGTGAACATTACACAGTTGAAAGCGGCCCTGCCGCGTGAGTTGCTGGCATCGGTGGTGGTCTTCCTGGTGGCCCTGCCGTTGTGCATGGGCATTGCGATCGCCTCGGGCATGCCACCGGCGAAAGGCCTGATTACTGGGATTATCGGCGGCATTGTCGTCGGGTTCCTTGCCGGATCGCCGCTACAGGTCAGCGGCCCCGCTGCCGGTCTGGCGGTACTGGTGTTCGAGCTGGTACGCCAGCACGGCATGGCCATGCTTGGGCCGATCCTGCTGTTGGCCGGCTTGCTGCAGTTACTGGCCGGGCGCCTGCGCCTGGGCTGCTGGTTCCGCGTCACTGCGCCGGCGGTGGTGTACGGCATGCTGGCGGGGATTGGCGTGTTGATCGTGCTGTCTCAGGTGCATGTGATGTTCGACACGGCGCCGCAACCGTCAGGCCTGCAGAACCTGCTGGAGTTCCCGGCAACCGTGGCGGCAGCCCTGTCACAGGAGGGTGTTGGCTCAGGTTGGATGGCCGGTGCGCTTGGCCTGGGGACCATCGCCATCATGTGGGGTTGGGAGCGCCTTCGGCCGCAGCGGCTGCGCTTTGTCCCGGGTGCCCTGCTCGGCGTGGCAAGCATGACCGCCATCAGCATGTGGCTGGTCCTGCCGGTAAACCGCGTGCAAGTGCCGGCAGACCTGACTGAGGCCATTGACTGGATTCGCCCGGGTGACCTGATGCAACTGGCTGACCCTGCTCTGCTGGTCGCCGCCTTTGCCCTGGCTTTCATCGCCAGCGCCGAAACCCTGCTGTCGGCTGCAGCGGTCGATCGCATGCACAGTGGTCAGCGCTCGGATTTTGACCGTGAGCTTTCAGCCCAAGGCATTGGCAACATGCTTTGCGGGGTGCTGGGCGCCTTGCCGATGACCGGGGTGATCGTGCGCAGTTCGGCCAATGTCCAGGCCGGAGCGCAGACCCGGGCCTCGGCGATTTTCCATGGCCTATGGCTGTTGGCGTTCGTGGTGGCGCTTAGTAGCGTGCTGCAACAGATACCGGTAGCGAGCCTGGCGGGTGTGCTGGTGTTTACCGGGATCAAGCTGGTCGACTTCAAAGCGTTTCGTGGGCTAGGCCGTTATGGCCGCATGCCGATGTTCACCTATGCGGCGACGGCGCTGGCGATCATCTTTACCGACCTGTTGACTGGGGTACTGCTTGGCTTTGCCCTGACCTTGCTGAAACTGGCGTTCAAGGCTGCGCGGCTGAAGATCAACCTGGTCAGCCTGGAGAAGCCGGGACATATGGAGCTGCGGCTCAGCGGTGCGGCGACGTTCCTCAAGGTGCCGGCGTTGACCCAGGTGCTTGATAGCGTTCCGGCGGGCACCACGTTGCACGTCCCGCTGGGTAACCTGAGTTATATCGACCACTCGTGCCTTGAGTTGCTGGAGGACTGGAGCCGCAGCAATTCTGCCAATGGATCACGGTTGCGGATAGAGCAGCGGCGCCTGAAGCGGCGGATCGAGGGGCGCTTGCGGACCACGGCGGGGGTTGGGGCCTAGCCCCAGTGTAAGGAGCGGGTTCACCCGCGAATACGATGGCAGCGGCAGCGGTGAACGGCGGGTGGAAATTGGTTAGCAGGCCCGGCCCATTCGCGGGCAAGGCCGCTCCTACACCGGGCACGCTTCGGTGGTTCGGCACAGGCCGTTGTAGGAGCGGGTTCACCCGCGAATGGGCCGGGACAGGACAATCAGGCCGGCTGACCCAGCTCCACACCCAGCTGGCGCGACAGGCATGGCCAGCGCTTCCACGCCGCGCCGGTTTCCGGGCTGCTTAGCTTTTCGCGGTAAGCCTCCACCGATTCCACCGCAAAGCTTTCGTCATTGAGCATTTCGTCAACCGAGTGGTGCACCACTTCATCCAGCTGGTTGGCAAAGCTTTCGCCAATCAACTGGTGGGCAATCAGGTTGGCCACCGTGGTGTCGACCGGGATCAACGGCTGCTGGAAGTGGCGGATGTACAAGTCATTCACCTCTTCCACCAAGCGGTGCGCCAGGTAGGCCTCATCCAGTAGGCAGTCCAGGCCCACATGCCCTTGCATCACACTGGGCGGCTGAAGGAAGTAGGCCTCGGCAATTTTCAGTACCGGTTTGATCTGGGCTTCGATGCCGGCTTCGCGAGCGACCTCGTGGGCGGCCTCCAACAGTTCCGGAACCTGATCGATGTAGGCGCTGACGAAGCGCGCCAAAGTACCCTGGGCGTCCTGCTCAGGCAGTTGGATCGAGGGGTGCAGGTGGGGCAGTTGCAACTCGAGACGCTGTTTCAATTGGCCGGTCTGGCCTTCATGTTGATGGGCTTGGCTTACCTGCTCGCGTACAGCAGCGATGTTCATGACAACTCCAGGGACATTACGTTTCAAACGGAAGACACTAAATTAGCTCGGTATACAGAATACCTAAGACGTATTTGTTATAAACCACGCAAACGTGTGCTATCTCTGGCATAACCGAATGCCACTATTTTGCCATGAACTCTCAAGCGCGCGGTTTTCAGGCGTTCTGGCCATTTCGTGAAGTTCATTTCACAGGCGTCATTGCGTGCCATTGGTCGCTGTCTATACTCCCGTTGAACGTGATTCGTTGATGAGGCCCGACTGCTTTTAGCAGGGGCTCGGTCGTCGAAGCCAGGCAGTCTTGACCGCCGTTCCCTCTTGCCGCAGGCCACGCCTCCGGGACAACAAGAATTAGAAGGGGAACCCGCAATGATGCGACATCCACATGTCTGGATGGGCCTCCTGTTGTGGTCGGTTTTTGGTCAGGCGAACGCCGCCTGGACCGTGAACATGCACCCAGGGGCGACGGAAGTTTCCAACGCCGTCTTCGACCTGCACATGACCATCTTCTGGATCTGCGTGATCATTGGCATCGTGGTGTTTGGCGCGATGTTCTGGTCGATGGTCATCCACCGCCGCTCCACTGGCCAGCAGGCTGCGCATTTCCACGAGCACACCTGGGTGGAAATCCTCTGGACCGTAGTCCCCTTCCTGATTCTGGTGGCCATGGCTATCCCGGCCACCAAGACGCTGATCGACATCTACGATGCCAGTGACTCGGACATCGACATCCAGGTCACTGGGTACCAGTGGAAATGGCATTACAAGTACCTGGGCCAGGACGTCGAGTTCTTCAGCAACCTGGCTACCCCTGCCGACCAGATCCACAACAAGGCGCCCAAGGATGAGCATTACCTGCTGGAAGTCGACCAGCCGCTGGTGCTGCCGGTGGGCGCGAAAGTGCGCTTTCTGGTCACCGCTGCCGACGTGATCCACTCCTGGTGGGTGCCGGCCTTCGCGGTCAAGCGCGACGCCATCCCGGGCTTCGTCAACGAAGCCTGGACCCGTATCGAAAAGCCCGGCATCTACCGTGGTCAGTGCACCGAGCTGTGCGGCAAGGACCACGGCTTCATGCCGGTGGTGGTCGACGTCAAGTCCAAGGCCGATTACGAGACCTGGCTGGGCGAGCGCAAGGCTGAAGCCGCCAAGCTCAAGGAGCTGACCAGCAAGGAATGGACCCTGAACGAGCTGGTGGAACGAGGCGACAAGATCTACCACACCACCTGCGTGGCCTGTCACCAGGCCGAAGGCCAGGGCCTGCCGCCAATGTTCCCGGCGCTCAAAGGCTCGAAGATTGCCACCGGGCCCAAGGAAGACCACTTGAGCATTGTCTTCCATGGCAAGCCCGGCACGGCCATGGCCGCTTTCGGCAAGCAGCTGTCGGAAGTCGACATCGCCGCTGTGGTCACCTACGAGCGCAACGCCTGGGGCAACAACAAAGGCGATATGGTCACGCCGAAGGACGTGCTGGCGCTGAAGCAGGCAGAAGCCAAGTGAACCGGGTTACTCGCGGCAATCATTGGATTGCAGGAGACAGGACATGAGTGCAGTGATCGACGACCACGCCCACGGCCAGGACCATGCGCACGGCCCGGCCAAGGGCCTGATGCGCTGGGTACTGACCACCAACCACAAAGACATCGGCACGATGTACCTGTGGTTCAGTTTCATCATGTTCCTGCTCGGTGGCTCGTTTGCCATGGTGATCCGCGCCGAGCTTTTCCAGCCGGGATTGCAGATCGTGGAGCCGGCGTTCTTCAACCAGATGACCACCATGCATGGCCTGATCATGGTGTTCGGCGCGGTGATGCCAGCCTTCGTCGGCCTGGCCAACTGGATGATCCCGCTGATGATCGGCGCACCTGACATGGCACTGCCACGGATGAACAACTTCAGCTTCTGGCTGCTGCCGGCGGCCTTCCTGCTGCTGGTATCAACCTTGTTCAGCCCGGGCGGAGGGCCGAACTTTGGCTGGACGTTCTACGCGCCGCTTTCCACCACCTATGCGCCAGCCAGCGTCACCTTCTTCATCTTCGCCATCCACCTGATGGGTATCAGTTCGATCATGGGGGCGATCAACGTGATTGCCACCATCCTCAACCTGCGTGCCCCCGGCATGACCCTGATGAAAATGCCGCTGTTCGTCTGGACCTGGTTGATTACCGCGTTCCTGCTGATTGCGGTGATGCCGGTGCTGGCCGGCGTGGTAACCATGATGCTGATGGACATCCACTTCGGTACCAGCTTTTTCAGTGCCGCAGGTGGCGGTGACCCGGTGCTGTTCCAGCATGTGTTCTGGTTCTTCGGTCACCCTGAGGTTTACATCATGATCCTGCCCGCCTTCGGTGCGGTCAGCTCGATCATCCCGGCGTTCTCGCGCAAGCCGCTGTTCGGTTACACCTCGATGGTGTACGCCACCGGCGCCATCGCCTTCCTGTCATTCATCGTCTGGGCCCACCATATGTTCGTGGTAGGCATCCCGGTGGTCGGCGAATTGTTCTTCATGTACGCCACCATGCTGATTGCCGTGCCCACCGGGGTGAAGGTATTCAACTGGGTCAGCACCATGTGGGAAGGTTCGCTCACCTTCGAAACGCCGATGCTGTTCGCCATCGCCTTTGTCATCCTGTTCACCATCGGCGGTTTCTCCGGGCTGATGCTGGCGATCGCCCCGGCGGACTTCCAGTACCACGACACTTACTTCGTGGTGGCGCATTTCCACTACGTACTGGTGCCTGGTGCAATTTTCGGCATCTTCGCCTCGGCCTACTACTGGCTGCCGAAATGGACCGGCCACATGTACGACGAAACCCTCGGCAAACTGCATTTCTGGCTGTCGTTCATCGGCATGAACATGGCCTTCTTCCCCATGCACTTCGTAGGTTTGGCCGGCATGCCACGGCGCATTCCCGACTACAACCTGCAGTTCGCCGATTTCAACATGGTGTCGTCGATCGGCGCGTTCATGTTCGGTGCCACGCAGATCTTCTTCCTATTCATTGTCATCAAGTGCATTCGCGGTGGCGCGCCGGCACCGGCCAAACCCTGGGATGGCGCCGAGGGCCTTGAGTGGTCGATACCCTCACCTGCGCCCTACCACACCTTCCAGACACCCCCGGAAGTGAAATAGGAACCTGCCATGAACGGCCTGTCGCTGAAACGCCTGGTAACGCGCCTGCTGATGCTGACGGTGGTGATGTTCGCCTTCGGCTTCGCGCTGGTGCCGATCTACGACGTGATGTGCAAAGCCTTCGGTATCAACGGCAAGACCGGCGGCCAGTACGAAGGTAGCCAGGTCAGCGACCCGACGCGTGCGGTGCGGGTGCAGTTCATGTCGACCAATGCCAGCGACATGGTCTGGGACTTCTACTCCACTGCCGACCAGCTGGAGGTCAACCCGGGGGCGGTGAACCAGATGATTTTCATTGCCCACAACCCGACCGACCGGCCGATGAGTGCGCAGGCAATACCCAGCATTACCCCGGCCGAGGCCGCGGCCTACTTCCACAAGACCGAGTGCTTCTGCTTTACCCAGCAGGTGCTGCAGCCCGGCGAACGCATCGAGATGCCGGTGCGCTTCATCGTCGACCGCGACCTGCCGGCCAGCGTGAAGCAACTGACACTGGCCTACACCTTGTTCGACATCACCGCTCGCCACCCGCCGGTCGCGCACGTTGCGGCGCAGGACGTCCAGGGCGCCCGTTAAGGGAAGGAGAACAGCAATGGCAAGTCATGAGCACTACTACGTTCCGGCGCAGAGCAAATGGCCGATCATCGCCACCATCGGCATGTTCATCACGGTGTTTGGCCTGGGCACCTGGTTCAACGACATGAAGGCGGGCCACCCGGATTCGCACGGGCCGCTGATTTTCTTTGTGGGTGCGTTGTTTCTGGCCTACATGCTGTTCGGCTGGTTTGGGGCAGTGGTCAAGGAGAGCCGCGCCGGGTTGTACAGCCCGCAGCTGGATCGCTCGTTCCGCTGGGGCATGAGCTGGTTCATCTTCTCTGAAGTGATGTTCTTCCTGGCCTTCTTCGGTGCGCTGTTCTATGTGCGCGTACTGGCGGGGCCGTGGCTGGGTGGCGAAGGGGCAAAAGGTGTTGCGCACATGCTGTGGCCAACCTTCGAATTCACCTGGCCGCTGCTGCACACCCCCGACCCCAAGCTGTTCCCACCGCCCAAGGAAGTGATCGACCCGTGGCACTTGCCGCTGATCAACACCATCCTGCTGGTCAGTTCCAGTGTGACAATCACCATTGCCCATCACGCCTTGCGGCGTGACCACCGCGGCCCACTGAAATTCTGGATGGCGTTGACCATTGTCCTGGGCATCAGCTTTATCGCGCTGCAGGCCTTCGAGTACCACGAGGCCTATACCAAGCTGGGGCTGACACTGGGCTCAGGGATCTACGGTGCGACGTTTTTCATGCTTACCGGCTTCCACGGTGCCCACGTGACATTGGGCACGATCATTCTGATTGTGATGTTCGTGCGCATTCTGCGCGGGCATTTCAACCCGGAAAAACACTTCGGCTTCGAGGCGGCCAGTTGGTACTGGCACTTCGTCGATGTGGTGTGGGTGGGGTTGTTCATCTTTGTCTATGTGTTGTGAACACGAGAACGCTGTAGGGGCGGTTGAGAACTTCAGAAAGGGGCGTGAGAGACCAGTTGACCGCTGATCAAACCCCAGGCGACCAGGCCTATGGTCAGGGCTGCCAGGGTCACCCGTACGGTCAGGGCCTTGAGCAGACGGGTCGAGTTTTCATCATCTTTGACCAGAAACACCAGGCCACTGAACAGGCTGGCAATGGTGGCCAACAGCATCAGGACAATCGCGGCCTTGAGCATGATGTTACTCCGGGGGGATGCGGTGATGTGGATAAGTATAGCGAGGCGCCCGTGAGGCCGTTTCGCCCAGGCTGGGTACCGACGCTGGTAGTGCTTGCGCTGCTGCCGGGGCTGATTGCGCTTGGTTGCTGGCAACTCGGCCGTGCCGAGGAAAAGCGCGTGCTGCTGGCCACTTATGCAGAACGGCGGATTGAAGCGCCGATCACCACCGCCCAGCTCCTCTCGAAAGAAGACAACGCCTTCCGCCGCGTGCATTTGTATGGCCGCTTCGACGCCGAGCACAGCGTGCTGCTGGACAACCGCATGCGCGACGGCAAAGCCGGTGTCGAGCTGCTGCAGCCCTTCCACGACCAAGCCAGCGGCCTGTGGTTGCTGATCAATCGTGGCTGGCTGCCATGGCAGGACCGCCGGCTGCCGGTGCACTTCGAAACCCCTGCGCAGGCCTTGGCGCTGGATGCCTCTGTGTATGTCGCGCCTGGCAGCACCTTCCAGCTGCACCCGGACCCCATCGGCGGGCAATGGCCACATCTGTTGACCGCTATCGATGCCGCGCTGCTATGGCAACAGCTTGATCGCGAAGGCTTCGCCCAGGAATTGCGCCTGGAGCCGGGCCCGGCGAGCTATCGCCTGGACTGGCCGGTTGTCGCCATGAGCCCCGAAAAACACGTGGGTTACGCCGTGCAGTGGTTTGCCCTGGCGACCGCTCTGGTTCTGCTCTACCTCTTCTTCGGCTGGCACCAAAACAAGGAGAAACGCCATGGCCACCGCCACTCCACTGGACGCGCATGAACGTAGCAAACCCAGAGCCCGTGGGCGTTTGCAGCTGTTGCTTATCCTGCTGGTGGTGCTTGGGCCGATGGTTCTGGCCACCAGCATGTACAAGCTCAAATTCTGGGTGCCGGAAGGCCGCAGCTACCATGGTGCCATGATTGGCAATGGGGAAAGCCGTGCCGATCTCGGCGTGGCAGGGCAGGACAATCGCTGGCAGTTGCTGGTCAGCGCACCCCAGGCTTGCACCGAAGACTGTCAGCGCCTGGTGTACCTGGCTCGGCAGATTCAGGTCGGGCTGGGGCGTGATGCCAGCCGCGCCAGCCACGCGCTGGCCGCCGCCCAGCCGCTGAGTGCCGACTACCAGGCACTGCTCGGCCGCGAGTACCCGCAGTTGCAGCGCTACCCGCTGGATGCGCAACGTTACCAGCAGAAGGTTGTCGAGCCCGGCCCGCAGCTGTGGATCGTCGACCCGCACGGCAACCTGGTGCTGCGCTATGACGGCAAGGTCAACGGCAAGCATGTGCTGGATGACCTGCGCCACCTGCTCAAGCTGTCCAATATCGGCTAGGAGCCTGCCATGGCCAGACCTGGATTTCGCCTTGCTGTGTTCGCCACCCTGCTGGCACTGCTGGTCGTCCTGCTCGGTGCCTATACCCGCCTGACCCACGCCGGCCTCGGTTGCCCCGACTGGCCAGGGTGCTATGGCTTTATCAGCGTGCCCAAGAGCGACGCGCAGTTGGCCCATGCCGAGCTGCACTTTCCTGAGCACCCGGTGGAGGCTGCCAAGGGCTGGGCCGAAATGGTCCACCGCTATTTCGCCGGTAGCCTGGCCGTGGTGATCGCCCTGCTCGCCTTTCAGGCAGTGCGCCGGCATGCCCGCGATGGGCAGCCTTATCGCCTGCCCATGCTGCTACTGGGTGTGGTGCTGGCCCAGGCAGCCTTCGGTATGTGGACCGTCACCCTGAAGCTATGGCCGCAGGTGGTCACGGCGCACTTGCTGGGTGGCTTTACCACGTTGAGCTTGCTGTTCCTGTTGTCTCTGCGTCTGTCCCGGGCCTTTGCGCCCTTGCCGAAACTGCCGCTGAGCCTGCGCCGAATCGCGGCGTTGGCGCTACTGGTGGTAATCGGCCAGATCGCCCTGGGCGGTTGGGTCAGCGCCAACTACGCCGCCGTGGCCTGCATCGACCTGCCGACTTGCCATGGCCAGTGGTGGCCAGCGGCGGACTTCAGCAACGGCTTCCACCTGACCCAACACGTCGGGCCCAATTACCTTGGCGGGCAGCTGGACAGTGATGCGCGTACGGCCATCCACATCAGCCACAGGCTGGGCGCGCTGCTGGTGACCTGCGTGCTACTGATGCTCAGCTGGAAGCTGCACCGCTGTGGTCTCCCCGGCCTGGCACGGCTGGTGCTGCTGGCGCTGGCCCTGCAAGTGGGCCTGGGCATCAGCAATGTGGTGTTCCACCTGCCGCTGGCGGTGGCTGTTGCGCACAATGCCGGCGGGGCGATGCTGCTGCTGAGCATGGTGCTGGTGAACTACCGCATTCGAGTGGTCGACAAGGTTCGAGTGGGCGTCGGCCATGGCTGGCGTCTGCGGCCCGTGGTCGGGGTGGGCATTTCCCATCATATGAGGAACGACTCGTGGCGACGCTTCTAAGCGTACGACGGGCTCGCTGGCGCGATTACCTTGAGCTGACCAAGCCCAAGGTGGTGGTGCTGATGCTGATCACCTCGCTGGCGGGCATGTTCCTGGCCACCCGGGCGGGCGTCAGCTGGAGCGTGCTGTTGTTTGGCAACCTGGGTATCGGCCTGTGCGCGGGTGGCGCGGCGGTGGTCAATCATGTGGTGGATCGGCGCATCGATGCGCTGATGGCGCGCACCCACAAACGGCCTTTGGCCCAAGGCCGAGTCGAGCCCCTGCCGGCGCTGTTGTTCGCTTTGGCCTTGGCCCTGTTAGGCATGGTCCTGCTGCTGGTGTTCACCAACGCCCTCACCGCTTGGCTGACCCTGGCCTCATTACTCGGTTATGCGGTGCTCTACACTGGCTTTCTCAAGCGCGCCACGCCCCAGAACATCGTCATCGGTGGCCTGGCCGGCGCCGCTCCACCGTTGCTCGGCTGGGTGGCGGTAAGCGGCCATGTCAGCGCCGAACCCTTGCTGCTTGTGCTGATCATTTTTGCCTGGACCCCGCCGCATTTCTGGGCGCTGGCCATCCACCGCAAGGAGGAATACGCCAAGGCCGATATCCCGATGTTGCCGGTGACCCACGGCGAGTACTACACCAAGCTGCATATCCTGCTGTACACCCTGATCTTGCTGGCAGTGAGCCTGCTGCCGTATGCCATCCACATGAGTGGCCCGCTGTACCTGGCCTGTGCCCTGGCTTTGGGCCTGCGCTTCCTGCATTGGGCCTGGGTGTTGTACCGTAGCAGCCGGCCGCACGCAGCGATCGGCACCTTCAAGTACTCTATCGGCTACCTGTTCGCGCTGTTCATTGCGTTGCTTCTTGACCACTACCTGTTGCTGAACCTATGACCCGAACCCAGAAAACCGTCTTCATCCTCGTTGCCCTGGTCGCGTTGATCATGGGCCTGACCGTCAACAAGGTGCTTAATGGTCGTGACCAGCCCAACCCTGCCGAGCTGATCGATGCGGGCATCATCCTGCTGCCGCAGAGCCGCGCCGTGGCCGATGTCACCATGACCAACCAGGACGGCCAGCCGGTGCAGATGGATGCCCTCAAGGGCAAATGGTCGCTGCTGTTCTTTGGCTACACCTACTGCCCGGATATCTGCCCGACCACTCTGGCCCAGCTGCGCCAGGTGAAGAGCGAGCTGCCCAAGGATGCCGTCGACCGGCTGCAGGTGGTGTTGGTGAGTGTGGACCCTAACCGCGATACGCCGAACCAGCTGAAGCAGTATCTGGGCTATTTCGACAAGGACTTTGTCGGCGTGGCGGGGTCGATCGAGGATACCCAGAAGCTGGCCAATGCCTTGAGCATTCCGTTCATTCCTGCGGATACCAGCAAGCCGGGGTATACCGTGGATCACAGCGGTAACCTGGCGATTGTCGGTCCGGATGGACGACAGCGTGGGTTCATTCGGGCGCCGTTCAACAACCAGAAGCTGGGGGCGCAGCTGCCGGGGCTGGTCAAGCGGGATTGAGTCAGCCCCAAAAGCTTCGCGGGTAAACCCGCTCCTACAACGATGTGTGTAGGAGCGGGTTTACCCGCGAAGAGTCCAGCGTGATAGTTCGGCTCAGAACGCCGGAACCACAGCGCCTTTGTACTTCTCGATGATGAACTGCTTCACCTCTGGCGAGTGCAGTGCAGCCGCCAGTTTCTTCATGTCGTCCGAGTCCTTGTTGTCCGGGCGGGCAACCAGAATGTTCACGTAAGGCGAGTCGCTGCCCTCGATGGCCAGCGCGTCTTTTTCCGGGTTCAGCTTGGCTTCCAGCGCGTAATTGGTGTTGATCAGGGCGGCATCTACCTGGGTCAGCACGCGCGGGATGGTGGCGGCTTCCAGCTCACGGAACTTCACGTTTCTCGGGTTCTCGGCAACATCCTTCACGGTCGACAGGATGTTCTTGTTGTCCTTGAGCTTGATCACGCCAGCCTTGTCCAGCAGCAGCAAGGCGCGGCCGCCGTTGGTGGCGTCGTTGGGGATGACCACGGTGGCGCCGGAGGACAGCTCGTCGAGCTTCTCGATCTTGGTCGAATACACGCCCAGTGGCTCGATGTGCACGCCAGTCACGCTCACCAGGTTTGTGCCCTTGGCCTTGTTGAACTCATCCAGGTAAGGCTGGTGCTGGAAGAAGTTGGCGTCCAGGCGCTTTTCGGCCACCTGCACGTTCGGCTGGATGTAGTCGGTGAATTCCTTGACCTTCAGCTCTACGCCTTCTTTCGCCAGTTGTGGTTTGACGAAGTTGAGGATCTCGGCGTGCGGCACCGGGGTGGCGGCGACGGTGAGGGTATCGGCCTGGGCCGAGAAGGCCGCGACAGCGGCAGCGACAGCAAGCAGCTTCTTCATTGATCACTCCTTGTGAGGGCCGCGACGGCCCCCGAACGGGTCGGCCAGGCCGACCCCATTGGGGTTACTTACGGGAAAAATGCACGACCAGTTTGTCGCCCACGCTCTGCAGTACTTGAACCAGTACCAGCAGCAGTACCACGGTCACTACCATCACATCTGTCTGGAAACGCTGGTAACCGAAGCGGATAGCCAGGTCGCCAAGGCCACCGGCACCCACCACACCGGCCATGGCGGTGTAAGAAACCAGGGTGATGGCGGTTACGGTAATGGCCGCGAAGATGCCCGGACGGGCCTCCGGCAGCAGCGCACTGGTGATGATCTGGCGGGTGGTGGCACCCATTGACTGGGTGGCCTCGATGATGCCGCGGTCCACTTCACGCAGGGCGGTTTCAACCAGGCGCGCAAAGAACGGCGTGGCACCCACTACCAGCGGCGGGATGGCGCCCGCAACGCCCAGCGAGGTACCGGTGATCAGCACGGTGAACGGGATCATCACGATCAGCAAGATGATGAATGGCAGCGAGCGCAGGATGTTGACCACCAGCGACAGCAGCGCATAGACGCCTTTTTGTTCGAACATCTGCTTTGGCCCGCAGAGGAACAGCAGCACACCCAGTGGCAGGCCCAGCAGCACGGTGAAGAACAGCGAGCCGAACAGCATGATCATGGTATCGACGGTGGCCAGCCAGATTTCGGCCCAGTCGACGTTGGCGAAGAAACTCAGAGCGTCCATCAACGCATTACCTCCATATGTACATCAGCTGCCTTGAAGCGGGCGAACGCCGCTTCCATGTCTCCGCCGATCAGGGCGAGAGTGAGCTGGCCATAGGGGACATCCTTGATGCGGTCGATACGCCCGGCGAGGATGCTGTAGTCGACGCCGGTTTCGCGGGCCACGGTGCCCAGCAGCGGCGCGTAGGTGGCGTCGCCCTGGAAGGTCAGGCGTACGATGCGGCCTGGAACGTGGGCAAAGTCGTCGCGCTGCTCGCCTTCGTCGACCTGCTCGTCTTCCTGGACGAAGCGCTTGGTGGTGGGGTGCTGCGGGTGCAGGAACACCTCGGCCACCGAGCCTTGCTCGACGATCTTGCCGGCGTCCATCACTGCCACGCAGTCGCAGACACGGCGGATCACGTCCATCTCGTGGGTGATCAGCACGATGGTCAGCTTCAGTTCACGGTTGATCTCGGCCAGTAGTTGCAGCACGGAGGCCGTGGTTTGCGGGTCGAGGGCACTGGTGGCCTCGTCGCATAGCAGGATCTTCGGGTTGGTCGACAGGGCGCGGGCGATACCGACGCGCTGCTTCTGGCCACCGGACAGCTGTGCCGGGTACTTCTTGGCGTGGTCCGACAGGCCAACGCGAGCCAGTAGCTCGGTGACGCGCTTGTCGATTTCGCTGCGCGACAGCTCGCCGGCCAGGGCCAGCGGCAGGGCGACGTTGTCGGCGACGGTCTTGGAGGCCAGCAGGTTGAAGTGCTGGAAAATCATCCCGACCTGCTGGCGGAAGCCGCGTAACTGGCTGGCGTTGAACGCGGTGACGTCTTCGCCGTCGACGATGATCTTGCCGCCGGAGGGTTCCTCCAGGCGGTTGATCAGGCGCAGCATGGTGCTTTTGCCGGCGCCGGAATGGCCGATCAGGCCGAACACCTGGCCATCTTCGATGGTCAGGCTGGTCGGATTCAGTGCGGGGATTTCCCTACCGGCAACGCGGTAGGTTTTATGTACCTGTTGGAACTCGATCACGTAGCGAACCTTGTGGGGCGCATTGAAATTTGGGTCAGCGGTTAGCTGGGGTCGCGCATTTTAGCCTTTTCCCATAGCTGTTCTTAGCATTTATTTCGTCATGTACCAATCCATCGGGCATATCGCGACAACCGGTAATCCTGATTGAACGCTCGGCAACGCCCTCCAGTCACTACTTGCACAAGCCCTGAACGGGCACGCCTTAAGACTGATGAGGAGAGCCGATCATGCCCAGCAAGAAAACGGATGCGCCCAAGCACAGCGAGGCCGCCGGCACCCAGACCCCCGACCGGGCCAACACCAATGCCAAGCTGCAGAGCCTGGAGGCCGACCGCAGCGATGCGACCGGGCATGCGCTGCGCACCAACCAAGGCGTGCGCATTGCTGACAACCAGAACTCCCTCAAGGCGGGTGATCGCGGGCCGTCGCTGCTTGAAGACTTCATCATGCGCGAGAAAATCACCCACTTCGACCATGAGCGTATCCCCGAGCGCATCGTGCACGCCCGCGGTACCGGGGCACACGGGTTCTTCCAGAGCTATGGCAACCACGCCGAGCTGACCAAGGCCGGCTTCCTGCAAGATCCGGAAAAGGTCACCCCGGTTTTTGTCCGCTTCTCGACGGTTCAGGGCCCACGCGGTTCTGGCGACACGGTGCGAGATGTGCGGGGCTTTGCCGTCAAGTTCTATACAGATGAAGGCAATTTCGACTTGGTCGGCAACAACATGCCGGTGTTTTTCATCCAGGATGCCATCAAGTTCCCCGATTTTGTCCATGCGGTGAAGCCGGAGCCACATAACGAGATACCTACCGGCGGTTCAGCTCATGACACCTTCTGGGATTTCGTATCGCTGGTGCCGGAGTCGGCTCATATGGTCATGTGGGCCATGTCTGACCGCGCCATCCCGCGCAGCCTTCGAATGATGGAAGGCTTCGGCGTGCATACTTTCCGCCTGATCAATGCCAAGGGCGTGGCCAGCTTCGTCAAGTTTCATTGGAAACCACGCCAGGGCGTGCATTCCCTGCTGTGGGACGAAGCCCAGAAACTGGCGGGCAAGGACACCGACTTCCAGCGCCGTGACCTATGGGAAGCCATCGAAACCGGTGACTACCCGGAATGGGAACTGGGCGTGCAGATTGTGCCTGAGGCCGACGAACACAAATTCGATTTCGACCTGTTGGACCCGACCAAGATCATCCCGGAGGAACTGGTACCCGTCACGCCGCTGGGCAAGATGGTGCTCAACCGCAACCCGGACAATTTCTTTGCCGAGGTCGAACAGGTAGCGTTCTGCCCGGGCCATATCGTGCCGGGTATCGACTTTACCAACGACCCGCTGCTGCAGGGCCGACTGTTCTCGTACACCGATACCCAGATCAGCCGCCTGGGTGGGCCGAACTTCCACCAGATCCCGATCAACCGGCCGGTATCGCCGAACCACAACAACCAGCGTGATGCGCTGCACCAGCACGTTGTGCACAAGGGGCGGGCGTCCTACGAACCCAACTCGATTGACGGCGGCTGGCCGAAGGAAACCCCGCCTGCGGCGCAAGACGGCGGCTTTGAGAGCTATCAGGAGCGTATCGATGCGCACAAGATTCGCCAGCGCAGTGAGTCGTTCGGCGATCACTTCTCGCAGGCTCGGCTGTTCTTCCAGAGCATGAGCCCGACTGAGCAACAGCACATCATCAAGGCTTACAGTTTCGAATTGGGCAAAGTCGAGCGTGAACATATCCGCGCCCGGGAAGTGAATGACATTCTCGCCAACATCGACTTGAAGCTGGCGGCGGCGGTTGCGGCCAACCTGGGCCTCCCCGCGCCGAAAGCGGGTACGGTGCAGGTAAAGGGTAGCCAGCCGGCGCAATCGCCTGCGTTGAGCCAGATGAACCACCCAGGTTCGGTGGGTATCAAGGGGCGCAAGATTGCCGTGCTGGTGGCAGATGGCGTGGACGCTGGCAGCGTCGACAAACTGGTCAAAGCCCTGGAAGCGCACAGTGCCCGGCCGATGCTGCTGGGCCCGACCTCGGCGCCGGTGAAGGCGGCGGATGGCAAGCAACTGCCGGTAGCGGCGTCGATGGAGGGGATGCCTTCGATCATGTTCGATGGGATTGTCGTGCCTGCAGGCAAGCCGTCTACGGATGCACTGGCGGCTAGCGGATTGGCCAAGCACTTCTTGCTGGAGGGTTACAAGCACCTGAAGGCGCTGGTGCTGACCAAGGAATTGGCGAAAGCATTGGGGCTCAAGGAGGATAAGGGGCTGCTGCTCGGGGATGAGCAGAAGGCGGTGGATGCCTTTGTCAAAGCGGTTGAAGGCCACCGGGTGTGGGAGCGGGAGGCGGCAGCTGAAGCGATTCCTGCCTGATAAGGCCTTTTCGCGGTTAAACCCGCTTCTTCTGTAGAAGCGGGTTTAACCGCGAAGCTTTTACTGCCGATGCGGGACCAGCACCACCTGTGCCGGCAGCGAGCGCTGGATCTGATGCTTCTGCTTCAGCTCAAACCCACTGTCAATCTTGCGCACCCGCTTTTCCAGCAAGGTTTTCAGCCAAGGTGCATCCCCGGTGCGCGGCACCTGAAACACCACTTCACACTGGTAACTCACCACATCGGCGGCAATGTCGTCCAGTTGGCGGCGCAGCGCGCGGCTGTCAGTGGTCTTCAAGGCCACCACGGTACTTGGCGCTGTCGGGTCGATGATGCGTGCCTTGGGCTTGGCTTCGGCGGCTTTCAGCGCAGCTTCCGCCTTTTCCAGCTCGGCCTTGCGGGCCTGGGTCACAGCATCCCCGCCGGTCACCGCTGGCGCCTGCGGCATCAGTGCACGGGCGCGGGCCAGCGCGGTAGCTGCCGCGTTCACATCGCCCTTTTGCAGGACGATCTGGCTACGTTGCAAGTAGGCTTCGGCCAGTTGGCGCTGGTATTGCTCCAGGCGTGCATCATCCGGCGACTGGGCCTGCAGTGCTGCAAGCTGGTCTTCGGCGGTAGCCAGCTCATTGCTGGCGATGTTCTGTTGCAACTGCTGCCAGGCATCTGCTTGGGCAGGTGCGGTGGCCTGGTCGACCGGCGCATTGGAACAGGCAGCCAGGATCAGGGAAAACGCGGCAACAAGCAGATAACGGGAGGCGAACGGCTTCATTCCTGCGACTCTCTATTTGCGCAAAAAGCGAGCAAGTCTACACCCAGGTGCGCACGCTCGAAAATAGGCCTTACAGACCCTTTACCGGCCAAAGGTTGCAAGGTGTGCCTGCACACACCCTGCCTCTCAGCGTTTTGGCAGGGCCAGGCTCAGCAAGAATAGCACCGCGGCGCAGACCACGATCGACGGCCCGGCGGGGGTGTCCTTGAACCAGGACATGGCCAGGCCGCCGCAGACCGCGGTGACGCCCAGCAGGCTGGCCCCCAGGGCCATTTGCTCTGGTGAGCGGGCGTGCCGCTGTGCCGCAGCCGCAGGGATGATCAGCAGCGAGGTGATCAGCAGCACGCCAACGATTTTCATGGCAACTGCAATCACCACTGCAATCAGCAGCATCAGCGCCATGCGCAGGCCGGCCACGGGCAGGCCTTCGACCATGGCCAGCTCTTCGTGCACGGTAACTGCCAGTAGCGGCCGCCACAGCACAGCGAGCAGCAGCAGGACCAGTGCACTGCCGCCGAGGATCCAGGCCAGGTCGGTTGGGCTGATGGCCAGCAGATCGCCGAACAGGTAAGCCATCAGGTCGATGCGCACATCGTGCATGAAGCTCAGCACCACCAGGCCCAGCGACAAGGTGCTGGGGGCCAGGATGCCCAGGAGGGTGTCGGAGGCCAACGGCTGGCGTTGCTGCAATGTCACCAGCAGAATCGCCAGCAACAGGCAGCCCACGGTTACCGCCAGTGCCGGGCTGACATCCAGGGCGAAACCCAGGGCCACACCGAGCAGGGCGGCGTGAGACAGGGTGTCGCCAAAGTAGGCCATGCGCCGCCATACCACGAAAGAGCCCAGTGGGCCTGCAACCAGTGCCAAGGACAAGCCGGCAAGCAAGGCGTAGAGAAGAAAGTCAGCCATGCTTGCAGTGCTCTCCGTGAACATGGGTGCCAGGGGCGACCACCGAGCCATGCAGGTCGTGGCTGTGGTCGTGATGGTGGTGGTAGATGGCCAGGCTCGGTGCGGTTTTGCCGAACAGTTCGACGAACGCTGGGTCACCGCTGACTTGCTCGGGGTGGCCCGAGCAGCATACGTGGCGGTTCAGGCACACCACCTGGTCGGTGGCGCTCATGACCAGGTGCAGGTCGTGGGACACCATCAGCACGCCGCAGCCGTGGCGGTCGCGCAGGCGGGTGATGAGGTTGTAAAGCTCGGTCTGGCCGACCACGTCTACACCTTGTACCGGTTCGTCGAGCACCAGCAACTGGGGTTCGCGCAGCAAGGCACGGGCCAGCAGCACGCGTTGCATTTCGCCGCCGGAAATAGTCTGGATCGGGCTGTCGATGACTTGCTCGGCGCCCACTTCCTGCAGCGCCGACAAGGCTGCCGCGCGGTCTACACCTGGCACCAGGCGCAGGAAGCGCAGCACCGAAAGCGGCAGTGTGGCATCAACCTGAATCTTCTGGGGCATGTAGCCAATGCGCAGCTTGGGCTTGCGCCATACCTTGCCGCGATGTGGCTTGAGCAGGCCAAGTACGGCGCGCACCAAGGTAGTCTTGCCCGCCCCGTTGGGGCCAATCAGGGTGACGATCTGGCCTGGGGCGACCGACAGGTCGATGCTGTCGAGCACCGCCTCGCCGCCAAAGGTGACGCCGACCTGCTCCAGGCGAATCAGGGCCTCGCTCATGCCGCGCTCCGGCAGCTACCGCACAGGCCGACCACTTCCACGGTCTGGGTCTCGACCGTGAAACCCACGCCTTTGGCGCTGTTGATGATGGCCTCGCTGATGCTGCTCTGTTCAAGCTCGATGGCCACATGGCAGGCCCGACAGATCAGAAACTGACCTTGGTGCACGTGCTCGGGGTGGCTGCAGCCGATGAAGGCGTTGAGCGACGCGATGCGATGCACCAGGCCGTTTTCCAGCAGGAAGTCCAGCGCGCGGTACACCGTGGGCGGCGCGGCGCGGCGGCCGTCCTGCTCACTGAGCACCGCGAGGATGTCGTAGGCACCCAGCGGCTTGTGGCTCTGCCACACCAGCTCCAGCACACGGCGGCGCAGGGCGGTCAGGCGCAGGCCCTGGCGGGTGCACAAGGCATCGGCTTCAGCCAGTGCGCTGTGTACGCAATGGGAGTGGTCGTGAGGACGGTTGGCCAGCGGTGTGATGGACATGGGCAGCGACGGTTCTGGACAGAGACGTTATTATGTTACCTGTTTCTGACGACTCGAGTATTCACCGTGTCCCGATTCCTGGTTCTGTTTGTCGCTTTCATCGCATTTTCCGCGCAGGCCGACGTGCGTGTGCTCACCAGTATCAAGCCCCTGCAGCAGATTGCCGCTGCCGTGCAGGATGGTGTTGGCAGCCCTGAAGTGCTGCTGCCACCCGGGGCTTCACCCCACCACTATGCGCTGCGCCCCTCCGACGTGCGGCGGGTAGGCGATGCCGACCTGCTGTACTGGATCGGCCCGGACATGGAGAACTTCCTTCCGCGTGTGCTGGGAAGCCGTAGCAAGGCCACAGTGGCTGTGCAGGCGCTGCCTGGCATGAAGTTGCGCCACTTTGGCGAGGACAGCCATTCCCATGAGGAAGAAGACCACAGCGACCACGACCATGACCACCGCCCAGGCAGTCTTGATGCACACTTGTGGCTATCGTCGGTCAATGCGCGAGTGATCGCAGCTAAAATGGCAGCTGATCTGGCCCAGGTCGATCCGGCCAATGCGGCTCGCTATCAGAGCAACCTGAAGGCCTTCGATGAACGCCTGGATGCGTTGGACGGGCGTATCAAGGCGCGCGTGGCCGGTATTGCCGGCAAGCCGTACTTCGTCTTCCATGAAGCCTTCGATTATTTTGAGGCTGAATATGGCTTGAAGCACGCGGGCGTGTTCAGCGTAGCGTCCGAGGTGCAGCCTGGGGCGCAACATGTGGCGGCCATGCGCCAGCGCCTGCAGGAAGTAGGGAAGACCTGCGTGTTCAGCGAGCCGCCAATACGGCCGCGATTGGCCGAGACCCTGACTGCCGGGTTGCCGGTGCGCCTGGCCGAGCTGGATGCCCTGGGCGGCACCGATCCGGTGGATGGCAAAGGGTATGAGCGCTTGCTCGAGAAACTGGGCGGTGACCTGGCAGGCTGCCTGGAGCAGTTGTAAGCCTATACCGGCCCTTCGCGGGCACGCCCGCGAAGAAGCTGAAGAGGGCTAGAGGGCGAACGGCAGGTGCAAAGCCACCTGCTGGCGCTGCGCCAGACGCACTTCGAACTCGCCCGGGTCGTGGATCATCACATCCATCCCGGCGAACGACTCGGCCGCAATCAGGCGCGACAGCCAGAAACGCACGCAGCCTACCCGCAACATTTCCGGCCACAGCTCGGCTTCGGCGGCAGTGAACGGCCGTAGCGCCGCATAGGCTGCCAGCAGCGCCTGGGCGCGAGGTACATCTACCGCGCCCTGCTCATCCAGGCACCAGTCGTTCACGGTGATGGCGATGTCATACAGCATCGGCCCGGAGCAGGCATTGTAGAAGTCGATCACACCGGTCAG
This sequence comes from Pseudomonas sp. LTR0, assembly GCF_036630035.1. NCBI lineage: Bacteria > Pseudomonadati > Pseudomonadota > Gammaproteobacteria > Pseudomonadales > Pseudomonadaceae > Pseudomonas > Pseudomonas sp. LTR0. The sequence goes on from NZ_CP123734.1 coordinate 75,811, forward strand.
GTGGGTGCCTTCGAACATCACGTTGTCGCGGAACAGATCGGCATGCAGGTTAGCCCGCGGCAAGGCCAGAATCTGCGCCTTGTGTGCGCTGATTTCGTCCAGCGCCGGCTGCAGTAATGCGGCTTGCTCTGCAGTCAGGCGTGGCAGGAGCTCGGCACCCGAAGCCAGCATCCAGTCCAGACCGCGGTCGGTGCGGCGTTCGATGATGTGCTCGCGGGTGGCCAGGTGAATGTGTGCCAGCAACTCCCCGACCTGGGCGCAGTGCTGGTTGTTGGGGGCCTTGATGTGCTTGCCCGACAGCCTGGGCTGCAACAATGCCGGCTTGCCGCACAGCTCGCGCAGGCCATTGCCGTCGCGGTCACGAATGGCATAGGGCACCGGCATGTCGGCAGCGTGCAGGGTGTCGAGCAGCTCGATGAAGAACGGCATGTCCTCGCTGGGCCCACGCTCGATCAGCGTCAGGACGAACTCCCCCTGTTCGAGGCTGACGAAGAAATTGCTGTTCTCGGTACCGGCGGCAATGCCCTGGAAGTCGAGCAGACGGCCCAGCTCGTACGGCGCCAGAAAGGTTTCCAGCTCAGGCCGGGTCACGGGGGTGAAGACTGACATGATGAAAAATTGCCCATACGGGCACTTCCGCCGGGAAGTGCCGGGTTGATGTGAACGGTGCGCGTCAGCTTACCACTCGAAGATCTTCCAGGACGGAATCAGCATGTCCGGCTGGTCGGATCGAATGAAATTGGCATCAGTGCCATCGGCGCGTACCAGAAAATAAGGCTTGCCGTTTTTCGGCGTGATCTTGATCGCATACAGGAAGCCGTTCTGCCGGTATTCCTGGATGGTTTTGTCGCCTTCCGTGCGAATGGTCACCTCGGGATCGGCCGAGGGGGCGTCGTCCGCCGCCAGGGTGACGACAGGCGTGGTTGCCAACAGGCCGAGCAGTAACAGGCGATTGAGTGTGCGCATGATAACCTAGTCCCTTTGTCGTCAATGATTCTGGCTATTCTAGCGCCGGACCCGTCGAAAAGGTTGATTCTGCTCATGAGCCAAGCGCCCCTCGTCCTGGTGGACGGTTCCTCCTACCTTTATCGCGCCTTCCACGCGCTGCCACCGCTGACCACGTCCAAGGGCATGCCGACCGGTGCGGTGAAGGGTGTGCTGAACATGCTCAAGAGCTTGCGCAAGCAATACCCCGACAGCCTGTTCGCCGTGGTGTTCGACGCCAAGGGCGGCACCTTCCGCGATGCCATGTTCGCCGAGTACAAGGCCAACCGCCCCAGCATGCCGGACGACCTGCGGGTACAGATCGAGCCGCTGCACGCCAGCGTCAAGGCACTGGGCTACCCGCTGCTGTGCGTGGAGGGTGTCGAGGCTGACGACGTGATCGGCACCCTGGCGCGCAGCAGCGCCGCCCTGGGTCGCCCGGTGATCATCTCGACCGGTGACAAGGACATGGCGCAACTGGTGGATGGGCACATTACCTTGGTCAACACCATGACCGGAAGCGTGCTGGACGTGGCTGGCGTGCACGAGAAATTCGGCGTCGGCCCGGAACACATCATCGACTTCCTGGCCCTGATGGGTGACAAGGTCGACAACATCCCCGGCGTGCCGGGCGTGGGTGAAAAAACGGCGGTGGGGCTGCTGACCGGCATCGGCGGTGGTCTCAGCGACCTTTACGCCAACCTGGACAAGGTGCCAGCGCTGGCCATTCGCGGCGCCAAGACCTTGCCGGCCAAGCTGGAGGAGCACCGCGACGCGGCATTCCTGTCCTACGAGCTGGCCACCATCAAGGTTGACGTGCCGCTGGACGTCGAGGTCGAGGCGTTGGTATGCGGTGAACCTGACCGCGAGGCGCTGTTGGCGTTGTACACCGAGATGGAGTTCAAGAGCTGGGTCGCCGAGGTGCAGCGTGATGCGGCCAAGGCCGGTGACGATGTTGCCCCGGCTGCGGAGCCGGCGGCCAAGGTCGAGCCTAGGTACGAAACCATTCTCGACCAGGCCCGTTTCGACGCCTGGCTGGAGAAGCTGCGCCAGGCACCGCTGTTCGCCTTCGACACCGAGACCACCGGCCTGGACGCCCAGCAGGCGCAGTTGGTCGGCCTGTCGTTCGCTGTCGAGCCGCATGAAGCGGCCTATGTGCCGCTAGCCCACGATTACGAGGGCGCGCCGGTTCAGCTGGACCGCGAGGCCGTGCTGCTGGCGCTGAAACCACTGCTGGAGGACCCGGCCAAGGCCAAGGTCGGGCAGAATGCCAAGTACGACATCAACATCCTCGCCAATGGCTCCCCCGCCATCGAGATGCGCGGCGTGGCCTACGACACCATGCTCGAGTCGTATGTGCTGAACTCCACCGCCACCCGTCATGACATGGACAGCCTGGCGCAGAAGTACCTCGACCACACCACGATCGCCTTCGAGGACATCGCCGGCAAGGGTGCCAAACAGCTCACCTTCAACCAGATCAACCTGGACAAAGCTGGCCCCTACGCCGCCGAAGATGCCGACATCACCCTGCGCCTGCACCACGTATTGCAGGCCCGCCTGGCACAGACGCCGAGCGTGCAACCAGTGCTGATGGATATCGAGATGCCGCTGGTGCCGGTACTGGCCAGGATCGAGCGCCAGGGTGCTCTGGTCGATGCCGAGCTGTTGAAAGTACAGAGCGGTGAGCTGGGCGTGAAGATGGCTGAGCTTGAGCTGCGTGCCTACGAGCTCGCCGGTGAGGCGTTCAACCTCGGTTCGCCCAAGCAGCTGGGCGCGATCCTTTACGACAAGCTGGGCATGCCGGTGCTGAGCAAGACTGCCAAGGGCCAGCCATCTACCGCCGAAGCAGTACTCGACGAGTTGGCCGAGCAAGGCTACCCGCTGCCAGAGGTGCTGATGCAGTATCGCAGCCTGAGCAAGCTCAAGAGCACCTACACCGACAAGTTACCGGGGCAGATCAACCCGCGCACCGGGCGTATCCACACCTCCTACCAGCAGGCCGTGGCGGCCACCGGCCGGTTGTCGTCGAGCGACCCAAACCTGCAGAACATCCCGATCCGCACCGCAGAAGGCCGGCGTATCCGCCAGGCGTTCGTCGCCAGCCCGGGTTACAAGCTTCTGGCGGCGGACTATTCACAGATCGAGCTGCGCATCATGGCCCACCTGGCCAAGGACGAAGGCTTGCTGCATGCCTTCCGCAACGACCTGGACGTGCACCGCGCTACGGCAGCCGAAGTGTTCGGAGTGGCCCTGGAAGATGTCACCACCGACCAGCGCCGCAGCGCCAAGGCCATCAACTTCGGCCTGATCTACGGCATGAGCGCCTTTGGCCTGGCCAAGCAAATCGGCGTCGATCGCAAGCAGTCACAGGACTACATCGATCGCTATTTTACCCGCTACCCGGGCGTGCTGGCCTATATGGAGCGCACCCGCGCTCAGGCGGCCGAGCAAGGCTTTGTCGAAACCCTGTTTGGCCGCCGGCTGTACCTGCCAGACATCAATGCCAAGAACCCTGCCCTGCGCAAGGGCGCCGAGCGCACGGCGATCAACGCGCCGATGCAGGGGACTGCTGCCGACATCATCAAACGGGCAATGGTCAAAGTAGACAACTGGTTGAGCGAGAGCGGGCTGGATGCCCGGGTGATCCTGCAAGTGCACGACGAACTGGTGCTCGAGGTACGCGAGGACCTGGTGCAGCAGGTGAAAGATGAAATTCGCCACCACATGAGCCAGGCCGCGCAGCTGGATGTGCCGCTGCTGGTCGAGGCGGGAGTTGGTGCGAATTGGGACGAAGCTCACTGATTGAGCAGGTAAAACTGTGTAGGATCTGCGACGTAGTGACGCAGATCCAGGCACCGCTCAGTGCCGTGGATGCTTAAGTTTCATGAAACTATCGCAAATAGTTTTATGGGCTTCGGAACTAAACCGGTGAAGCGGAACTCAGAGTAACTGAATGGCTGGTGAAGCCCTTCGATGCTCCTATGTTGTGTTAAGTGTTGGCAGATATCTGGACCCCGCCCTAGCGGTCCGGACTTGGACCCCGAACTTCCCCCTCCCCATACGAAGTCCGGGGTTTTTTTTGCCCGGAATTTGCCGTTTGGCTTGTACTGAGCCCCGTAGGAGCGGGTAAACCCGCTCCTATGGTTCAAGTGCAAAGCATTAAACGACCGGCTTGTCTTCCAGTTCCATCCAGTCGGCCAGCACCCGGTAGGCATCCTCCACACCCAGACGCTTGGGTGCCGAGAACAGCTGGATGGTCACGCCATCGCCCCAACCCTTGCGGATTTCCGACTGCACTTTCAGCAGTGTGTTCTTGCCCGCGCCGTGGGTCAGCTTGTCGGCCTTGGTCAGCAGGATGTGCATCGGCATGCTGCTGGCCTTGGCCCAGTCGAGCATCATTTTGTCGAAGTCGGTCATCGGGTGACGCACGTCCATCATCAGGATCACGCCACGCAGGCACTCACGGCTGCCCAGGTAGGCTTCCAAGTGTTTCTGCCAGTGCTGCTTGAGCGGAATCGGAACTTTTGCATAACCATAGCCTGGCAGGTCGACCAAACGCCGTTCATCGTCCAGACTGAAGAAATTCAACAGCTGGGTGCGCCCGGGAGTTTTCGAGGTACGCGCCAGGCTGGCATGAGTCAGGGTATTGAGGGCGCTGGATTTGCCGGCGTTGGAACGGCCGGCAAAAGCCACCTCGTAACCCTGGTCGTCCGGGCATTGTTCGACCTTGGCTGCGCTGAGGGCGAATTTGGCTTTCTGGCAGAGGCCGAGGATGGGGTTCTTGACTTGCATGGGATATCCGATGTGGGTGTTGCCTGACTTTGTAGAGCCAAGCCTGGCAAGCGGTGTCGTTTCCGTTTGGATGGCGGAAGTATATAATGCCCCAGTTTTTGTGTGCTCATTCTCCCAGCGAAGGAGAACGGGCATGGGGTGTCGAACAATAGCTCGCGCAACAGAACGCAGCGCGGCCCCCAACCCTGAAGGTCGTTCCGCATGGCGAAATGGCTGCTTGCTGTCGGTATGTTCCTGCCGTTTTTCAGCGCACAGGCTACACAGGATCCCGAGGTGTTGTACAACCGCACGTGTGCGGCCTGTCACACCGGGCAGTTGCCACAGGCACCCAGACGGGGTGACCGGGCAGCATGGGAGCCAAGGCTGGCGCAAGGCATGGATGTACTGGTGAAGCACGTGACCCAGGGTTTCAAGGCTATGCCGCCGCGTGGATTGTGCATGGACTGCAGTGCCGAGGACTACCGTTTGGTCATCCTTTGGATGAGCGGCAGTCCCGATACATAACATTTCACCCTTAGCCGTGTTGGATTAGCTGATGAACAAACTAGTCGTGAGTCTGCTGTTGACCTTGGGTGTCGCTGGTGCGGCCACTGCTGCGCAACCTATCAAAGGCGATGCCGCCGCTGGCCAGGCCAAGACCGCCGTCTGTGGCGCCTGCCACAATCCCGACGGCAACAGCCTGGCACCGAACTTCCCTAAACTGGCCGGCCAAGGCCAGCGCTATCTCGAAAAACAACTGCACGATATCAAATCGGGCAAGCGTACCGTGCTGGAAATGACCGGCATGCTGGCCGCATTCAGCGACCAGGATCTGGCCGATATCGCTGCCTACTTCTCCAGCCAGAAAGGCAGCGTGGGTGCCGCCGATCCCAAGCTGGTCGAGCGCGGCCGTGCGCTGTTCAACGGCGGCGACCTGGAAAAGGGCATGCCAGCGTGCACTGGCTGCCACTCGCCTAACGGCGCGGGCATCGCCCTGGCTGGCTTCCCGCACCTGGGCGGGCAGCACTCGCAGTACGTGGCCAAGCAGCTCACTGACTTTCGCGAAGGCAACCGCACCAACGATGGCGATGCCATGACCATGCGCACTATCGCTGGCAAGCTGAGCAACCATGATATCGAAGCGTTGGCCAGCTACATCCAGGGCCTGCATTAACTTTCGGTTAATGTTGTAGGCCAATGATGAAAGGGCGGCCGGGCTGCCCTTTTTTCCGTCCGCAGCCGTTACACTACAGAACTCGAGCCCTTCCCGGCCTGTCTCAGTGCAGGTCGCGTCGTGGCGACTCATGACTGCTCAGGAGTAAAGCATGCGTAAACTGATTCTCAGCGCTGCGCTGGTCGCCGCCAGCGTATTCGGTATGACTGCCGTTCAGGCCGCCGAGCCTGTTGCTGGCAAGGAATACATCGAGCTGAGCAACCCTGTTCCGGTTTCCGTACCTGGCAAGATCGAAGTCGTCGAGCTGTTCTGGTACGGCTGCCCACACTGCTACCACTTCGAGCCGACCATCAACCCTTGGGCTGAAAAGCTGCCCAAGGACGTCAACTTCAAGCGCGTACCTGCCATGTTCGGTGGCCCGTGGGATGCGCACGGCCAGATGTTCCTGACCCTCGAAGCCATGGGCGTCGAGCACAAGGTGCACGCGGCGGTGTTCGATGCCATTCAGAACCAGCACAAGCGCCTGACCGACAAGAACGATATGGCCGACTTCCTCGCCACTCAAGGCGTTGACAAGGACAAGTTCCTCGCTACCTTCGACTCGTTCGCCATCAAAGGCCAGGTCAAACAGGCCAAGGAACTGGCGAAGAAGTATGAAATCACCGGCGTACCGAGTATGGTCGTCAACGGCAAGTACCGCTTCGACCTGGGTACTGCCGGCGGACCGGAAGGCGTGCTGAATGTCGCCGACCAGCTGATCGACAAGGAGCGCGCCGCCAAGTAGGCGGCGCCATCCATGCCCCGCTTCAGAGCTACGCGTGGCATTGGCCTGCACGAGCCGAAGGTCAACGAGCATCACCTGCAGGCCCCGGGCCTGCCCGAGGATGGCCGCCTGCGGTTGCTCAGTTTCAACATCCAGGTGGGCATAAGCACCGAGCGCTACCGGCATTACCTGACGCGTAGCTGGCAGCACCTGCTGCCGCATAACGGGCGTGCCGGCAACCTGCAGAAAATCGGCAGGCTGCTGGGCGACTTCGACCTGGTGGCCCTGCAGGAAGCCGATGGTGGCAGCCTGCGCTCGGGTTACGTCAACCAGGTCGAACACCTGGCCCACTTGGGGGCCTTCCCCTATTGGTACCAGCAGCTCAACCGCAACCTTGGGCGTTTTGCCCAGCACAGCAACGGTGTGCTCAGCCGCCTGAAGCCTCAACTGCTCGAAGACCATCCGTTGCCTGGCCCGGCCGGGCGTGGTGCGATCCTGGTCCGGTTTGGCGAAGGTGACGATGCGTTGATAGTGGTGATGATGCACCTGGCATTGGGGGCCAAGACCCGCGCCCTGCAGCTGGGGTATATCCGCGAGCTGATTGGCGGTTACCGTCACCAGGTGCTGATGGGCGACATGAACACCCACGCCACTGACCTGCTCGAGCACTCGCCGCTGCGCGACCTGGGCCTGGTCGCCCCGCAAGTCGAGGCCACTTTCCCCAGCTGGCGACCGCAGCGTTGCCTTGATCATATTCTGCTCAGCTCAAGCCTCACACTGGAACGTGTCGAGGTGCTGGCGCAGCCAATTTCGGACCACCTTCCCGTTGCAGTCGAGATTCGATTGCCTGATGCATTGACTGTGGATACGCTGCCGGTTTTGAGCTAATTGCCATCACCGTTTGCGGACCCGGGCATGACTGAAGACGCTGAGCGCTGGAAAGAAAAATACCTTAAAAGCATCGAGCAGCAAGAAAAGCTCGAGCGTCGTTGGGACGCCCGCCTTGACCTGCTGCGTCGAGGTCTGGTGCGCAGCACCCTGGCTGCTGAAGGCAGTGACAAGGTGGTAGACGAGTGCATGAAGGAAATGCGCGACGTCATTCGCAGCAGCAACATGGACGCCGGCCTCGCCGGCTTGATTCCGCGCCTTGAGAAAGCGGTACTGGATTCCGAACAGCGTCGCGAAGCCCGCATGAACCAGGTCAGCGATGCGCTGACCGCACTGGTTGGCCAACTGCAAGGCCTCCCGCTACCCAGTGATATCTCGCGGTCATTGAAAAAACTGGCGAAGAAGCTCGACGGTGGGGTTGCCCAGTCACGCGAGCTGCCGCCACTGTTGGGCGAGTTGAGTGGCCTGCAGGGGCGCGCGCTGTCGGCCCTTGGCAAGACGGGTGAAGAAGCCCGACCGGGTTTTCTGCAGCGGTTGTTTGGAAGCCGCGAGGAAGATGTACAGGCAGGACCAGAGCTTGCGCCGGTGGCGTTGCCAGTTGAAGAGGTTGTGCCCTTGGCAGCCGGCAGTACCGAGCCCTCGCAGCCCGATGACGTCGATGCGCTACAACCGCTGGCGGCCCCTGCTGCTCCGACTGTCGAGGTGGCCGAAGCGCCCGAGCTTGAGCTGGAGGCGCTTGGCCCGGCTCTGATCGAAACGGCGGAAATGCCGCCAGTCCCGTTGCCACAGCATAAAGTGCCACTGCCAGAGGTTGCAGTTGCCGTCAGCGAGCCGTTGGCTGACGCAGAACCATTACAAGCCCTTGAAGAAATCCTTGGTGAAGACGGTCCCTATGCACTGCCCTACGCAGTGGAGCCGCCTTACAGCCAGGTTGCCGCGCACATTGAGCAGACCCTGATCGGTCTGCTCGATGACCTCAGTCTGCCCGAGCGACACAAGGCTCAGGCGCTGGAAATGCGCGAGCGGGTTGCCCGCGGATTGAACTGGTATGAGCTGATTCCGGTGCTGGATGACTTGGCAGTACTCATGTTGGCGATCACCGACAGCGGCCAGCACGAATTCGAAACTTACCTGCAGCAGCTCAATGAACGCCTGGAAGGTTTCCAGAGTCATCTGCACGAGGCCAGCGCCGGCCATGCTGACAACAGCACCGCTGCCCGCGAACTGGATAGTCAACTGCGTGAACACGTCGACGGCCTGCAGAGCAGCGTGCAAGGTGCCGCCGATGTAGACAGCCTCAAGCACATTCTGGAAAACCGCCTGGAAGGCTTGCTGGTGACCATGGACGAGCACAAGCACGAGCGTGATCGCCGCGAGCAGGAACTGGCCGATCGACTGCAAGGCTTGTCGGAGCGGGTGGCGAGCATGGAGCATGAAGCACTTGGTTATCGCGAGCACCTGGAGGAGCAGCGCCAGAAAGCTCTGCTGGACCCGCTCACCGGCCTGCCCAACCGTGCGGCCTGGAGCGAGCGAGTCGAACGCGAAATGCTCGAATGGAAGGAAAACGGTGGCCATCTGGCGATGGCGATTCTTGACCTGGACCATTTCAAGCGCATTAACGACAACTTTGGGCATCTGGCTGGGGACAAGGTCCTCAAGATCGTTGCCGACCAGTTGCGCAAGCGTCTTCGGGCCCGTGATTTTATCGCCCGGTTTGGCGGCGAGGAATTCGTCTTGCTGCTGCCGCAGACTACGCCGGCAGTCGCCGCGCAAATGGCCGAGGTGTTGCGCGCCACAGTCGAAGCCTGCCCATTCCACTTCAAGGGTGAGCGGGTGGTGATCACCACCTCCATCGGCTTGGGCGCATTCCACTCTGGCGAGCGCAGCGACCAGGTGCTCAAACGAGCCGATGCAGCGCTGTACCGGGCAAAGGAGCAGGGGCGAAATCGCGTTGAGCAGGGCTAGCCAGCCGCCGTCGCCTCGGCAGGCACAGCGCAGGCGAGCACGTTATACTGTAGCACTCGTACGCTGAGGCCACTGACGTGCTTTCCACGCTTAAAAAAACCCTGATTTCCTTTTTGCTGTTGTCTGTCGCCGGTTGCTCGACAGGCCTGCGCATCGACCGCAGCCACCCTTCGGTCAATCAGGACAACCGCATCCAGTTCATTGTCCTGCATTACACCAATGCTTCGCTGGAGCGCTCCCTGGCGCTGCTTACCCATGGTGAGGTCAGCAGCCATTACCTGATCGGCGATGGTCCGGCCAAGGTGTATCAACTGGTGGATGAAAACCGTCGTGCCTGGCATGCCGGTGATAGCCAGTGGCAGGGGCGCACCTGGCTGAACTCCTCGTCCATTGGTATCGAGATCGTCAATCCGGGCTTCACCGACACCCCGAACGGCCGGGTCTGGCACCCTTACAGCGAGGCGCAGATCCAGTCGTTGATCGCGCTGCTCAAGGACATTGTCAAACGCAACAACATCGAACCACGCCATATCATCGGCCACAGTGACATCGCCCCGTTGCGCAAGCTGGACCCGGGACCCTTGTTTCCGTGGAAGCGCTTGGCCGATGCCGGGCTGGGTGTCTGGCCGGATGCCAACGCCGTGGCACGGCAGCAGGCCTACTTCAGCGTCAACCCGCCAAGCGTTGGCTGGTACCAGCAGGAGCTGGCACGGTTTGGCTATCAGATCGATCAGACCGGTGTGCTGGATGTAGCCACACGCCATGTAATCGCCGCGTTCCAGATGCGCTTCCGCCCGCAGCGTTTCGACGGCATGCCGGATGCGCAGACAGCAGCGATGCTGCAGGTACTTAACCGCATGCGTTGAGACACGGCGGGCGGGGTATTTGTTGCAGCGGCCTTGCGCTGCGAAGAGTCGGGTTTGGTCGACGCAGTCGTACCAACGTTAATGGTCTCATCACGGCCACGAGGCTGCCTCTAAAAAGAGCGTAGGAGGATTGCAGCGAAGCGCCAAACGGTGAAGGTGATTCTTGATTCAGTTGCTATACCTTGGTTATCAACTGGATGCCATTGATGTCAGCCTTCATCGCCTTGCTGCGCCAAATTTTTTACCGTCCCTGGATGCTGGCCACTTTGGCAGCGCTGGCCAGCGCCGCGGTGTTGCTCTCTGCCAGCATCGGCATTGCCCTGCAACAAATGAAACAAAGCGAAAGCGAACAAATGAATGCTCAGGGCGAGCGTTTTCTGGAGCGGCTCGAACAGGTGTTCGGCCAGTTACGCGAAGGGGTCGATCTGCTGCAGGCCCAACCCCTGCGTGGCTGCAGCCCGGCAATGCTGGCAGCCTTGCAACAGGTTGGCCTGAACTCGCGGTTCATCTATGAAGCTGCTTATGTGGATGGTGATGTTGCCTGCTCCAACCGCGGTGATGAGCGAGCGTTCGTTCCCTTGCGGGCGCCGGATATCCAGGGGCCGACTTACAGCTACTGGCTTAACACCACCACCGAGCCGAACGAGAACCTGGCAGCACTGATGCTGGGTCGGGGCAAGTTTCTGGTTTCCACCTCCCGTGGGCATTTGACCGATGTGGTGGACCTGCCCCCGGGCGGCAGCCTGGTCGTGGTGCTGGACAACGGTGCCCGGGCCATTCCGGTGCTCGGCCCGCCACAGGTATGGCCGCCGCCCTCGGCCTGGTCGACCAGCCAAAAGTCGCTGCTGGAACTCAGTGACCGGCTGATCTACCGAATGCCGACCAAGTCGCCGGATTACCAGTTGGTGCTGATTGCCCCGAGGGCCAGTCTGCCGCTGAGGATGAACGGCATGCTCTGGTTGCTGTTCCCCGGCAGCGTGCTGGCGGCCTGCTGCATCGGTTGGTTGGTACTCCAGTTGATTCTGCAACGGCGGTCGATGAGCTCAGAGTTGCAGAATGCCTTGCGTCGTGGAGAGCTGCAGGTGCTCTACCAGCCAATCATCGAGCTCGACAGCCGGCGCTGTGTGGGCGCCGAGGCCTTGGTTCGCTGGCGCCGCCCGGACGGCACCCTGACCAGCCCGGACCTGTTCATCCCGCTGGCGGAAAATACCGGGCAGATCCGCCAGATCACCGACTTTGTCCTGCAGCGTGTGCTTGAACAGCTAGGGCAGCTACTGCGTTCGCACCCCAAGCTATACATCTCGATAAACCTGGCGGCCTGCGATGTGATGGTGCCCCGTATTGGCCGGGTGGCGGCGCGCTTGTTGGCCTTGCATCGAGTGGCGCCCAGCCAGATTGCCTTCGAGGTGACCGAGCGCGGCCTGATTGACGTGGTGGTCGCCCGTGACAACCTGCAGGCGCTACGCGCCGTGGGGCACCAGGTGCTGATCGACGATTTTGGTACCGGTTATTGCAGCCTGGCCTACCTGCAAACCCTTCCAGTGGACTGCCTGAAGATCGACAAGGCATTCATCGACGCTCTGGGCCACGATGCCGCCAGTAGTGGCGTGGCCCCGCATATCATCCGCATGGCCCATGACTTGCACCTGCGGGTAATTGCCGAAGGTATCGAGTTCGAGGACCAGGCCGTGCTGCTGAACAGCGAGGGGGTCAATTATGGCCAGGGCTGGCTGTTTGCCCGGCCGCTGAACGCCCGGCAGTTTGCCGAGTTGGTGACTCGCGGACACCTGCCGCGGCGGGTGTAGGTGCGGTAAAGCAGTCAGACCGGCAACGCCATGTAGAATTGGGTCCCCTGCCCTGGCCGGGAAAACACGCCCATGCGCCCTCCGTGCAACTGCACAATCTCCTTGCACAGCGCCAGGCCCAGCCCAGCGCCGCCTTTCTTGCGACCTACCTGCACGAAGGGCTCGAAGATGCGCCCTTGCTGCCCATAGGAAATGCCCTCGCCGTTGTCCTCGACGCTGATGATCACCCGTTCCGCATGGCGTCGGGCATGCAGGCGTATGCGCCCGCCGTTGGCAGTGTGGCGGATGGCGTTGTGCAGCAGGTTGTCCAGCACGCGGTCCAGTTGGGCGACGTCGGCCTGGATACGCGGTAGCGGCGGGTCCAGTTCCTTGATCAGTTCGATCTGCTTGTTCGCAGCCTGTTCGGCAAAGCGCAATTGCGCCTGCTCCAGCAGTTCGTCGATGGCACAGGGGGCCAGCTCGAGCTTTTGCAACCCGCTTTGATAACGGGAGAAGTTGAGCAGGTCATTGATCAGTTGGGTCAGGCGCTGCATTTCTTCGCCGATGGTTTCCAGCAGGTCGTACTCGCGGGCCTCGGGCGGGAACTTGACCCGCTCGCGCAGCAGGCCGAAGGCCATGTGCATGCCGGTGACCGGGGTGCGCAGTTCGTGGGAGGCGCGCAGCACGAATTCGCTGCGCACCCGCTCGAAGGCCCTTTGCTCGGTCACATCGTGCAGTACCATCACCGCGCCGAGGATTGGCCCCTGCGGGTGGCTGACGGGGGTCAGGCTGTAGGTGAGCAGGCGTGATTCTTCATCGACCTCCATGTTCAGGTCGTCCGGTGGGCGGTCGAGGCTGCCCCCGCGCAGAACCTGGCGCAGTTGTTGCTCAAGCTCGGGTCGCTGCAAGGCTTCGACCAGGCTGCTGCCCACGCGGCTGTCGTTCCAGCCCAGCTGACGCTGTGCCACCGGGTTGAGGTGCTCGAGGCGGCCCTGGCGGTCGATGATCAGCAGGCCGTCGTCGATGCTGTCGAGCACGGCTTGTAAACGCTGCTGGCCGGCCAACAGTTCGTCAACGTTGGTGGCCTGGTGCTTGCGCAAGGCATCGGCCATCAGACCAAAACGGCGGGTCAGCTGGTTAAGCTCGGCGGCCTGGGTGACCGGCAAGGTAACGTCGAAATTGCCCTTGCCCAATTGGTCGGCTGCCTTGGCCAAGGCTTCGATCGGTTGGCCGAAACGCCGGGCGATGTTGTGCGCGGTGATAAAGCCCAGTACCAATACCACCAGCCCCATCAGGCCGAGTACACCACTGACCAGCAAGGCGCGGTCACGGGTGCGTTCCTCGCTGCGGGTAATCAGGTCCAATGCTTGCTTATGGGAATCGATCAGGTCGGTGCGCACCTGATTGAACGCAGCTCCAAGCGGCTGATCGACACCCATGCTACGAGCGGGTGTGGCGCTGTCGCGATAGGTCTGGAGGAAGGACTGGTAATTGCTGCTGGCTTTGCTGAAACCGGTGCGCTCACCGCCTTGCTCCAGCCCTTGGTTGAGCAGGTCCTGGAAATTGTCCTGCAGCAGCCGCAGGCTTTCCGGGGCGGTGTTCTCATCGAGAATGAGCATCAGCTGTTCGCCCAGGTTCTGGCGCAACTTCAGCCCCACTTCCAGGGCATGGGTGGTATCGCGCACCAGCTGCTGTTGCACTGTAGCCATCTGCAGCATGCTGACCAGGCCCAGCAGCAGCCCTAGCAACGCCACAGTGATGAGCGCCGAGATGCTAAGGAAAAGCCGCGTGCGCAGCTTCATGGGCGGCCATTTCATAGGTTGTACTGCTTGCGCTTGCGGTACAGGGTAGAAGCATCGATGCCCAAGGTCTTGGCGGCTTGATCGAGGGTATCGCTGGCGGCCAGTACGGCACCGATATGGGCACGTTCCAGCTCATCCAGGCTAAGCGCGGCACCTACGCGTGGGGCATTGCTGGCGGGTTGTTCACCCATGCCCAGGTGGCTGATTTCCACGCGCTCCTGCGGGCAGATGATGCTGGCCCGTTCTACTACGTTGCGCAGTTCGCGAATGTTGCCGGGCCAGCGGTAATTGAGCAGGGCGGCGCGCGCCTCATCACTGAAACCACGAGCGGGGCGGGAGTATTCCTTGACGAAACGGGCGAGGAAGCGGTCGGCCAGGATGAGGATGTCTTCACTGCGCTCGCGCAGGGGGGGCAGGTGCAGGGTAATCACGTTCAAGCGATACAGCAGGTCTTCGCGGAAGCGGCTTTCGCGCACCATCTCTTCGAGGTTGAGGTTGGTGGCAGCCAGGATACGCACATCGGCACGTCGGGTAACCGGGTCACCGACGCGTTCGTATTCCTTGTCCTGGATGAAACGCAGCAGTTTGGGTTGCAAGGTCAGCGGGAAATCGCCGATCTCGTCGAGGAATAGCGTGCCCCCGTCAGCCTGGCTGACCCGCCCCAGGGTACTTTCGCTGGCGCCGGTGAAGGCGCCGCGGGTATGGCCGAATAGCTCGCTTTCCATCAACTCGGCGTTAAGCGATGGGCAGTTGATGGTCACACAGGCTTTGCGTGCACGTTTGCTCCAGCCATGGATGGCCCGTGCCAGCTCGCCCTTGCCGGTACCCGATTCGCCAAGGATGAGGATGTTGGCGTCGGTGATGGCGACTTGGCGGGCAGTTTCAAGCACCGCCATCATGGCCGGGCTATGGGAATCGAGGCCGTCCTTGGGTTTGCGTACTTCACCTTCCAGAGCTTCCAGGCGCGCAGAAAGCTGGCGCACCTCCAGTTGCTTGGCGGTGGCCAGGCGTAACTGGTCGGGGCTGCACGGTTTGACAAGGTAGTCGGCAGCGCCGGCCTGGATGGCGTCTACTGCGGTGTCGATCGCCGAGTGCGCAGTGACGATCACCACCCGCATCCACGGGGCCTGGATACGCATTTGCGCCAGCACGTCGAGGCCGTTGTCTTCACCCAGGCGCAAATCGAGGAAGCACAGGTCGAACACCTGGCGTTGCAGCAGGCTCTCTGCCTGGGCGGCACTGTTGGCCGTGGCCACGCTGTAGCCCTCGTCTTCCAGGCAGTAGCGGAAGGTGCGCAGGATTGCGGACTCGTCATCCACCAGCAGAATGCGGCCTTGGTTGTCCTGGGCTGATTCCATTTCCTGTGCTCCTTAGGATAGATCTTTATTTAGTGTGGGAAAAATCGGGCAAGTTGCATGGTCAATTCTGAAGGATTCTGTCCTTTGCATGCTAGCCAATGGCCAAACGATGCCCACGAGCCGCGATTCTTCAATGATTTGCTTAGAGGCACACGCTGGCACATTGGTTGCGATGATTTTCAGATTTTGCCCACGAAGGAGGCACTGTCATGCCCTTTTCCCTGCGTACAGCCGTTTTGGCCGTCACCCTGTTGCCAATATTTACCCCAGCATTCGCCGACCCTGTGCAGGACGCGCGCCTGGAAGGCGCCCTGCAGACCGCTTTGTCACTGAACCGGATGCTCGACCCGTTTCGTATCAAGGTTGAAGTGAACGGCAAGCAGGCGCGGCTTTCCGGTGAGGTGGAGAACGAGGTCGAGCGGCAGTTGGCCGAGGATGTGGCCCGTGCTACCCGGGGCATCGAACAGGTGGAGAACCTGCTACAGCTCAATACCCAACTGGTGGAGCGTCCGCTGGAGCTGCGTGCCTACGCTCAGCGCCTGGAAGACGTGACCCTGTCTGCTGTGGTGCGTGCACGGCTGTTGTGGAGCCGTACCACCGAAAAGGCACCAATAGAAGTACAAAGCAGTGAGGGTGTGGTGACGTTGCGTGGCAAGGTCGACAGTGCCGAAGCCAAGGAGCTGGCGGGTGTGATAGCGCGAACCACCGACGGCGTGTATCTGGTCAACAACCTGGTTAGCCTCGATACCGCCGCCATGGCCAAGGCGCGGGAAACACCAGTGGGCGCGCCAACCGGGCCGCAACCAAGCGACAGCTGGATCGTCGACAAGGTCCAGAGCAGCTATCGCTTCAGTCGCAACCTTGATGGCCTGAACCTGAGGGTGGTCAGCGAAGCAGGCATGGTGCGGCTCTCGGGCGAGGTGGTTAGCGCGGAGCAGAAAACCATCGCTGTTGAGATCGCCCGGCAGATCATCGGCGTACGTGGCGTGGATGCTGACCTGCTGAAGGTGGCCACCAAGGTCGAAGGCTGATCGTGCAATTCGCACGACCCCACAGGCGTCATCGTGCAGGATACGTCCTCGTGGTGTAACTGTTAATTGCATAACTAGTTGATTTATAAGGATTTTATCAAAATCAAAAGGCTGGCATGCAGGCTGCAATTACCTGTTCAGGTTTGAACAAAAATTACAGCAGGAGGAGCCAGCATGAATCGCCAACCCGTCGCCCGCTCGCAGAGCGCCGCACTGCCTTTGCGCCAGGTGCTGACCCTCGGCATGGCGATGCTGCTGACCTTGGCCGCTGGCCTCTTCTATTACAGCTTGCAGACGGCGCGTCTGGCTGAGCAGGTGGCAGCTCAAACTGCCCTGTTGACGCAGATTCAGGCAACTCGTGCCAACACCTTGGTCAAGGCCGCTGACTGGCAGCCAGCTGGCCAGGCCATTGCCTCACCGGCCACTGTGGAAAAAGTTGTTCCTCAGGAACGCTGGGTTTTTTGACCTGACGGCCGGATCGATTCCGCAAAAAGAAAGGAGAACTACCATGCTGAGTTGGGCTATCACTTTCCTCATCATCGCCATTGTCGCCGCCGTACTGGGCTTCGGTGGTATCGCGGGCGCTGCTACAGGTATCGCCAAGATCCTGTTCATTGTCTTCCTGGTGTTGTTTGTAGCCTCCTTCTTCTTTGGACGCGGGCGAGGTTGAAGATGGGCAGGAAGCTTCGTTCAGCCGTGGTCGCCGCCCTGCTGCTGGGCGGTAGCGCGGCAGCCATGGCGGCAAATGACGGCCAGGTTCGGGTCGACCAGCTACTCGGCTCGGACCCGGAGTACCGGGAAACCTGGCAGGACACCATTGAAGGCGAGGAACGCCTACCCGATTGGGTGGTCAACCTGACCGGCAGTGCCCAGCAGCAGATGTCTGCCGTTACTGAAGACGGCGACAAGTACCTGGTCGGCCCGTTGTGCGAAAAACAGGACAATTGCACCTACAAGCGGCTGATCGTGGCGTTCAGTTGGGACAAGGATGATGCCTACGGGATGCTGGTGGAGGTACCCGAAGGTTTGCCGAGCGACAAGTCGCCCACCCGTCACGCGCAGTATCGCTGGCTGGGCGAACCCGACGACGGCATGAAGGCAATGCTGCAGGAGCAGCTCAAGCGTGACCCGAACTGGTACTGAGCATTTGTTGCCGGTACGGATGAAAGGTCACTCACTGTCACGTAATAGAAGCTGAAGCTTTCTATAGTTCAGCCTTCTATGATGCGCCGCCCCGAGGAGGGGTAGCACATGACCAAGGGGCCGGGCTGTTCTGGTTGTTACAGGATCGGAGTGGCCTAGGGGTACAGGGAGTGCCTCCAGTAATGGGCCGGGTCAGGAAAGGCGAAATCGGAAGTCTCAGGTCGGCGGTGTCACAGGGATACCTTGCGAGACCTGACTTCCGAGGAGCCTGTACGAAACGTCGCTTCCCTTGCGCGTTTTTTCCCTTGAGACACATTTTGTCTCGACCGTACATCAAATTTTTTTCGACTATCTCGGTGCGCCTACAAGTGGCATTTCCGCCATTCGGATTGTCGAACAGGCCATCTTTCATACCTAATCTGTACTGCCAAATCTGCCGAAATATGGCGGTTTGGTCTTGTTCGGGATTCCGAATGTTATAAATCAAGCACTTGCGAAGCTGCCGGCTAGGTCGAAAATGGTATGCATAAACGGCATGGGTTATGCGTTTCCGGCATTAG
This sequence comes from Pseudomonas sp. LTR0, assembly GCF_036630035.1. Taxonomy (NCBI): domain Bacteria; kingdom Pseudomonadati; phylum Pseudomonadota; class Gammaproteobacteria; order Pseudomonadales; family Pseudomonadaceae; genus Pseudomonas; species Pseudomonas sp. LTR0. The sequence goes on from NZ_CP123734.1 coordinate 93,903, forward strand.
CTTTCGCCCCTTGCCGTCGCAATAGTTGCCGCCTTTTTCGCTGGCCAGAGCGCCTTGTCGCTCGCCTGCGGTGTCCTTACATGACGTCGCCTTACGGAAGCCCTTACTGCCCGTGACCTTGCCTATGGCTCTGTTACGCGCGTTTCCGCCAGGTGCCATGACCACTAAAACAAAGGGTAAAGACATGAAGAAGGCAAAACTGAGCCTCGCCTGGCAGATCGTCATCGGTCTGGTCCTGGGTGTTGCAATCGGCGCTCTACTGAATCATTTCAGTGCAGAAAAGGCATGGTGGATCAGCAACGTCCTTCAGCCCGCTGGTGACATCTTCATCCGCCTGATCAAGATGATCGTTGTCCCGATCGTGATTTCGTCGCTGATCGTGGGTATCGCCGGTGTTGGCGACGCGAAGAAACTGGGCAGCATCGGCCTGAAGACCATCATCTACTTCGAAGTAGTGACCACGATCGCCATCGTCGTGGGCCTGGTGCTGGCCAACCTGTTCCATCCGGGCGCCGGCATCGACATGAGCACTCTGGGCACTGTGGACATCTCCAAGTACCAGGCGACAGCGGCCGAAGTGCAGCATGAGCACGCGTTCATCGAAACCCTGCTTAACCTGATCCCGTCGAACATCTTCGCAGCGCTGATGCGTGGCGAAATGCTGCCGATCATCTTCTTCTCGGTGATGTTCGGTCTGGGCCTGTCGAGCCTGCAGGCAGAGCTGCGTGACCCGCTGGTTCGTACCTTCCAGGCCGTCTCGGAAACCATGTTCAAGGTCACTCACATGATCATGAACTACGCCCCGATCGGCGTGTTCGCCCTGATTGCCGTGACCGTGGCCAACTTCGGTTTCAGCTCGCTGCTGCCGCTGGCCAAGCTGGTGCTGCTGGTGTACTTCGCGATCGCCTTCTTCGCCTTCATGGTGCTGGGCCTGGTGGCCCGCGTGTTCGGCTTCTCGGTGATCAAGATCATGCGCATCATGAAAGATGAGCTGATCCTGGCCTACTCCACCTCCAGTTCGGAAACCGTGCTGCCGCGGGTGATCGAGAAGATGGAGAAGTACGGTGCGCCAAAGTCGATCTGCTCGTTCGTGGTTCCGACCGGCTACTCGTTCAACCTCGACGGTTCGACCCTGTACCAGAGCATCGCGGCGATCTTCATTGCTCAGCTGTACGGTATCGACCTGTCGTGGAGCCAGCAACTCCTGTTGGTACTGACCCTGATGGTCACCTCCAAAGGTATCGCTGGTGTGCCGGGCGTATCGTTCGTGGTACTGCTGGCCACCCTGGGCAGCGTGGGCATCCCGCTGGAAGGCCTGGCCTTCATCGCCGGTGTGGACCGCATCATGGACATGGCCCGGACTGCGCTGAACGTTGTGGGCAACGCCTTGGCTGCGTTGGTCATTGCTCGCTGGGAAGGCATGTACGACGCGGTCAAGGGCGAGAAGTACTATGCCTCGCTGATGGCCGAGAAGCGGGAAGCTGTAGTGGTTGGCGAAACCGCCAAGCGCTGAGCCTGATGGCTGTTTGACCAAGAGCCCCGACCTGTCGGGGCTTTTTGTTATCTGCGAGATTTTGAGCCGCACCTGCAAAGGCTCGCGATCGCCAGTCACAGGCTGCGATACGCTATTATTCGGGCACTTTTGAGGGGGAACATACGGATGCTCAACGGCCTTTGGCTCGGCTTTTTCCTGGTGGCGGCGGTGTCCGCCCTGGCCCAATGGCTGGTAGGTGGCAACGCTGGCATCTTCGCGGCAATGGTCGAAAGCATCTTCGCCATGGCCAAGCTGTCGGTCGAGGTAATGGTGTTGCTGTTCGGCACGCTGACCCTATGGCTGGGCTTTCTCAAAATCGCCGAAAAAGCCGGCATCGTCGAATGGCTGGCCAAGGTTTTGGGCCCGCTGTTCGCTCGTTTGATGCCGGAGGTGCCGCCTGGCCACCCGGCCCTGGGCCTGATCACCATGAACTTCGCCGCCAACGGCCTGGGCCTGGACAATGCCGCCACGCCGATTGGCCTGAAGGCCATGCGGGCGCTGCAGGAGCTGAACCCCAGCAGCACTACGGCAAGCAATGCGCAGATTCTGTTCCTTGTGCTCAACGCCTCGTCGCTGACCCTGCTGCCGGTGACCATCTTCATGTATCGGGCCCAGCAAGGTGCGGCAGACCCGGCCATGGTGTTCCTGCCAATCTTGCTGGCTACCAGCGTCTCGACCTTGGTTGGCCTGCTGTCAGTGGCGGTGATGCAGCGCTTACGCCTGTGGGATCCGGTCGTGCTCGCCTACTTTATTCCCGGCGCTTTGCTGCTGGGTGGTTTCATGGCTTTTCTTGGCTCGTTGTCGGCGGCTGCGCTGGCAAGTCTGTCGTCAGTCCTGGGCAACCTCACGTTGTTTGGCGTGATCACGTTGTTCCTGGTGATCGGCGCCCTGAGACGCGTGCAGGTCTATGAAGCCTTTGTCGAAGGCGCCAAGGAAGGCTTTGATGTGGCCAAGAACCTGCTGCCTTACCTGGTGGCGATGTTGGTGGCGGTGGGTGTACTGCGTGCGTCAGGCGCCCTCGAGCTGGCCTTGGAAGGCATTCGCCATGCGGTGAACTGGATGGGCATGGATACACGCTTCGTCGAAGGCTTGCCGACGGCGCTGGTCAAACCGCTCTCTGGCAGCGCTGCACGGGCGATGCTGATCGAGACCATGCAGACCCACGGCGTGGACAGTTTTCCGGCGCTGCTGGCGGCGACTATCCAGGGCAGTACCGAAACCACCTTCTATGTGTTGGCGGTGTACTTTGGTGCCGTGGGTATCCAGCGCGTGCGCCATGCGGTGGGATGCGCGCTGCTGGCTGAGTTGTCCGGCGTGATCGCGGCGATCTTTGTCTGCTATTGGTTCTTTGCCTGAACCTTCAGCTGTGCCTGATTGGCCTGGGTGATGGTCCAGTTTACGACTTGCCCCACCAGCTGGTCGCTGGCCTGGCCGAAGCCTGCGACCACTGCTGATACCTGTTTGTCGTTCAGCGGTTGGCGGATTTCGAAGCGCTTGCTAGCCAGGATACGTTGGTTGCGGCCCTGGACCAAGCGAGCGTCATAGCGGATCACCACCTCCACAACCCCATCTGTGCGGTATTCACTCTGAAATGCCAGCAGCTCGCCGGCCAACTCGTAGTCAGCCTGCAGGTTGCTGTCGTCGGCGCTGAGGCGCTGTACCTGGCCCTCTCGCTGGAACCCATCGAGCAAGCGGTTGCGCAGCAGCACCGGGGCCGCATCGCTCCAGCGCGCGCCCTTGTAGCTGCTCACCACATTGCCTTGGGGAATCACGGCAATCCTTGGCCCGGCCAACACTTCACTGGCCAGCGGCTTGTTCAGGCGCAATGACCAGTCCAGCGCCGGTGCCGTGCGGCTGGGTTGATTCACCGGCAGGCGATAAAGGTCCACAGGTTCACTTTTCGGCAGGATCGAGCAGGCGCTGGCCAGGCTCAGCGCAACCACAAGGGTCAGCAGGCGTAACGGATTCATGGCTGGAACTCCTTGTTATTGTCGCGGCCCAGCAGGTAGCCGCTTGGATCGGCTTCCAGTTGCCGGGAAATGCCTTTGAGTGCGTTAAGGGTTTCGCGCAGTTCGCGAATGGCTGGGGCGAGTTGGTTCAGGCTCTGGGCGCCGTCACCGATAGCCTCGCTGTTGTTCTTGAGCAGGTTATTGATGGTTGCCGTGCTTTGGGCCAGTGACTGCATGGCCTGTTCGGCGCTGCCGATCGCCTGTTTGCCTTCGCTACCCAGCAGGCCGTTGGCATTTCGCATCAGCGCCTGGGTTTCGGCCAGGGTGGCACTGGCCTGCTTGCCAACCTGCACCAGCTGCTCGATGGCCTCGGCGATGCTGCCGTGCTGGCCGGCAAAGGCGCCGGTGGTCTTGTCGAGGTTGGCCAGCGTGTTGCTGAGGTGGCCTATGTTGTCCTCGGAGAACATCTGGTTGGCGTTGTGTAGCAGCATGTTGATGTTGGTCACCAGGTCGCTGCTGTCGTTGAGCAGACGCGAGATTGGCGATGGCGAAGCGACGATCACCGGCAGCTTGCCATCCTTGCCTTTAAGCTCGGGGCTTTGCGGGGTGCCGCCGCTGAGCTGGATGAACGAGTTGCCGGTGACGCCGGCCAGGGTCAGTTTGGCCTGGGTGTCTTCCTTCACCGGGGTATCGGCGCTCAGACGCACCCGTGCCAATACCCGGCGCGGGTCTTTCGGGTCCAGGCGCAGGGTGGACACGTCGCCCACCTTGATGCCGTTGTACTGCACCGTGCTGCCACGGGAAAGGCCAGACACGGCTTCGTTGAACACTACTTCGTAATCCTTGAAGGCGTCGTCGACACTGGACTTGGCCAGCCACAGGCCGAACAGCATGGCCCCGGCCACCACCAGAACGGTGACCAGGCCGATGAGGACGTGATGGGCTCGGGTTTCCATTGCTCAGCGCTCCTGCCCGGCACGGGTGGCAGCCTGTTCGGCTGCACGCCCGCGTGGGCCGTGAAAGTATTCTTGGATCCAGGTGTCGTTGGTTTTCTCGACCTCGGCCAGCGGGCCGGCCACCAGGACTTTCTTCTGCGACAGCACCGCGATGCGGTCGGTGATGGTGTACAGGGTGTCGAGGTCGTGGGTGATCAGGAACACCGACAGGCCCAGAGCATCGCGCAGGGTAAGGATCAACTGGTCAAATGCCGCAGCACCGATCGGGTCCAGGCCAGCCGTGGGCTCGTCGAGAAAAAGGATGTCCGGGTCCAGGGCCAAGGCGCGGGCCAGCGCTGCGCGCTTGATCATGCCCCCCGACAACGAGGCCGGGTACTTGTCGGCAGCCGAGATCGGCAACCCGGCAAGGGCCAGTTTCACCCCGGCCAGGTGCTCGGCATCATTGCGCGACAGCCCGGCGTGCTCGATCAGCGGCAAAGCCACGTTTTCGGTCACCGTCAGCGAAGAGAACAGCGCGCCCTTCTGGAACAACACGCCAAAGCGCCGTTCGACCAGTGAACGCTGTTCTTCGCGCAGGCCGGTCAGGTCCTGGCCGAGTACCTTGATCTGCCCTTCATTGGGCCGGCGCAGGCCAATGATGCTGCGCAGAAGCACCGACTTGCCGCTGCCTGAGCCGCCTACCACGGCGAGGATTTCGCCGCGGTACAGGTCAAGGTCAAGGTTTTCATGCACCACCTGGCGGCCGAAGCGGTTGCAGATGCCGCGGGCTTCGATTACGCAATCCTGGCCACTCACCAGCCCATCTCCATGAAGAACAGCGCTGCCACCGCATCCAGCACGATGACCACAAAAATCGACTGCACCACTGCCGAGGTGGTGTGTGCCCCCACTGACTCGGCGCTGCCGCTGACCTTGAAGCCTTCCAGGCAGCCGATGGCAGCGATCAGGAAGGCGAAGAACGGTGCCTTGGCCAGGCCTACCAGGAAGTGCTGCACGCCAATGTCGCTTTGCAGCAGTGACAGGAACATGGCCGGCGAAATGTCCAGCGTCAGGGCGCATACTACTGCACCACCAACGATGCCGCAGATCATCGCGACAAAGGTGAGTAACGGCAGCGAAATCAACAGGGCCAGTACCCGCGGCACCACCAGCAGCTCCATGGGGTTGAGGCCCAGAGTGCGGATGGCGTCAATTTCTTCGTTGGCCTTCATCGAGCCGATCTGTGCGGTGAACGCGCTGGCAGTGCGGCCGGCCATGAGAATGGCTGTCAGCAGCACGGCGAACTCGCGCAGGAACGAGAACGCAACCAGGTCGACGGTGAAAATGGTCGCGCCGAAGTCGGCCAGCACCGTGGCACCGAGGAACGCGACTACGGCGCCCACCAGGAATGTCAGCAACGCAACGATGGGCGCGGCATCCAGCCCGGTCTGTTCAATGTGTGCCACCACAGGAGTGAAGCGCCAGCGATGTGGCTGGAAGGCGCGGCGCAGCAAGGTTTCGAGAATCACACCGACGAAACCAAGCAATTGCATGCTGTCCTGCCAGAGCGTGCCGACGGCGCAACCGATACGCTCCAGCAGCTGCAACAGTACATTGCGCTCGGGCTCTTTGACCGGGATGCAGTAATCCTGGACCGAGCAGTAGACATTCTTCAGCAGCGCCCGGCTGGCTTCAGGCAGCTCGAGGGTGCAGCGCGACAGGCGCTCGGAGCCTAGCAGTTCGGCCAGCAGCGAAGCGCCGGCGGTGTCCAGGCGGCCCAGCTGGCTGAGGTCGGCGATGGTGTCGTCAGGGCACTGCGTGCGCAGGCGCTCGCTCTCGCGCTTGAGGTTGGCGTAGTGTGCCAGGGTCCAGTCGCCGGTAACCCGCAGGCAGGCCGGTTGGCTGCGGGTGTCCAGGGTGGCGCTGGGGGTGGTCATAGGCTCCATGCAATTGACTCGGCGCTAAGGCTTAGGGCCTGATCATAGCGCAGGGGGCATGGGGTGTTTGGTGATTATGTGCTGTATGTACGCTTGGCAACAGTGACCTGGGCCTGCTTGTGCTGCGCAAGGCAGGGGTCAACTAGCAGCTGGTGCATCATTGACCACCTTGAAGCGCAGCACGCCGATCACTTGCCCATCCTCGGTCAGCACCCTCACCTGCCACTTGCCTACCGGGTTGGGCGGGAAGTTCTGCTTGTGGGTCCAGGCCCGATAGCCTTCCTTACGTCCGCCGTGGATGTCCAGGGCAATGCGGTCGACCTCCTGGCCGTCCTTCTGCCACACATGGTAGATCCGCTCGTTCAGGCCGCGTGGAGCGTTGATGGCGGTGTAGGCATACAGGCCACTGCTGCGGATGCGGCTGGCGGCAATTTCGTCCAGCGAATCGCCCGGTTGGCGGTTCAGTACCTCAGTACTCACTGCCACCTCGGTCATCCACAGGGTTGCCGGCGGTACCCAGGAGCGCAGCAGCCAGCCCCCGGCACCGACCGACAGGGTAACCAGCACCAGTGCCACCGCGCGGCGCCAATTGTTGACCGGGAAGCTGCTGGCCAGGCTGGGGAAAGACAGGGCCATGGCCGCGATCAGGGCCAGCTTGAAGCTTTGTGCGGTGGTCAGGTGCAGGATGATCGGGAGAGCGGTCAGCAGAGCGGCGAACAACGTCAGGGTATGCAGCGCCAGGAACAGCCAGCGCCGCGGTGCCAGCCACTTGTAGTACAGCGGGTCGATGATCGAGACCAGGCCGGCGGCGCCGAGCAGGCCTGTGAAGACAAGCTGTCCGCTGTTCCAGGTGGTGGTGATGAAAAAGAACGGCAGCACGAAGAACAGCGTTTCCTGGTGGATCATCTGCGTTGCGTAACGCAACAGCGGCTGAGGGATCTCGCGGTTGAACGTGCGCGCGAACAGCCCGGTGAGGGTGTTCTCCAGCATCAGCCAGACCCAGCTGACCAGCATGAGCACGGCGACCCAGCTGGCCAGGCCAGCCTGGCGGTCGACCAGGATGAAACTGCCGATGCCGGAGAGGAAACCGCCGAGCGCGATGATGCCGGGGTAGCGCTTGAGGAGTTCGATGATGCGCTGAACGATTTGGGGGATTTGGGGCATTGGGGGCTACAACAGAAAAGTGAGGTGGCTGTGCCAGCCTCTTCGCGGGCAAGCCCGCGAAGGGTCCGGTACTGGCAAAAGGATACCGCCGAATCACCGCTGCCGTGTAGCACCACTGGGCCGCTCAGGCCTTTGCCGCCGCCAGCGCAACAGCCCCGCCGCCAGGACCAGCCCTACAAGCAAGGCCATCAGCCCGTAAAGCTCGTCATAGCCTAGCAACGGCTTTTCGATGCGCACATAGCCATCTTCCTTGAGTAGATCCTTCAGCGCCTCGTTGGCCTGTTCCAGGCTGACCTGGCGCAGCTTGCGCACCGGGTTGGCAAAGCGCCCGTCGGTGTAGTCGTTCAGCGCCCCCCAGTAGTAGTCGGCCAAGGCACTGTTGCCTTGGGTGCTCCAGCTTTCCTTGCCGATGCTGGCTTCCTTGATGCGGGCGAAGGTGTCTGGGTCCAGGCCTTCTTTGCGCAGGTGGTCGAACAGGCCCTGCATCACCTTGATTGCCTTGTCGATGTCATCGCGCTCAAGGTCCGCATTGAGGCTGAGCAGGCCGGTGTCGCCAAAGCTCTCACGTTGTACGGAGGGGCCGTAGGATAGCCCGTTGCGCAGGCGCAGCTGGTCGTACAGCGCCCAGTCCAGGTAGCGCGACAGCAGGTCGAGGGTGGCTTGGTGGTCGTTGTCCAGCACCGGTTCGATGAACAGCCAGTGCAGTTTGACGCCATCGCCCAGCCAGCCGCGGGTCAGGTTGCGACGCTGCTCGGCCTGTCGGGTGATGCTTTCTAGGTTGCGGCGCTCTTCGGGTTCAGTAGTGGGCAGCTCGCCAAAGGACCGCTCCAGATAGGCCGGAAGCAGGCGGTCGAGGCCGCCGACCATGATCAGGGTCATGTTGTTGGCCGCGTACCAGCGGTCACGCAAAGCCTGGACTTGCGCCAAGGTCATGTCGTCGAGGTTGGAACGCTCCGGGCATTTCAGACCCAGCTCGGTGGCCAGTTGACTGCTGGCGGGATGGCCGATGTCCTGGCGGTCGAGCCAGCGCTGCAGGTGGCCATAGTGGCCGCCATCCTCGCGCTCTATGATGCGCTTGGCGGTGGCCAAGGCCTTGGCGTCGATGCGGGTATCGCGGATTACTGCCAACAGCAGGTCCAGGACCTTGCGCTGGTTGCGCGCCGGGGCCTCGATGACAAAGGTGGTGTCGGCACTGCTGGTATAAGCGTTCCACTCGCCGCCAAGCGCTTGCAAGCGCTCTTCCAGCCCACCTTCGCCTGTTTCGTCGATACCACTGAACAACAGGTGCTCAAGCAGGTGTGGCAGCTCTTTCTGCTCGCAGTCGAAATCATCCAGGCCCACGCCGACCACCAGACGAATCGCCACATGGTCACGTTCGTAACCGTTTTTCAGGATGACCTGCAGACCATTAGGCAACAGGTAGCCTTCAACCCGCGAGCGGTCGAGGGCGAACGAGGACAGGCTGCAGATCAGCAGGCAAACGAACATCAGGCAACGCATGGGCGAGCGAGGGTCCTCAGCAAGGAGAAATCAGGGCTGGCGGGCTTCATCGGGCACACTGTCGAGCATCAGCCCTCCGGTGTCCGAGCCGCCTAGTACCACATAGGCACTACTACAGAACAAAGAGTTCAACCGCTTCATGTCGGCGATCAGCTCCAAGTGTAGCGAACTGGTTTCGATACTTTGCACGATCTTGCGCTGCAGGCGGCTGACATGGGCGTGGGCGAGGCGCCGTTCCTGGGCACGGAACCGACGTTTTTCCCGCAGCAGCAAGCGGGCGCTTTCCGGGTCGGCACTGAGGAACACCGACAGGCCCAGGCGCAGGTTGGCCAGCAATTGCTCCTGCAGGCCGGACAGCTCTTCCAGGCCTACTTGGGAGAATTCCCGGCGCTGGCTGGTTTTTTGCTGCTGGACCTTGCGCAACATGCGTTCGATCAGGTCACAGGCGAGTTTGAGGTTAATTGCCAGTTCGATGATTTCGGCCCAGCGGCGGTTGTCCTGTTCGCTGAGGTCTTCCCGTGACATCTGCGCCAGGTACAGCTTGATTGCGCTGTACAGGGCTTCGGCGTCCTCGCCCAAGGCGCGAACTTGCTGTGGCAAGGCGGCCTGGGTGCCACGCAGGGCTCCGAGCATGGCTTCGAGCAGGCTATCGACGATGTCCCCCAGGCGCAAAGTCTCGCGCGCGGCGTTGGCCAAGGCCAGGCTGGGCGTTTCCAGGGCCGAGGCGTCAAGGTGGCGCGGACGCATCTGGCCATTGCCGGTTTCCCGTTCCGGCAGGAGGACGTTGCACAGTCGCCCCATCGGTTTGACCGTCGGCAGCATGATCAGACAGCGCAGCGTGTTGTAGAGCAGGTGAAAGCCGATGACCAGCTCCTGAGGGCTGAAACTCAACGAGTCCATCCATTCCACCAGCGGGTGCAGCACAGGGATGATCAGCACCAAGCCGATCAGCTTGTACAGCAGGCTGCCCAAGGCTACCCGACGCCCGGCGCCGTTCTGCATGCTGGTACTGATGAAAGCCAGCAGCCCGCTGCCGATATTGGCGCCGACCACCAGCCCGATGGCTACCGGCAAGCTGATCAGTTCGGCGCCGGCCAGTGTTGCTGTGAGCAGAACGGCTGCCAGGCTGGAATAGGAAATCATGGCGAACATTGCCCCGACCAGAGCGTCGAGCATGATGTCGCCGGTCAGTGAGGCAAACAGCACTTTCACGCCTTGAGCATGGGTGATCGGTGCAGCTGCCTGCACGATAAGTTCAAGTGCCAGGATGATCAGGCCAAGCCCGATGCCTACCCGGCCCAGTTGGCCGGCCCGTGTCTGCTTGCGCGAAAGGAAGAAAATCACGCCAAGGAAGATCAGCAGCGGCGACAGCCAGGACAGGTCGAAGGTCAGCACCCGGGCCATCAGCGCGGTACCCACGTCGGCACCCAGCATGATCGCCAAGGCCGGGGTCATGGCCATCAGGCCTTGGCCGACGAAGGAGGTGACCAGCATGGCCGTGGCGTTACTGCTTTGAACCATGGCAGTGACCAGAATACCGGCGATGAATGCCAGCGGGCGCTTGTCCATGTTCTGGCTGATGATGCGCCGCAAGTTCGAGCCGAATACGCGAAGGATGCCGGTACGCACAATGTGGGTACCCCAGACCAGAAGCGTCACGGCCGAGAGCAGGTTGAGCAGGGTCAGCATGGCGAAGGCCCCCTGTTGCAAAGGCCCATTGGGCCAAGAAAAGAAACGTGAGCGTTTGAATAATTTTCAGTGCTCACTCAAAGCTTTAGTTGTTTTGCCCAGGTGTCGCCAGCTTCGCATGGCAGTCATTTATTTGAAACAGATCTGAAATGAATGATTGCTTGTACGGGTAGCTTCGCGGGCAAGCCCCCACTGTGACCCCACACAAAAAAACGGGCATGAAAAAGGGCCCTGCGAAGGGCCCTTGTTGTGCTGCACTTCCTTGGCCTTATTGACCCGGAATGTCCTTGCGCAGTTTCACCGGTTCATGATCTTTGCCCTCCTTGCGGGCCATGGCGGTGCGCATGCGTATGTTGATGGCTTCCACCCCCAGCGAGAAGGCCATGGCGAAGTAGACATAGCCCTTCGGCACATGCACATCGAACGCTTCAGCGATCAACACCGTACCGACCACGATCAGGAACGACAGCGCGAGCATCTTCAGCGACGGGTGCTTGTCGATGAAATTGCTGATGGCGCCGGCGCACAGCATCATCACCAGCACGGCCACGACGATGGCGGCGATCATCACCGGTACGTGGGAAACCATGCCCACAGCGGTGATCACCGAGTCCAGCGAGAACACGATGTCGATGATGGCGATCTGGATGATGGTGTAGAAGAACTTGCCACCTGCGCCTTTGGGCTCCTCTGCGTTCTCGTCCTCGCCTTCCAGGCCGTGGTAGATCTCTTGCGAGCTCTTCCACAGCAGGAACAGGCCTCCGAAGAACAGGATCAGGTCACGCCCGGAGATGCCTTGGCCAAAGACCACGAACAGGTCGGCGGTAAGGCGCATCACCCAGGTAATCGACAGCAGCAGCATGATACGGGTGACCATGGCCAGGGCCAGGCCGAAGATCCGGGTGCGTGGCTGCATGTGCTTGGGCATGCGGCTGACCAGAATCGAGATCATGATGATGTTGTCGATACCGAGGACGATCTCAAGCGCGGTAAGGGTGAAAAAGGCAACCCAGATTTCCGGGCTGGTCAGCCATTCCATGTATTTTCCTTCGAGCGGTAATGGCAACGCGCCCCGGTCAGGGCGCGTCGCGTATGTGATACAGATGTATTAAAGACTACTGAACAGCGGGAAAATCCCCATCAGCAGTGCGCCGAGCATTATGCACAGGCATACCAGCACTGCCCACTTGAGCGTGAAGCGCTGATGATCGCCGAACTCGATACCGGCCAGGGCCACCAGCAGGTAGGTGGAGGGTACCAGCGGGCTGAGCAGGTGTACCGGCTGCCCGACGATCGACGCACGGGCCATTTCTACCGGGGTAATGCCGTAGTGGCTTGCGGCTTCGGCCAGCACCGGCAGCACGCCGTAGTAGAACGCGTCGTTGGACATGAAGAAGGTGAACGGCATGCTCACGATCGCGGTGATTACAGCCAGGTATGGGCCTAGCGCTTCAGGGATGACCGACAGCAGGCTCTTGGACATGGCGTCGACCATGCCGGTACCGGACAGGATGCCGGTGAAGATGCCGGCGGCGAAGATCAGCCCGGTTACGGCCAGCACGCTGCCGGCGTGGGCAGCAATGCGGTCCTTCTGTTGTTGCAGGCATGGGTAGTTGACGATCATGGCGATACTGAAGGCAATCATGAACAGCACTGGCAGCGGCAGTACACCGGCGATCAGTGCGGCCATCAGGGCGGCGGTCAGGGCACCGTTGAAGTACAGCAGTTTGGGCCGACGTGCGTCCGGGTACTGCGAGACGGTGATTTCGCTGTGGTCGATGTCGTCGGTAGGCAGATGCAGTTCGCCCAGGCGGGCACGTTCACGTTTGCCATACATGTAGGCAATGGCCAGGATCGCCAGCACACCGAACAGCATGGCCGGGATCATCGGCACGAAGATGTCTGACGGGTCTACGTGCAGGGCGCTGGCAGCACGGGCGGTCGGGCCACCCCAGGGGGTCATGTTCATCACGCCGCCGGCGAGGATGATCAGGCCGGCCATGATCCGCGGGCTCATGCCCAGGCGGCTGTACATCGGCAGCATGGCGGCGCAGCAGATCATGTAGGTGGTAGCACCGTCACCGTCGAGCGAGACCACCAGGGCCAGTACAGCGGTGCCCACCGAGACTTTCAGCGGATCGCCCTTGACCAGCTTGAGGATCTTGCGCACGGCCGGGTCGAACAGGCCGGAATCGATCATCAGGGCGAAATAGAGGATGGCGAACATCAGCATCACGCCGGTAGGTGCGAGCTTGCTGATGCCCTCTAGCATCATGGGGCCGATCTTGGCGGAAAAACCACCGAACAGGGCGAACAGGATCGGTACCAGAATCAGCGCGATCAAGGCCGACAGGCGCTTGCTCATGATCAGGTACATGAAAGTGATGACCATGGCAAAGCCGAGGAAGGTCAGCATGGCAATACTCCAGGCGTGGCGCGGCGAAAGGACAGTCGATTCGGGCGTATCAGCGCGCAGGGCGCTGTGCAGAGAGCATGCGGAGGGGGGCTACGAAAAGGCGGTCGCAGGAATACATCAGAATCACCATTGTTGTTGTTGTTGATTGGGCCGGGCGCGGTATTGACCGGGTGCCCTGGCTGACCGGTCTTGTGCCGGTAGTGGGCGCTATCCTAAGAGGGCAAGCTTTCAGCCAGCTTTCGCTGAAGCAAAGGTGACGAGAGGTAGGTGATGCAGGATGTAACCGAAGGTGGCTGCCATTGTGGAGCCCTGCGTTATCGACTGGAGGGCAACCTGACGGACATTGCCCACTGTCATTGTTCGATCTGCAGGCGGGTCAGCGGTGGACTGGTGGTCACCTGGCTTACCCTGCCCCGTTCCGGGTTCCAGTGGTTAACGGGCGAGCCGAACTGCTATGTGGCGCCTGCCAGTTGCAGCCGCTACTTCTGTGGGCAGTGTGGGGCGCATGTGGCGCTGGTGACCACGCATAGCCCGCAGACGATCGATGTGACGGTGGCGACGCTGGATCACCCTGAGCGGGTACGAGCCAACCGACATATCTGGGTAGGCAGCCGGTTGCCTTGGTTGCATCTGGATGAGGATTTGCCCTCGGAAGATGAGGAGAGCCTGTAGGCGCGGGCTTGCCCGCGAAAGGGGCAGCCCTGCATGCATCACAGCTGCAGGCCACCAGCAGCTTTGTGCAACGCCCGCAAGTGCTCGCCGATCTGCTTCACGTTGGCCTCGACCGCTGCAATTTCCCTGGCTCGCGTCGGCTCCAGAAGCGCCCTCACCTCTTTGTCCAGGCTGGTGCTCAAACGCAACAGCTGTGCCTGCCGCTCGCTGCTCACCTGCTCCAGGTGCTTGCGCTCTTCCGGCTGCGGCAGCCCGTAGCCTTTGGAGTCGAGCAACTCTGCCGGGCGGCTTAGAAAACCGCTGTTGGCAAGCATTTGCTTGAGCGTGGCATCGGCTTTGTTGATGCTGCCATCTTTCAATGCTGCGGCATTCAGGTAGCGCTGCTTGACCTCGTCCTGGGCCAGCAGAAGCTGCCGGCGCAGGCTGGCCTGCTCAAGCAGAAGCAGTGCCGCGCTGGTGCGCAGGTCGGCCTTGGCGAACCAGCTGCGACGCTGCTCCGCATCGAGGGCCAGCCAGTCCTCAACCAAAGCTTGCTTGATCGGCAGCTGTTTTCTCAGCACCTCGAACATCGCCTGGTAGCGGTCGCGGTAAGAATCGAAGCGGTAGCCCAGGCGTAACGCTTCGCGCGGGTTATCAAGCACGCTGGTGTCTGCCAGCCCCCTGCCCTTGAGCACGGCCAGCAAACCGTTGGGCATGATGCTGTCCAGGTCGTTAAGGCGCGGATTGGCGGTGCCGCTGCGCAGCAGCTTCAACGACTCCACTGCACAGTTGTTTGACAGGAACCAGTAGTTGCCGTCGTAGCTCCAGTGCATCTCGGCGGCCTGGCGCACCAGGTTTTCGATTTCGTCGCGGTTGAGTTTCAAGGGCACCGAGGCCAGGCTGCGCAGCTCGGTCTTGGTGTATTCGTCGATCACCTGGCCCAGCGGCAGCACGAATAGCCGCGACGGGTAGTTGCCGACCAGGCCGTCCCAGCTGGACAGTTGCACGTCGTTGACGAAGGCGCGGTACGACAGCACCAGGCTTTGATCGAGGTCCAGGCGGCAATCTGGTCCGCGTGGGCGGCCTGGCTTGCAGATCACTAGGCGCAGCATGCTGTGCCCCCAGCGGCTGACCAGGTTCTGATTGGCTTCAGCCAGCAGGTAGTCCACTTCGTAGACCCGCTCCGGGTCGATTTCACCTAGTGGCTGGCGGGCGAAGTCGCTGCCGGCATTGATGAATGGTAAGCCTTTGGCACAGGTGCTCTGTTGCGGTGCCCAGCCGAAGTGTTCGTGAAGGTATTGGTACAGCGCCGGGCGACGGCAGCTGTAGCTCGGGTCGAGGAGGAAATACTCCATGTTGACCGCGATGTATTCCTTGGGACTGCTCAACTCATAGCTGTCGGGGCTGCGCACGAATTGACCATTGTGCTGCTCGCGCTCGCCACGTCGGCCCACATACTGCTGCCATCCGGCCAGGTCGAGCAGCCGTGGGTCGTCGCTTAGGGTGAAGCGGCGCTCGGCCTGGCCGCGGCATTCTTCCGGCAGGCCGACCTTGCCCAGCGTGCCTTGCTGGCGTTTGCAGCGTGCAATCAGTGTTTTTTCGGCGCTGGGCCACAGGCGGGCACGGTCGTAGAGATGGGTGAGCTCGTGTAGCACGGTGGCCAGCAGCTCTTCACGCACCGTGCCATGTGGGCGACTGGTGCGCTCGTTGGCTGCGCTGCCATCGGTTAGGCTGGGCAGCAAGCGACGGTTGAGCTCGAGGGTGGATATCAGTGATGCCTGCCCGTAAGTGTCGGCAGGCATGTTGTCGCTCCAGCTGACCCGTACGCGGCGGTCCAGCTGTTGCTTGAAGCGCGGTGGCAGCTTGCCCATGGCCTCGTCGAGCAGGGCTTGGGAGGCTTGTGCTTGTCGCGGGTCGAGGCCGGACGACTGCAGCTCAAGCTGCAGGTCGGCCAAGGCGGGCGTGCCGAGCAGCGTCAGGGCGCAGCCGAGCAGCCAGGCACGCACGCGCTTCACAGGGCGAGTATGGCTTCAGCCAGTACCTGGTCGCTGGCGCTGCGCGCTTCCGGTACGCGCTCGCGCAGGGTATTGAAGGCGGCCTCGAGTTGGACGCCGCGGATGTCACCATCACTGGCGACGAAGCTTGCAGCGTCGTCGTGGGCTTCGCGCACCACTTTGGAGTCGCGGATCGATGTGGTGGTGTCCGAGGTGAAGTCGATCGAACGGCCAAAGGCACGCACGATGATGTTGCTGGTGGCCACCAGGGTCTGTGCCTGGGCCAGGTCGGCCAGCAGCAGCATGCCGAGGGAAGCGGCAATCAGCGGTTTGCGCATGGAGCATCTCCGAAAAATACAGGGAGTCAGGTGTGGTTATTGGACGAGAATTGCCTGCGCCAGTTCCAGATCGCCGACGGCGTGCCGTGCGCAATTGTGGCGTAATGATTCCAAGGCAGCTTCCAGGCGTGCCCCACGGATCCGCCCGTCGCTGGCAACGAATGCGGCGGCATCGTCGCGGGCCTGTGTGACCAGTTTGCGATCGAACGGTGCGGTTGTGACCTGGCTGGTGACATAGCCGGTGATGACCAGGCTTTGTGTGGTGGTATCCATGGCATGGGCGCTGGCCATGCCTGTGGCGGCGAACAGCAACGGCAACAGATAACGCATGAGCTTTCTTGAAGGCTGGAAAAATGAACGGCGAAGCCTACCTCAGGTGCGAGGGCCGAAGCCAACGCACCTGTTTTGCATGGCGTGTATCAGAGCGCCAGGATGGCCTGGGCCAACTGTGTATCGCTAGCTTGCAGGTCGGGCATGCTCGAGCGGATGTGAACAAAAGCGCTTTCAAGTCGGGCGCCGCGGATAGAGCCCTGAGTGCCGACGAAGCTGGCTGCGTCATCGCGGGCGGCCTGGACGATCTTGTCGTCGCGGAACGAAGAGCTCAGGTCGGAAGTGGCGTCGGTGGAGGCGGCAACGGCACGTACTACCGTATCGGTGGTGACAACGAAGCTGGTGGCGTTGGCAGTGCCGGCCAGGCCAAGCAACAGCGCGGCGCCAAGCAAGTGTTTGCGGGACATGGTCGTGGACTCCTGGGTAGGTCAGGTTGGTTCTGCTGTATCGGACGTTTGCAGGGCTCGTTACGTTACGTTTTCAATAATTGGTTCTAGCAGACGGTTAGGCCAAGCGTACCACGCGGTGCTGCATGGAGATGATGACGGATGCTGAGCCGGAGAACTGTTCAGGCCAATATAAAGTTTTGTAAAACTGTACTGGTCGAATCATAAGTACTCTACAACGGTGCGTCTTTCGGGCATTAAAAAACCCGCTGCAGTCACCTGCAACGGGTTTGAGGAATTCACGGTGCCGGCCAAAGCCGGCAAGCCGGGAGCTTAGCGCCAGAAAGGCTTGCTCAGCTCTTCGTAACGCTGCGACTCGCTGATACCGGCGTCTGCAAGCAGGCGGGAGTCCAGGCGAGCCAGTTGACGACGGCTGGTCATGCGACGCTGCCACAGCAGCAGGGTCGACAATGCACGCAGTGGCATCGAGGCGTTGGATTGTTGGGCGTTGCTTTCAAAAACCAGACCGGAACTGAGGGTACGTTCCATGATGCTTCATCCTTCCGCTTATGGCGGGATTAGGTAGTGATTTAACTGATGCCAATGATCCTCCTCTGTCGTCCATAACAGTAGATACAGTTCGGTTGAAAGACGATGGCTCAGTTAACTGTGTAACCCTACTGTTGCACTCGAAATAGGCGTAACTGTACTGGTCCGCACTTCTTTGGTGCATTCTTGTTCGAGAAATGGGATTTGTCAGTCGAGAAGGTCTAAAAACACCAGTACAGTAGTACAGAATGTGTTGTTGATAGCGGAAAGGGTGTATTGATAGAAGGGTTTGACTGTTATGGTCCATACGAGAGCTTGCCCGCTCCCACAGGGAAAGTGCTGCCCTTGAGGGTTGCACATCACCTGTGGGAGCGGGCAAGCCCGCGAAGAGGCCGGAACAGCGGAGGCAGGGCCGCCGTTCCGTACCACATCTGGATCAGCTTGCCAGCATGCGCCCGGTTTCTTCCAGGTTTTCGTGCCAGCTCAGGGCCTCACGCAGGATGTGCGGGGTATGCCCGCCACGCTGGCAGGCGCGGTCGAAATAGTCGTTCAGCGCAGCGCGGTAGTCTGGATGCACGCAGTTGTCGATGATCGCCCGCGCCCGTTCGCGCGGCGCCAGGCCACGCAGGTCCGCCAGGCCCTGCTCGGTGACCAGGATATCCACGTCGTGCTCGGTATGGTCGACATGGCTGACCATTGGCACCACGCTGGAAATCGCCCCGCCTTTGGCAATCGACTTGGTGACGAAGACCGCCAGGTGAGCGTTTCGGGCGAAGTCGCCGGAGCCACCGATGCCGTTCATCATCCTGGTGCCGCAGACGTGGGTGGAGTTGACGTTGCCGTAGATATCGAACTCCAGTGCGGTGTTGATACCGATGATGCCCAGGCGACGTACCACTTCCGGGTGGTTGGAGATTTCCTGCGGGCGTAGCACCAGCTTGTCCTTGTAGCGTTCCAGGTTGCCGAACACATCGGCATTGCGGCGCGTCGACAGGGTGATCGAGCTGCCCGAGGCGAAACTCAGCTTGCCGGCGTCGATCAGGTCGAAGGTGGAGTCCTGCAGCACTTCAGAGTACATGGTCAGGTTTTCGAACGGCGACTCGATCAGGCCGCACATCACCGCATTGGCAATGCTGCCAATGCCGGCTTGCAGCGGGCCGAGCTTGTTGGTCATGCGGCCGGCATCCACTTCCTTCTTGAGGAAGTTGATCAGGTGGTCGGCGATGCCCTGGGTTTCATCATCTGGCGGCAGCACAGTGGACGGCGAGTCTGGCTGGTCGCTGATGACGATACCGACGATTTTGGCCGGGTCGATCGGGATGGCGGTGCTGCCGATTCGGTCGTCGACCTTGACCAGCGGGATTGGTGTGCGGGTCGGGCGGTAGGTTGGGATATAGATGTCGTGCAGGCCTTCGAGGTTGGTGTTGTGCGAGAGGTTGATCTCCACAATCACCTGCTTGGCGAAGATCGCGAAGCTGGCCGAATTGCCCACCGAAGTGGTTGGCACGATGTGGCCTTGCTCGGTGATGGCCACGGCTTCGATGACCGCGATGTCCGGCAGCTTCAGCTGCTGGTTGCGCAGTTGCTCGACGGTTTCCGACAGGTGCTGGTCGATGAACATCACCTGGCCGTCATTAATGGCCTTGCGCAGGGTGCTGTCGACCTGGAATGGCATGCGGCGGGCCAGTACACCGGCCTCGGTCAGTTGTTTGTCCAGGTCATTGCCCAGGCTGGCGCCGGTCATCAGGCTGATTTTCAGAGGCGATTGCTTGGCACGTTCGGCCAGTGCATGCGGTACGGCCTTGGCCTCGCCGGCGCGGGTGAAGCCGCTCATGCCGACAGTCATGCCGTCCTCGATCAGACCAGCGGCATCAGCCGCACTCATTACCTTGCTGTGCAGGGAGGACAAGCGGATACGATCACGGTACATGGATTGTTATCTCGGGCTACTGAAACTACTGCAGCGCAGTCTAGAGATTTCGCCCATTGCCGTCCCACGACCATGGTCGTATGAGAAGCCTTGTATTTGAGCCGTTGATCCGGATCAACAAAAGAAAAGCCCCGGCAGATTCTGTCCGGGGCTTCCTTTATATCAGCTGGTTTGTAGCGGCTGTTGTCACTCCACCGCTTTGACCATGTCCTCGATGACCTTCTTGGCGTCACCGAACACCATCATGGTCTTGTCCAGATAGAACAGCTCGTTGTCCAGGCCGGCATAGCCGCTGGCCATCGAGCGTTTGTTGACGATGATGGTCTTGGCCTTGAACGCTTCGAGGATCGGCATACCGGCGATTGGCGACTTGGGATCGTTCTTCGCCGCCGGGTTGACCACGTCGTTGGCGCCCAGCACCAGCACCACGTCGGCCTGGCCGAACTCGGCGTTGATGTCTTCCATCTCGAATACTTGATCGTACGGCACTTCAGCCTCGGCCAGCAGTACGTTCATGTGCCCGGGCATACGGCCCGCCACCGGGTGAATCGCATACTTCACGGTCACGCCGTTGTGGGTCAGCTTCTCGGTCAGCTCTTTCAGCGCGTGCTGGGCACGGGCCACCGCCAGGCCGTAGCCTGGAACGATGATCACGCTGTCGGCATTGCTGAGCAGGAAGGTGGCGTCGTCAGCCGAGCCGGACTTCACCGGCCGCTGCTCTTGCGAACCTTGCGCCGCGCCACTGTCGGTATCGCCACCAAAACCGCCAAGGATGACGTTGAAGAACGAACGGTTCATCGCCTTGCACATGATGTACGAGAGGATGGCACCGGACGAACCTACCAGGGAACCGGCGATGATCAGCATCGAGTTGTTCAGCGAGAAGCCGATACCGGCCGCTGCCCAGCCCGAGTAGCTGTTGAGCATCGACACCACCACTGGCATGTCGGCGCCGCCGATCGGAATAATGATCAGCACACCCATGATGAAGGCCAGGACCAGCATCAGAGTAAAGGCACTGTAGTGGCCAGTGAAAGTGAACAGAAGGCCGAGGGCGATGGTGGTCAGGCCAAGGATCAGGTTGAGTTTATGCTGGCCAGCGAACTGTACCGGTGCGCCTTGGAAGAGGCGGAACTTGTACTTGCCCGACAATTTGCCAAAGGCGATCACCGAACCGGAGAAGGTAATGGCACCGATGGCGGCGCCGAGGAACAGTTCCAGGCGGTTACCGGTAGGGATCGGGTCGCTGATGGCAGCCACAATGCCCATCGACTGCGGCTCCAGTACCGCGGCAATGGCGATGAATACCGCGGCCAGGCCGATCATGCTGTGCATGAAGGCGACCAGTTCGGGCATCTTGGTCATCTCGACGCGCTTGGCCATGATCGAACCGGCGGTGCCGCCGACCAGCAGGCCGACGATGACATAGCCGATACCGGCAGTGGCAAGTTCAGCCCCGAGTTTGTAGATGAGGCCAACCGTAGTGAGGATGGCGAGCCCCATGCCGATCATGCCGAACAGATTGCCGCGCCGCGAGGTGGTCGGGTGCGACAGGCCTTTGAGCGCCTGGATGAAGCACACCGAGGCGACGAGGTAGAGGAGCGTTACCAGATTCATGCTCATGCTTACTTCTTCGCCTCGTTCTTGGTTTTCTTCTTGAACATCTCAAGCATGCGGCGGGTGACCAGGAAGCCACCGAACACGTTGACTGCGGCAAGGGCCACGGCCAGGGTGCCCATCAGCTTGCCGGCCGGGGTCACGGTCAGGGCCGCGGCCAGCATGGCGCCGACGATGACGATTGCCGAGATGGCATTGGTGACCGCCATCAGCGGGGTGTGCAACGCCGGGGTGACGTTCCACACCACGTGGTAGCCCACATAGATGGCCAGCACGAAAATGATCAGGTTATAGATGCCGTGGGAAATCAGCATGTCTTCCATTGTCGTGCTCCTTAGCCGTTCTTGCGGACGACCTGACCATCACGGCACATCAGGCAGGCCGCGACGATGTCGTCTTCGAGGTTGATGATCAGCGCGCCGTCCTTGTCGAACAGCAGCTTCATGAAGTCCAGCAGGTTGCGTGCATACAGTGCCGAGGCATCGGCACCCACCTGGGCCGGCAGGTTGGTAGGGCCGACGATGGTCACGCCGTTCTCCTGCACCACTTGGTCTGCGACGGTCAGCGGGCAGTTGCCGCCTTGCGCGGCAGCCAGGTCGATGACCACCGAGCCAGGCTTCATCTGCGCCACGGTTTCGGCGCTTAGCAGGGTCGGCGCCTTGCGCCCAGGGATCAGCGCGGTGGTGATGACGATATCGGACTGCTTGGCGCGCTCGTGCACGGCCTGGGCCTGGCGCTGCATCCAACTGGCCGGCATTGGTCGGGCATAGCCGCCAACGCCTTCGGCGCACTCTCGCTCCTCGTCGGTCTCGTAGGGTACGTCGATGAATTTTGCGCCCAGTGATTCGATCTGCTCTTTCACGGCCGGGCGAACGTCGGATGCTTCGATTACTGCACCCAGGCGCTTGGCTGTGGCGATGGCCTGCAAGCCGGCAACGCCGGCACCCAGGACCAGCACGCGTGCCGCCTTAACGGTACCGGCAGCGGTCATCAGCATTGGCATGAAGCGTGGGTAGTGATGGGCTGCCAGCAACACGGCCTTGTAACCGGCGATGTTGGCCTGTGATGACAGCACGTCCAGGCTCTGCGCCCGCGAGGTGCGCGGCGCGGCTTCCAGGGCGAAGGCGGTAATACCGCGTTCGGCCATCTTGCCGATCAGTTCACCGTTGAAGGGGTTGAGCATGCCCACCAGAAGGCTGCCGCTGTTGATCAGCGCCAGTTCCTGGTCGTTGGGGGCGACCACCTTGAGTACCAATTGGGCGCCGTAGGCATCGGCAGCGCTCCCAATGGAAGCACCCACGGCTTCATAGGCACTGTCCGGAATGGCGGCGTTGAGCCCTGCCCCCCGTTGAACGGTGACCTGATGGCCCTGGCCAATCAGTTTCTTGATGGTTTCGGGGGTCGCAGCGACCCTTGTCTCACCGGTCTGCGTCTCGAGAGGAACACCAATGTGCACGACTATTTCTCCTGCGGTGACCTTTTGTCTTTGTAGAAGCCAGCACACTTCGGATGGTGCGCTGGGGCGGCAGTGGAGCGCCAACCCGCCGGATCCCGGGCGGGGCGAAGCATTTTGCAGACGAACCCAGAGGCCTTCAACCGGTTCTGGAGCGAAACGAAGTCAAAACTACAAGTCACCCTGTGACCGCTTGTCGCAGTAATAGGGCTGCAGCCCGTCAAACATGGGCCATTGGCAGATTAGGAGAAAAAATCAAAAAAAAAGCGGCCAATTCGCTTACGACTAGTTGGATGTCGCAAAATAGCCCGCGAAGCCGCGTAGTTAGCACGGTTAGAGGGTATTTTTGTGCTTGCGTTACAGTTTGCAAATATGCGACATATACATATATCTGTAGGTGTTTAAAATAATTGACTACAGGGTCAGCTTGTCCCTGTTCTGTTTATGTATGCCTGAGCCTGGCTTACCAGCCAGTCGCGAAAGGCGCGTAGCGACGCCGACTCCACCTTGCGCTCTGGAATCATCAGATAGTAGGCCTTGTCGCTACTCAGGGCATGCCTGTTAGCGACCACCAGCCTACCCTCCTCCAACTCCCGCTGGATCAGGAACGGTGGTATCAGGGCAATGCCCATGTCGTGCATGGCCGCCTGGGCGAGCATCGAGAATAGTTCATAGCGCGGGCCTGTCATGTCGCGCTCCACATGCATGCCCACACTGCCGAACCATTGTCGCCAGGCATACGGGCGTGTGCTCTGCTGCAGCAATGGTAGCTGCGCGATGTGGCGTGCCTCGAGCATGCCTTGGTCGTTCAGCAGCGTCGGGCTGCACACAGGTACCGGGTTTTCACCCATCAGTTGGTGCGATTGGGTGCCTGACCAGTCTGCATCACCAAAATAGATGGCGGCATCGAAGGCCGTGTCGGCAAACAGGAATGGCCGGGTGCGGTTGGTAAGGTTGACCGTGACCTCCGGATGGCGCTGCTGGAAGTCCTTGAGTCGTGGTAGCAGCCATTGAGTGCCAAACGTCGGTACTACCGCCAGCTCGATCACATTGGCGCCTTGCTGGCGCATCACCGACAAGGTATCGCGCTCAACAGCGTCCAGTTGGGCCGCCACCTGGCGACTGTAGGACAGGCCGGCTTCGGTCAGCCTCACGCCGCGGCGCGAGCGACGGAACAGTTCCACATTAAGGAAGGCTTCCAGGCCACCGATCTGCCGACAGACGGCACCCTGGGTTAGCGCGAGTTCCTGGGCAGCCTTGGTAAAGCTCTCGTTGCGGGCTGCCGCCTCGAAGCAAATCAGGGCGGTGGTACTGGGGATCTTGCGGCGCATGTACGTCAACCTCACTTGTAAGGCTGTCAATAAGGCGTTTTGCCGATTTACGGAGTGACAAAATATCACTAATCGGTGCGCAATCCTCGTTTGTCCCGGCAGCCGATCAGGCCTAGGCTCAAAGGCACAAGAAACTGCCCCCTATTTCGAGGATTCGCTCATGGCCGGTAAAGCAAGCTTCAACTGGATCGACCCGCTGCTGCTGGATCAGCAGCTCTCTGAAGAAGAGCGCATGGTGCGTGACAGCGCTTATCAGTTCGCCCAGGACAAGCTGGCGCCGCGTGTGCTCGAGGCCTTCCGCCATGAGCGGACCGACCCGGCGATCTTTCGCGAGATGGGTGAAGTCGGCCTGTTGGGTGCAACCATCCCCGAGCAATACGGTGGCAGCGGCCTGAACTATGTGTGCTACGGCCTTATTGCTCGCGAAGTGGAACGTATCGACTCGGGCTACCGCTCGATGATGAGTGTGCAGTCGTCGCTGGTGATGGTGCCGATCAACGAGTTTGGCACCGAAGCTCAAAAGCAGAAGTACCTCCCCAAGCTGGCCAGTGGCGAGTGGATCGGTTGCTTCGGTTTGACCGAGCCTAACCATGGCTCCGATCCTGGCTCGATGATTACCCGGGCGAGAAAGGTCGACGGTGGCTACCGGCTGACCGGCAGCAAGATGTGGATCACCAACAGTCCCATCGCCGATGTGTTCGTGGTGTGGGCCAAGGATGATGCGGGCGATATCCGTGGCTTCGTACTGGAAAAAGGCTGGCAAGGCCTCAGTGCCCCGGCAATTCATGGCAAGGTTGGCCTGCGCGCGTCGATCACTGGTGAAATCGTCATGGACAATGTGTTCGTGCCAGAAGAGAACATCTTCCCGGACGTGCGTGGCCTCAAGGGACCGTTCACCTGCCTGAATTCGGCTCGCTATGGTATTTCGTGGGGTGCGCTGGGGGCCGCTGAAGCCTGCTGGCACACCGCCCGCCAATACACCCTGGATCGTCAGCAGTTTGGTCGTCCATTGGCCGCCAACCAGTTGATACAGAAGAAGCTGGCCGACATGCAGACCGAAATCACCCTGGCGCTGCAGGGGTGCTTGCGTCTGGGGCGCATGAAGGATGAAGGGACGGCTGCGGTGGAAATCACCTCCATCATGAAGCGCAATTCCTGCGGCAAGGCGCTGGATATCGCCCGTATGGCGCGTGACATGCTGGGCGGCAACGGCATCTCCGACGAATTTGGTGTGGCTCGTCACCTGGTTAACCTGGAGGTGGTCAACACCTATGAAGGTACCCATGACGTGCACGCACTTATCCTGGGGCGTGCGCAGACCGGTATCCAAGCGTTCTATTAATAAGGAGCAAACCATGGGCGCGCTATCACATCTGCGGGTGCTAGACCTTTCGCGCGTGTTGGCCGGCCCGTGGTCTGGCCAGATTCTGGCTGACCTTGGTGCCGACGTGATCAAGGTCGAGCGCCCAGGCAGTGGCGACGATACCCGCTCATGGGGGCCGCCATTCCTCAAGGATGTTGAAGGTGAGGACACCAGCGAGGCGGCCTATTACCTGTCGGCCAACCGCAACAAGCGCTCAGTGACCATCGACTTTACCCGGCCGGAGGGGCAGCGCCTGGTGCGTGAGCTTGCGGCGAAGTGCGATATCGTCATAGAGAACTTCAAAGTGGGTGGGCTGGCTGCCTATGGTCTGGACTACCAGAGCCTCAAGGCGGTAAACCCGCAGCTTATCTATTGCTCCATTACCGGCTTCGGTCAGACTGGGCCATATGCCAAGCGCGCTGGCTATGACTTCATGATCCAGGGGTTGGGTGGGCTGATGAGCCTGACCGGTCGTCCGGAGGGCGAGGAAGGCGCGGGGCCGGTCAAGGTGGGTGTGGCGCTTACCGACATTCTGACCGGGTTGTATTCCACGGTCGCCATGCTGGCTGCCCTCGCCTACCGGGACCAGGCCGGGGTCGGCCAGCATATCGACATGGCATTGCTCGATGTGCAGGTGGCCTGTCTGGCGAACCAGGCGATGAACTACCTGACCACGGGCAGCCCTCCTCGTCGGCTGGGTAATGCGCATCCTAATATAGTCCCTTACCAGGACTTTCCGACGGCAGATGGCGATTTCATTCTTACCGTGGGCAATGACAGCCAGTTCCGCAAGTTCGCCGAAGTGGCCGGACAGCCGCAATGGGCGGAAGACCCTCGGTTCGTTACCAATAAGCTGCGGGTGGCCAACCGGGGCGAACTGATTCCATTGATTCGGCAGGCTACGGTGTTCAAAACCACGGCTGAGTGGGTGGCCCATTTGGAGGCGGCAGGGGTGCCATGTGGACCTATCAATAACCTGGCGCAAATGTTCCAGGACCCCCAGGTGCTTGCACGCGGGTTGGCGGTGAGTAT
>NZ_CP123734.1:125000-447500 GCF_036630035.1 Pseudomonas sp. LTR0
GATAACAGGCTGATACCGCCCAAGAGTTCATATCGACGGCGGTGTTTGGCACCTCGATGTCGGCTCATCACATCCTGGGGCTGAAGCCGGTCCCAAGGGTATGGCTGTTCGCCATTTAAAGTGGTACGCGAGCTGGGTTTAGAACGTCGTGAGACAGTTCGGTCCCTATCTGCCGTGGACGTTTGAGATTTGAGAGGGGCTGCTCCTAGTACGAGAGGACCGGAGTGGACGAACCTCTGGTGTTCCGGTTGTCACGCCAGTGGCATTGCCGGGTAGCTATGTTCGGAAGAGATAACCGCTGAAAGCATCTAAGCGGGAAACTTGCCTCAAGATGAGATCTCACTGGGATCTTGAATCCCCTAAAGGGCCGTCGAAGACTACGACGTTGATAGGTTGGGTGTGTAAGCGCTGTGAGGCGTTGAGCTAACCAATACTAATTGCCCGTGAGGCTTGACCATATAACACCCAAGCAATCTGCTACGCAGATTGTGGTGGTGAAGACGAAAGACCCGAAAATTCGTAAGACCACAAATATCGCATATCCGGATTCGCTGGGCTGTCCATCTGGACATTCTGGCTACAGAATTTCTTGACGACCATAGAGCATTGGAACCACCTGATCCCATCCCGAACTCAGTAGTGAAACGATGCATCGCCGATGGTAGTGTGGGGTTTCCCCATGTGAGAGTAGGTCATCGTCAAGATTCATTTCGCAAAACCCCTATCTGCACATGCAGGTAGGGGTTTTGTCTTTAAGTAGAAGCTCATGCTTCGTCCTGGTTGGCCGCAAGGTTAGCCAGCTGTAGTTAAAAGGTGGTTGACAGTGTTTTTGAATGCTGTATTATTCACCTCCCGCGACGAGAGATCGAAGCGAGTTAAGTGTTTGAAGCTAAACGAGTTTCTCGCAAAAACTTCAAAATAAACGCTTGACAGGCTCTGAGGAAAGCGTAGAATGCGCGCCTCGGTTGAGACGAAAAGCTCTTAACCAAACGCTCTTTAACAAATCGAATCAAGCAATTCGTGTGGGTGCTTGTGAGTACGGACTGATAGTCAAAAAGATTATCAGCATCACAAGTGGCCATGCGAGAAATCACATAGTCATTTGAGATTGCTGAGCCAAGTTTAGGGTTTCTTAAAAACCCAAGCAGTATTGAACTGAAGAGTTTGATCATGGCTCAGATTGAACGCTGGCGGCAGGCCTAACACATGCAAGTCGAGCGGATGACGGGAGCTTGCTCCTTGATTCAGCGGCGGACGGGTGAGTAATGCCTAGGAATCTGCCTGGTAGTGGGGGACAACGTTTCGAAAGGAACGCTAATACCGCATACGTCCTACGGGAGAAAGCAGGGGACCTTCGGGCCTTGCGCTATCAGATGAGCCTAGGTCGGATTAGCTAGTTGGTGGGGTAATGGCTCACCAAGGCGACGATCCGTAACTGGTCTGAGAGGATGATCAGTCACACTGGAACTGAGACACGGTCCAGACTCCTACGGGAGGCAGCAGTGGGGAATATTGGACAATGGGCGAAAGCCTGATCCAGCCATGCCGCGTGTGTGAAGAAGGTCTTCGGATTGTAAAGCACTTTAAGTTGGGAGGAAGGGCAGTAAGTTAATACCTTGCTGTTTTGACGTTACCGACAGAATAAGCACCGGCTAACTCTGTGCCAGCAGCCGCGGTAATACAGAGGGTGCAAGCGTTAATCGGAATTACTGGGCGTAAAGCGCGCGTAGGTGGTTTGTTAAGTTGGATGTGAAAGCCCCGGGCTCAACCTGGGAACTGCATCCAAAACTGGCAAGCTAGAGTACGGTAGAGGGTGGTGGAATTTCCTGTGTAGCGGTGAAATGCGTAGATATAGGAAGGAACACCAGTGGCGAAGGCGACCACCTGGACTGATACTGACACTGAGGTGCGAAAGCGTGGGGAGCAAACAGGATTAGATACCCTGGTAGTCCACGCCGTAAACGATGTCAACTAGCCGTTGGAATCCTTGAGATTTTAGTGGCGCAGCTAACGCATTAAGTTGACCGCCTGGGGAGTACGGCCGCAAGGTTAAAACTCAAATGAATTGACGGGGGCCCGCACAAGCGGTGGAGCATGTGGTTTAATTCGAAGCAACGCGAAGAACCTTACCAGGCCTTGACATGCAGAGAACTTTCCAGAGATGGATTGGTGCCTTCGGGAACTCTGACACAGGTGCTGCATGGCTGTCGTCAGCTCGTGTCGTGAGATGTTGGGTTAAGTCCCGTAACGAGCGCAACCCTTGTCCTTAGTTACCAGCACGTAATGGTGGGCACTCTAAGGAAACTGCCGGTGACAAACCGGAGGAAGGTGGGGATGACGTCAAGTCATCATGGCCCTTACGGCCTGGGCTACACACGTGCTACAATGGTCGGTACAGAGGGTTGCCAAGCCGCGAGGTGGAGCTAATCTCACAAAACCGATCGTAGTCCGGATCGCAGTCTGCAACTCGACTGCGTGAAGTCGGAATCGCTAGTAATCGCGAATCAGAATGTCGCGGTGAATACGTTCCCGGGCCTTGTACACACCGCCCGTCACACCATGGGAGTGGGTTGCACCAGAAGTAGCTAGTCTAACCTTCGGGAGGACGGTTACCACGGTGTGATTCATGACTGGGGTGAAGTCGTAACAAGGTAGCCGTAGGGGAACCTGCGGCTGGATCACCTCCTTAATCGACGACATCAGCCTGCTGATGAGCTCCCACACGAATTGCTTGATTCATTGTCGAAGACGATCAAGACCCTATATAGGTCTGTAGCTCAGTTGGTTAGAGCGCACCCCTGATAAGGGTGAGGTCGGCAGTTCAAATCTGCCCAGACCTACCAATATGCGGGGCCATAGCTCAGCTGGGAGAGCGCCTGCCTTGCACGCAGGAGGTCAGCGGTTCGATCCCGCTTGGCTCCACCACTTGCTGTACCTTGATCAAACTCAGAAATGAGCATTTGTATCGAATGTTGATTTCTGACTTTTGTCAGATCGTTCTTTAAAAATTCGGATATGTGATAGATATAGACTGAACACCAGTTTCACTGCTGGTGGATCAGGCTAAGGTAAAATTTGTGAGTTCTGCTCGAAAGAGCAACGTACGAATTTTCGGCGAATGTCGTCTTCACAGTATAACCAGATTGCTTGGGGTTATATGGTCAAGTGAAGAAGCGCATACGGTGGATGCCTTGGCAGTCAGAGGCGATGAAAGACGTGGTAGCCTGCGATAAGCTTTGGGGAGTCGGCAAACAGACTGTGATCCAGAGATCTCTGAATGGGGGAACCCACTCAGCATAAGCTGAGTATCTTGTACTGAATACATAGGTGCAAGAGGCGAACCAGGGGAACTGAAACATCTAAGTACCCTGAGGAAAAGAAATCAACCGAGATTCCCTTAGTAGTGGCGAGCGAACGGGGACCAGCCCTTAAGTTGGTTTGAGATTAGTGGAACGCTCTGGAAAGTGCGGCCATAGTGGGTGATAGCCCCGTACACGAAAATCTCTTATCAATGAAATCGAGTAGGACGGAGCACGAGAAACTTTGTCTGAATATGGGGGGACCATCCTCCAAGGCTAAATACTACTGACTGACCGATAGTGAACCAGTACCGTGAGGGAAAGGCGAAAAGAACCCCGGAGAGGGGAGTGAAATAGAACCTGAAACCGTATGCGTACAAGCAGTGGGAGCCTACTTTGTTAGGTGACTGCGTACCTTTTGTATAATGGGTCAGCGACTTATATTCAGTGGCGAGCTTAACCGAATAGGGGAGGCGTAGCGAAAGCGAGTCTTAATAGGGCGTTTAGTCGCTGGGTATAGACCCGAAACCGGGCGATCTATCCATGGGCAGGTTGAAGGTTAGGTAACACTGACTGGAGGACCGAACCGACTACCGTTGAAAAGTTAGCGGATGACCTGTGGATCGGAGTGAAAGGCTAATCAAGCTCGGAGATAGCTGGTTCTCCTCGAAAGCTATTTAGGTAGCGCCTCATGTATCACTGTAGGGGGTAGAGCACTGTTTCGGCTAGGGGGTCATCCCGACTTACCAAACCGATGCAAACTCCGAATACCTACAAGTGCCGAGCATGGGAGACACACGGCGGGTGCTAACGTCCGTCGTGAAAAGGGAAACAACCCAGACCGTCAGCTAAGGTCCCAAAGTCATGGTTAAGTGGGAAACGATGTGGGAAGGCTTAGACAGCTAGGAGGTTGGCTTAGAAGCAGCCACCCTTTAAAGAAAGCGTAATAGCTCACTAGTCGAGTCGGCCTGCGCGGAAGATGTAACGGGGCTCAAACCATGCACCGAAGCTACGGGTATCATCTTATGATGATGCGGTAGAGGAGCGTTCTGTAAGCCTGTGAAGGTGAGTTGAGAAGCTTGCTGGAGGTATCAGAAGTGCGAATGCTGACATGAGTAACGACAATGCGAGTGAAAAACTCGCACGCCGAAAGACCAAGGTTTCCTGCGCAACGTTAATCGACGCAGGGTTAGTCGGTCCCTAAGGCGAGGCTGAAAAGCGTAGTCGATGGAAAACAGGTTAATATTCCTGTACTTCCAGTTATTGCGATGGAGGGACGGAGAAGGTTAGGCCAGCCTGGCGTTGGTTGTCCAGGTTTAAGGTGGTAGGCTGAAATCTTAGGCAAATCCGGGATTTCAAGGCCGAGAGCTGATGACGAGTTGCCTTTAGGCGACGAAGTGGTTGATACCATGCTTCCAAGAAAAGCTCCTAAGCTTCAGATAACTGGGAACCGTACCCCAAACCGACACAGGTGGTTAGGTAGAGAATACCAAGGCGCTTGAGAGAACTCGGGTGAAGGAACTAGGCAAAATGGCACCGTAACTTCGGGAGAAGGTGCGCCGGCGAGGGTGAAGGACTTGCTCCGTAAGCTCATGCCGGTCGAAGATACCAGGCCGCTGCGACTGTTTATTAAAAACACAGCACTCTGCAAACACGAAAGTGGACGTATAGGGTGTGACGCCTGCCCGGTGCCGGAAGGTTAATTGATGGGGTTAGCGCAAGCGAAGCTCTTGATCGAAGCCCCGGTAAACGGCGGCCGTAACTATAACGGTCCTAAGGTAGCGAAATTCCTTGTCGGGTAAGTTCCGACCTGCACGAATGGCGTAACGATGGCGGCGCTGTCTCCACCCGAGACTCAGTGAAATTGAAATCGCTGTGAAGATGCAGTGTATCCGCGGCTAGACGGAAAGACCCCGTGAACCTTTACTATAGCTTTGCACTGGACTTTGAATTTGCTTGTGTAGGATAGGTGGGAGGCTTTGAAGTGGGGACGCCAGTTCTCATGGAGCCATCCTTGAAATACCACCCTGGCAACTTTGAGGTTCTAACTCAGGTCCGTTATCCGGATCGAGGACAGTGTATGGTGGGTAGTTTGACTGGGGCGGTCTCCTCCCAAAGAGTAACGGAGGAGTACGAAGGTGCGCTCAGACCGGTCGGAAATCGGTCGTAGAGTATAAAGGCAAAAGCGCGCTTGACTGCGAGACAAACACGTCGAGCAGGTACGAAAGTAGGTCTTAGTGATCCGGTGGTTCTGTATGGAAGGGCCATCGCTCAACGGATAAAAGGTACTCCGGGGATAACAGGCTGATACCGCCCAAGAGTTCATATCGACGGCGGTGTTTGGCACCTCGATGTCGGCTCATCACATCCTGGGGCTGAAGCCGGTCCCAAGGGTATGGCTGTTCGCCATTTAAAGTGGTACGCGAGCTGGGTTTAGAACGTCGTGAGACAGTTCGGTCCCTATCTGCCGTGGACGTTTGAGATTTGAGAGGGGCTGCTCCTAGTACGAGAGGACCGGAGTGGACGAACCTCTGGTGTTCCGGTTGTCACGCCAGTGGCATTGCCGGGTAGCTATGTTCGGAAGAGATAACCGCTGAAAGCATCTAAGCGGGAAACTTGCCTCAAGATGAGATCTCACTGGGATCTTGAATCCCCTAAAGGGCCGTCGAAGACTACGACGTTGATAGGTTGGGTGTGTAAGCGCTGTGAGGCGTTGAGCTAACCAATACTAATTGCCCGTGAGGCTTGACCATATAACACCCAAGCAATCTGCTACGCAGATTGTGGTGGTGAAGACGAAAGACCCGAAAATTCGTAAGACCACAAATATCGCATATCCGGATTCGCTGGGCTGTCCATCTGGACATTCTGGCTACAGAATTTCTTGACGACCATAGAGCATTGGAACCACCTGATCCCATCCCGAACTCAGTAGTGAAACGATGCATCGCCGATGGTAGTGTGGGGTTTCCCCATGTGAGAGTAGGTCATCGTCAAGATTCATTTCGCAAAACCCCTATCTGCACATGCAGGTAGGGGTTTTGTCTTTAAGTAGGAACTACAGATATTCGCAGGCGCGCCCGAAGGACGAGCCAGCACACAGAATTTCTTGACGACCATAGAGCATTGGAACCACCTGATCCCATCCCGAACTCAGCAGTGAAACGATGCATCGCCGATGGTAGTGTGGGGTTTCCCCATGTGAGAGTAGGTCATCGTCAAGATTCAAACCCAAAGCCCCTGTCTGCGATGCAGACAGGGGCTTTGTCTTTTATGGGTTTCAATATCGGTTAGAACTGATAACTGGCCGTGGCGCTCACATTGCACTCTTTACCCATGTAGCAGTAGTTCAGGCTGACACATGAGGTAATGTAGCGTTCATTGGTAAGGTTGTTGGCGTTCAAGCGCACATCCACACCTAGCAGGACGACCTGGCCCAGGTCATAGCCGATCGAGGCGTCCAACAGGGCGTAGGAAGGCACCTTCATGCTGTCCCCCACTTCTCGCCCCCCCCGCCCAGCCGCAGACCATCCAGGGCCCCTAGCGGCAGTCGGTTCAGAGCGTGAGCATCTGTTTCGGCGCCTGAGTAGGCGAATTACCCTTGTCGCCCAGCACCAGGCTCGGCAATAACTTGGAATACCTGCTGCCGTCGGCCAGCTGAGGCTCACGCGACAGGGTATAGCCAGTCCTCGCGCTACAGCGCGTAAAAAGGCAGTGGGTGCATTCAGCTGCAATTGTTCAAGCGTTTTAGCAAGCTCACGGAGGTGTACTGGGCCAAATCTGCCGTTTCGGCTGTGTTGCAGAGCCAAGTATGCAACCAGTCATGGTGGTCACTTCAGAGCGTTTGCACGGACTCGTTGTTGGGCATGGGGAGGGTGCAGGCATCCGTGCGCATGAATGATATGTAGTCTCATTTTTTGCAGGCAGTACTAATTTGCAATCCATCAACTCGCGCGTAAGGCCGGTATCAGGCTAACGCCCCACGTGCGTATCCAGGTAATTACGGATCACCCGCGCCCCGCCATTGAGGTGCCGTTCCAGCACCGCTACCGCTTCGTCCACCAGCTTGTCGCTGGCTGCATCTACCAGTGCGTTGTGATCGTCCTGAGTGAGCTTGCCCAGGCCCATGGACGAAAGATGGAAGCGCAGGAAGCGTTCTTCCTCGTTCAGTTCGTTCTCGATAAGGCGCAGTAGTTTCTTGTTCGGCGCCTTGCTGTACAGCGCCATGTGGAGCAGGCGGTTGAGGCGGCCAATTTCGGTGTGGCTGGTCTCGTTCTCCAGTTGCTGGATATACCCGCGGGCGCTGGCGATGTCGCTGGCATCAAGCAGCGGGATAGACTGGCGCAGCGCCTCGCTCTCGAGCAATACGCGAAGGGCATAGGTGTCCACTGCATCCTCGCCGATCAGCGGTGCAACGACGGCGCCCTTGTGCATCTCCACTTTCAACAGGGATTGCGCTTCGAGCTGGCGCAGGGCCTCGCGCACGGGCATGCGACTGACGCCGTACAAGGTGGCGAGCTCTTGTTGGCGAACTGCAGTACCAGGCGGCAAGCGACCATCGAGAATGGCGCTGCGCAGGCGTTCTTCGATCACGCCACGGGCCTGATGCGGCAACAACTGCTCGCTGGCCAGCACATCACTCAATTTGATTTTCTTGGCCACGCTACGCCTGCCTCAACGATGACTATATTGGATCCAATAACGCTAGTAACAGCTTGTGAGGGTGTCAAACCTGCACCCACACTGGTACGGGCGCCCCAAAAGCGCGGCTATGGTGGAGGAAGTCGCACGTCAAAGAAAGCTGCCTATAGAAAGATGTAAGTAGAAAGTATAGGTGGGCTGACAGCCGGGTGCGTGATTGCAGGTTGCCATTGTCTTTTGCTGTGGCAGGCCCCACCATCGCTGCTTTCGACTGGTCTGAACAGGGCTTCGCAGTGGCGATATCCTGCTTGCTCAAAACCGTTGTGCGACATGTCGGCTTTGCCGCGCTGCTGGGCAGTCTTCTGCTGGGCGGCTTGCACGCGGATTGGGATTTCTCCCAGATCAGCCGCAAGTCGCAGGCCCTGTACGGCCCACTGGGTGCCGGACAAGGCCGCATCGATGCCTGGCAGAACCTGATGGCCACGCAGAAGCAGGGTACTGAGCTTGAACGGTTGCAAGTGATCAACCGCTTCTTCAACCAGCAATTGCGTTATGTCGAGGATATCGATCTGTGGCATGAGGTCGACTACTGGGCCACACCTGTGCAGGCACTGATCAAAGGTGCAGGGGACTGCGAGGATTACGCTATTGCGAAATATTTCAGCCTTCGGCGCATGGGAATCCCCAGCGAAAAACTGCGCATCACCTACGTCAAGGCGCTGCGGCAGAACCGGGCACACATGGTCCTGACCTATTATTCAAGCCCACAGGCCCAGCCTTTGGTGCTTGACAGCCTGATGGATGCCATCAAGCCGGCAAGCCAGCGTACTGACCTGCTACCGGTGTACGCCTTCAATGGTGAGGGGTTATGGCTGACGGGCGCAGCAGGGAACAAGAAGGTTGGTGATACCAAGCGGCTGTCACGCTGGCAGGATTTGTTGAAGAAAATGCAGGCCGAAGGGTTCCCGGCCGAGCCGGTTTACTGAAGGAGCACAGATGTCACTGTTCAAACAATTGCTGTTGGCCATTTGCCTGTTCCTGGTAGTCGCCTTCAGTGGCAGTTTCATGGTCAGCCTGGAAAGCTCGCGCAGCCAGTACGTCAACCAGTTGCGCTCGCACGCTCAGGATGCGGCCACTGCGCTGGCGCTTTCGCTGACGCCGAATATCGACGACCCAGCGATGGTCGAGTTGATGGTCAGCTCGATCTTCGACAGTGGTTACTATGCAAGCATCAAGGTTGTCGATCTGGGCTCCAATGCCGTGCTGGTGGAGCGTCTCGCCGAGCCAGATCCTGGCGGTGTCCCGCTTTGGTTCGTGCACCTGATCGGCCTAGAGGCCGCCGGCGGCGATGCAATCGTCAGCCGTGGCTGGCAACAGGCCGCGCGCGTTGAAGTGATCAGCCACCCGATGTTCGCCATTGCCAAGCTTTGGCAAAGTGCCTTGGGCAGCCTCGGTTGGTTGCTGTTGTGCGGTGCGGCCAGTGCCGTGCTCGGTGCCTTGTTATTGCGCCGTCAGTTGAAGCCGCTGGACTACATGGTCGAGCAATCCCACGCCATTGCCCGCCGCGAATTCCTCAGCCTCCCAGAGTTGCCACGCACGCCGGAGCTACGCCGCGTGGTGCAAGCGATGAACCAGATGGTCGAGAAGCTCAAAGCCCTGTTCACCGAGCAGGCCGAGCGCAGTGAACGGCTGCGGGCGGAGTCCTATCAGGACAGCCTGACCGGGTTGTCGAACCGCCGCTATTTCGAAATGCAGCTGAACACTCGGGTAAGCAACCTGGAAGACGCGCGCGCCGGCTACCTGCTTTTGTTGCGGGTTCAGGGCCTGGCCGGCCTTAACGCCCGCCTTGGCGGCCAGCGTACTGACCAGTTGTTGCAAGCGGTAGGTGAACAGCTGCGCCGTACATGTGCCAGCTACCCAGAAACCAAAGACCTCATTTCCCGCAGCCGCGGCGGCGAGTTTGCAGTGCTGGCACCGGGCATGGTGCATGAGGAGGCAGTACAGCTTGCCCAGGCTCTGGAGGCAACGTTGCAGAGCCTGCACGAAACAGGTGCCAGTGATATCGACCCGGTGGCATGTATAGGCCTGGCGCCATTCAGCCCTGGTGATTCACCGCAGGCGTTGCTGAAGCTCGCCGACGAGGCTCTGGCCCGCGCTGAGAACCAGCCAACGCCAGGTTGGGTATGCCTTGAGCAAGGTGTTGCCGCGGTTGCTGCGGACAGCCAGCATGCCTGGCACAAGCGGCTCGATCAGGCGTTTATCAATGGGCATTTCGAACTTTTCTTCCAGCCCGTGATGGATTGCGCTTCCTCGCAACAGATACTGCATCACAAAGTCATTTCGCGTTTGCAGGATGGCCAGGGTGAAGCCTTGCCGGCGGGCCGCTTCCTGCCTTGGCTGGAGCGCTTCGGCTGGATGCCGCGGCTGGATGTGCTGGTGCTGGAGAAAGTGTTGGCGCACCTGCGAGGGCATGATCAGGTGGTGGCGTTGAACCTGTCCGCCGCCACCCTGGCCGACCCCAAGGCTCTTCAGCGCGTTTTCGAGCTGCTGGGCCAGAACGCGGCGCTTGGCCCGCGGCTGGTATTTGAAATTGGCGAGGAGCAGTTGCCTGAGCAGGCAGCATTGGAGCAACTCACCCGGCGCCTGCATGGGCTTGGCTTCGGCCTGGCGTTGCAACGCTTTGGCGGGCGCTTCAGCATGATAGGTAATCTGGCGCACCTAGGCTTGGCGTACCTGAAGATTGACGGCAGTTACATCCGCAACATCGATCATGAGCAGCACAAGCGGCTGTTCATCGAAGCGATACAGCGAGCGGCGCACAGCATCGACCTTCCGCTGATTGCCGAGCGAGTCGAGACGGAAGGGGAACGGTTGGTGTTGCAGGAGATGGGAGTGGGCGGGATTCAGGGGCAACTGGTGGGTGAGCCTGCGCCCTGGCGCTGAACGTCTTTTCGTGCCCCGCCGTAGAAGCGACCTAGAGCCGGAAAAGGGGCGCGGAACGGCCCCAGGATTCACGTAGCGATACACGGGGCCGCTTGTGCAGCCCCGTCGCGATACAAGGCCGCTCCTGCAGCAATGGCGAAACCAGCAGGCCGGCTATCACC
Organism: Pseudomonas sp. LTR0; assembly: GCF_036630035.1. Classification (NCBI taxonomy): domain Bacteria; kingdom Pseudomonadati; phylum Pseudomonadota; class Gammaproteobacteria; order Pseudomonadales; family Pseudomonadaceae; genus Pseudomonas; species Pseudomonas sp. LTR0. Next base: position 136,045 of record NZ_CP123734.1, read on the forward strand.
GCTCGCGCAGCGCTTCCGAGCGCGCTTTCATGATCGGCTTGAGCAGGTAGCTCATGATGGTCTTCTTGCCTGTCATGATATCCACCGTCGCCACCATCCCCGGGATGATCAGCAGTGGCTTCTCGTCAGTCCCTAGGTGGCTGCGATCAGTGCGCAGCTTGATCAGGTAATACGTAGTCTTCTTGTCTTCATCGGTAATGGTGTCGGCGCCAATCTGCTCCAGCTTGGCCTTGAGCCCACCGTAGATGGTGTAGTCATACGCGGTGAACTTGACCGTCGCTTCCTGGCCAGGGTGCAGGAAGGCGATGTCTTTGGGCAGGATCTTAGCCTCGATGACCAGCGTGTCGTCCAGTGGCACGACTTCGATGATATCGCTGCCTGGCTGGATTACCCCGCCAATGGTGTTCACAAGCAGTTGCTTGACGATACCTCGCACGGGCGAAGTGACCAGTGTGCGGTGCACCCGGTCGTCCAGCGCTTTGCTGGTGGCAGTAGCCTTGTTCAGTTCGGTGCGTGCCTCGTTCAGTTGGGTCAGCGCTTCACTTCGAAACTTGCCACGAGTCTCTTCGATCTTGCTTTGCACCTCGCGGATGGCCGCCTCTGCGCGTGGGATCGCCAGCGCAGTGGAATCCAGCTGACCGCGGTTTTCCACTTCAGCACGGCGCAGGCGCAGCACTTCAACCTGGGAAATCGCGCCGGTTGCCACCAGCGGTTCGGACATACTGATTTCCTTGCGCAGCAGCGCAAGGCTGTTGGCGTACTGGGTGCGCTTGGAACTGTATTCGCGCAGTTCCTGCTGGCGTTGGACCAACTGCTCTTGCAGGCCGCCAATTTCGTCCTGCAGTTGCTGGCGCCGGCTCTGGTACAGCGACTCTTCATTGGCCGCCTGGTTTGGCGCGGCTTTACGCAGCTTCTCGTCGATTACCAGCGGGATGTCCTGGACCTCGGCACTCAAGCGTTCGACCCGCAGGGCCATGGCCAGGCGGTCAGCCTCGGTTTCACCTACGTTGGAGGCGAAGCGGGTTTCATCCAGGCGCAGTAATGGCTGGCCCACTTCGACGATCTGCCCCTCCTTGGCGAAGATTTCGGCAACGATTCCGCCCTCCAGGTTCTGGATCTTCTGCACCTTGGAAGACGGAATGGCCTTGCCTTCACCCCGGGTAACTTCGTCGATGGGCGCAACGCTCGCCCATACGATCAAGAACACGAAGAACAGGATCACGCCCCAGATGGTCAGTCGAACCACCCGCGGCGCATCTTCGATCAGGGCTTTGTTTACCTCGGGCAGCGGCTGGCCGCCAAGCGAGTCGCTGCCTTTGAAATAGCGCCGCAGGCCGTCCTTGAACTGCCCAATATCCAGCTTATGCAACACTGATCTGCCCCTTCTTCAGTGCATCCATGACCGCGGCTTTCGGGCCGTCGGCGACAATCTGCCCGCGATCGATCACGATCAGCCGGTCTACCAGCGACAGTAACGAGGCACGGTGCGTGACCAGCAGTACCGTCTTGCCCTCTACCACCGCTTGCAGGCGCTGCTTGAGGCGTTCTTCACCGGTGTTGTCCATGGCGCTGGTCGGCTCGTCCAGCAGCAGGATCTGCGGGTTGAGCAGCAGCGCACGGCCCAAGGCGACGTTCTGCCGCTGTCCGCCGGACAGGTTCTGACCGCGTTCACCCACTTGCAGCTCGTAGCCGTCGGGGTGCAGCCGGGCGAATTCATGTACACCCGCCAGTTCAGCGGCCTGCAGGATCAGTTCGTCCTCGATGTAACGGGCGCCGCTGACTAGGTTGTCACGCAAGGTGCCGGCGAGCAGCTGAATGTCCTGTGGGACGTAGCCGATATTGTGGCGCAGTTCGCTGACATCGATCTGGCGAATGTCGACGCCATCGACCAGCAGCGAGCCACCGTCGGCCTCGTACAGGCCGACGATGAGCTTGGCCAGCGAGCTCTTGCCCGAGCCGCTGCGACCGATGATGCCGACTTTCTCGCCAGGGCGGATGGTCAGGTTGATATTCTTCAGGGCCAGGTTCTGCTGGTTCGGATAAGTGAAGTCGACCCCGCGGAACTCCACGCTGCCCTGCAGCACCTTGCGGCTCAGCGGGCGTTCTTCGAAGTTGCGCTCTTGCGGCAGATCCATCATGTGGTCGGTGGAGACCATGGTTACCTTGGCTTGCTGGTAGCGGGCGAGCAGGCCGTTGAGCTGGCCCAAAGGGCCGAGGGCGCGGCCGCTGAGCATGTAGCAAGCCACCAGGCCGCCCATGCTCAGGTTGCCATCTATGATCAGGTACACGCCGACGCAGATCATTGCCACGCCTGCCAGTTGCTGGATCAGCAGGGTGATGTTCATCGCCAGGCTCGACAGCACTTTCACGCGCAGTTCCAGGCGGCTCAGGGTGCCGAGGGTTTGCTCCCACATGTACTGGCGTTCGCTTTCGGCGTTGTTGACCTTTACCGCATCCAGACCTGCCAGGGTTTCGATCAGGCTGGACTGGCGCTCTGATGCCAACGCCATGGTCCGCTCCATGGTCGCCATCAGTGGCCGCTGCAGGGCGTAGCCGATACCCAGAGCCAGCGGGAAGGCGATGATCGGAATCCACACCAGGTGCCCGCCAATGATGGCGATGACGATCAAAATCAGGATGGTGAAGGGCAGGTCGATCAGGCTGGTCAGGGTCAGCGAGGCGAGGAAGTCGCGCAGGCCCTGGAACTCGTGAATGTTCTGGGCAAAGCTGCCGACCCGCGCCGGCCGGTACTTCATCGACATGCCGACGATACGTTCAAACAGCGTTGCCGAGATGATCAGATCGGTCTTCTTGCCGGCCAGGTCCAGGCACAGGCCACGCAGGCCTTTCAGGATCAGGTCGAAGATGTACGCGCCGGCGATACCGATGGCCAGTACCCAAAGCGTCGAGGTGGCCTGGTTTGGCACCACCCGGTCATACACGTTCATCACGAACAGTGGCGCGGCCAGGGCGATCAGGTTGATCACCAAGCTCGCGGCGATGGCGTCGATATACAACCACTTGCTGCGCAGCAGGGTGTCGCGGAACCACGACTTCGCGCGTGGGATGAGGTTGCCGTGGTTGACATCGAACTTGTGCTGAGGCTGCGCGAAGAATACTCGGCCGCTGTAGTCGCTTAGCAGTGCTTCGCGGCTGACGTGCACCTCGCCACCGTCGCTTTCGCTGAGTAGCAGGCGCGCGGTGTCTTCGTTCTCCCAGCCGAGCAGGACGGCGCTGCGGCCCTCCTTCAGCAAAAGCATGGCCGGCATGGCGATACTCGGGATCTGCTCCAGCTTTCGCTGAAGAACGCGCCCCTGCAGGCCGGCCCGGGCCGCGGCGCGAGGCAGCAGTTCAGGGCTCAGGCGCTGGGCGGGTAACGGTAGGCCTGTTGTCAGCATGACCCGGCTGGCGGGCTTCTGATGCAGGACACACAGGCTCAACAGACTATCCAGCAGGGGATCGTCATGCTGACTGCGTGGATCGTGGCTGAGTTGGACTCGACTGACTTCGGATTCCACGCGGCGCTCTCTTCATCCTTGTGGTGGGTAGGGGGTGTGCCGTCGTTAAGGTCAGGCCGGCTCACCCTGGCTCTCTTTGGTGCTGTAAAGCTGTGCTGATAAGGGGACTCACGCCCCGATGCTTAAGCAACTTGCCAATGGTCGCCTTGAATCGGTGTTGAGTAAACAATTCTACGTGCTTCATATGCACCATACGCAGTGGCGCAATGATTGTTTCATTTTTGAGCCAGCCATCATCCGGCTTGACGTCAACTGCAGCATAGCCTGCGACCCAGCGACGGGATGCAAGGGCTTAGGGTTTCAGCTTAGTTATTGTCAGTAAACAGGCGCTGGTTTGTTGGCGCAAATCTGTGGCTTGTTAGTCAAAATTCATCTATAGAAAACAGATCCTCTGCCTTCTTGCATTCAATAATCGTAAGCGATTCCCGGTGGTTGGGAGGCCAGTATTCGCGCACTCGTCCGTCATCTCTTTGATTTGTGACAAATCGCTGCTCGTGGCTGGCGCAGATTTGAAAACCTGGTGTGCCCCAAGCGAGCACGCACCCCCGGCTTTGCTGGTTATCGACCTCTGCCTGGCCGCATTCCGGCAAGGTTTGTGCTTATTCGACAATCAGAGTCCGGCAATTGGCCGTGACCTGAATTTTGACGCCGGTAACGCTGACATTGCCCACCGAGGACGGCATGATTTACGGCTGCCAAGGTGTATGAAAAAAGTGCCGTGGCTGACGGATTAACACGCTTTAGATGATGTAAGGCATTTGTCCTTCGGAAACGCTTGGCTAAGGTAAAAATATCAATGTGACATTACATTGCCGATTGTTTAGGATGGCCTGTATAAGGTCAATAGTTTGGCAGTCAGTCAATTCCAGAAAGTTATAGACGGAATATTGACGTCAAAACGTCAAGAGATCATCGACATAGTTCCGCCTGAAGTGGCTATCAAGCGCCGCTCTGGCAGGGAAGTACCCATCGGGTCACACGGAGAGTCCAATGAGCAGCGTTGTAGCCATCGTCAAAAGCATTGTCGGCCAGGTTATTGCGGTATCCCCAGAGGGCATCCGGCGTGTACTTATCGAAGGTGACCGCCTATTGACCGGTGAGGAAGTGCTCACCGGTCCTGGTGGCGCAGTTACTCTGGAGCTGGCTGATGGCCGTATGCTCGATCTGGGCCGTGACAGCCAATGGAGCGCCGACGCGCCTGACAGCAGTACCGACCTGAGCCAGGCTGCAGCGCAGGCCGCGCCTTCGGTGGAAGAGCTGCAGCAGGCTATTGCTGCTGGTGTTGACCCGACTACTGAGCTTGAAGCTACCGCCGCTGGCCCGTCATCAGCGGGTGGTGGTGCGCTGGGCGGTGGCCACAGCTTCGTGATGCTCGAAGAAACGGCTGGCCGAGTTGACCCGACGGTCGGCTTCCCGACTGATGGGCTGGGCTTTGCGGGCGTACTCGATAGCGAAGAAGTGGGCCTGCTGGACACCAACGGCAACAACCTGGTGACCACACCCACGACGGATACCAACGTCGCTACTGATCTGATTCTTGGCGCAACCCCTTCTATCAGTGAAGCGGGTGGCGTAATCGTTTATACCGCCACCGTTGGTCAGGCTCCGACCACCAACCTGGTAATTACTCTGTCCAACGGTGCCGTGATCGTCATTCCGGCCGGGCAGACCAGTGGAAGCGTCAACGTCGTAGTTCCGGCAAATGACACTCCCTACATCGACGGGAGCCAGATTTCGGCGACCGTGACAGGCAGTACCGGTGGTGGCGGTCTGACGGTGACATTGCCGCAAACGCCAGCGGTTACCCAAGTGACCGATACAATCGACACCACAACTGCGACCCTGACCGCCTCGCCAAGCGTGACCGAGGGTGGCGTGATCACCTACACCGTGACCCTGAGCAACCCTGCCCAGACTCCGGTGACCGTGACCCTGTCGAACGGCCAGACCATCACCGTTGAAGCCGGCAAGACTCAGGGCAGTGTCGACTTCCAGACCCCGGCGAATGACGTCTACAACAATGGTTCGACCGTCAGCGTCACCATCGAGAACGCCACGGGCGGCAACTTCGAGCAACTGACCCCGAACCCGACCCCGGCTCAGACCACGATCAACGACTCGGTCGATGCCACCACCGCGACCCTGACCGCCTCGCCAAGCGTGACCGAAGGCGGCGTGATCACCTACACCGTGACCCTGAGCAACCCTGCCCAGACTCCGGTGACCGTTACCCTGTCCAACGGCCAGGTCATCACCGTTGAAGCCGGCAAGACCCAAGGCAGCGTCGACTTCCAGACCCCGGCCAATGACGTCTACAACAACGGTTCGACCGTCAGCGTCACCATCGAGAACGCCACGGGCGGCAACTTCGAGCAACTGACCCCGAACCCGACCCCGGCTCAGACCACGATCAACGACTCGGTCGATGCCACCACCGCGACCCTGACCGCCTCGCCAAGCGTGACCGAAGGCGGCGTGATCACCTACACCGTGACCCTGAGCAACCCTGCCCAGACTCCGGTGACCGTTACCCTGTCCAACGGCCAGGTCATCACCGTTGAAGCCGGCAAGACCCAAGGCAGCGTCGACTTCCAGACCCCGGCCAATGACGTCTACAACAACGGTTCGACCGTCAGCGTCACCATCGAGAACGCCACGGGCGGTAACTTCGAGCAACTGACCCCGAACCCGACCCCGGCTCAGACCACGATCAACGACTCGGTCGACACCACCACTGCGACCCTGACTGCCTCGCCAAGCGTGACCGAAGGCGGCGTGATCACCTACACCGTGACCCTGAGCAATCCTGCCCAGACTCCAGTTACCGTGACCCTGTCCAACGGCCAGACCATCACCGTTGAAGCCGGCAAAACCCAGGGCAGTGTCGACTTCCAGACCCCGGCAAATGACGTCTACAACAACGGTTCGACCGTCAGCGTCACCATCGAGAACGCCACGGGCGGCAACTTCGAGCAACTGACCCCGAACCCGACCCCGGCTCAGACCACGATCAACGACTCGGTCGACACCACCACTGCGACCTTGACGGCGAGCCCGTCGGTCACCGAAGGCGGCGTGATCACCTACACCGTGACCCTGAGCAATCCTGCCCAGACTCCAGTCACCGTGACCCTGTCGAACGGCCAGACCATCACCGTTGAAGCCGGCAAAACCCAGGGTAGCGTTGACTTCCAGACCCCGGCGAATGACGTCTACAACAACGGTTCGACCGTCAGCGTCACCATCGAGAACGCCACGGGCGGCAACTTCGAGCAACTGACCCCGAACCCGACACCGGCTCAGACCACGATCAACGACTCGGTCGACACCACCACAGCGACCCTGACCGCCTCGCCAAGCGTGACCGAGGGTGGCGTGATCACCTACACCGTGACCCTGAGCAACCCTGCCCAGACTCCGGTGACCGTGACCCTGTCGAACGGCCAGACCATCACCGTTGAAGCCGGCAAGACTCAGGGCAGTGTCGACTTCCAGACCCCGGCGAATGACGTCTACAACAACGGTTCGACTGTCAGCGTCACCATCGAGAACGCCACGGGCGGCAACTTCGAGCAACTGACCCCGAACCCGACACCGGCTCAGACCACGATCAACGACTCGGTCGACACCACCACTGCGACCTTGACGGCGAGCCCATCGGTCACCGAAGGCGGCGTGATCACCTACACCGTGACCCTGAGCAATCCTGCCCAGACTCCAGTCACCGTGACTCTGTCCAACGGCCAGACCATCACCGTTGAAGCCGGCAAAACCCAGGGCAGTGTCGACTTCCAGACCCCGGCGAATGACGTCTACAACAACGGTTCGACCGTCAGCGTCACCATCGAGAACGCCACGGGCGGCAACTTCGAGCAACTGACCCCGAATCCGACTCCAGCCTCGACGGTCATCAATGACAGCATCGATACCGTCACTGTAAGCATTGTTAGCAATGGCAATGTGACCGAAGACCAGCAGCCTTCCTTTACTGTGAAAGTAAGCCAGGCGCTGGACCGTCCGATGACCGTAACCCTGTCAAACGGCGACGTCGTAACGATCGAAGCCGGTAAGACCGAAGTCGAGTACAAGACCTCGGCTCAGGGCGATGACGTCTATCTCGATGCAGGCTCCATCACGCTCAGTGTTACCGACGCTACAGTTCCGGGTGCCACCTTCGAGCAGCTGGCCTTGGGGGGACCGGCCACCGTTGAAATCTCGGACACTATCAGCGAAGTTGTCGCAAAACTGACCGCAACCCCTTCGGTCACCGAAGGCGGCGAGATCACCTACACCATTACGCTGACCAACAAAGACGGCTTGCCGATCAACAACCACTCGGAGCTGTACTTCAAGCTGACCGACGGCACTACTGTTGTCGTGGCGGCGAACAGCACCACGGGCTCGGCCACTGCAACCGCCCCGGACAACGTCTATGTCGGCGCTAACCAGCCGGTGGTCAATGCCATCGACGCCGTCAGCGGCGCAGATGCGTGGAAGTTCGAAAACCTGAACCTGGACAAGACGCCGGTCAGCACCGAGGTGACCGACGAGCCAGGCACCCCAGGCAACCCGGGCGGCAACAACGAAGGCGACATCGTCAAGGTCACTATCACGGCCGACCAAACCTCGGTGGCCGAGAACGTCAAACCGACGTTCACCGTGCACGTCAACCAACCGCTGGACCACGACCTGGTCGTGACCCTGAGCAACAACGCCCAGGTCACCATCAAGGCTGGAGATACCAGCGCTCCGTACGAGCACGATGCGCAAGGTGACGACGTCTATCAGGATGCTGGCGAAATCAGCCTGGGTATCAATTCGGCGGCGGACGCCACTGGTGCGACCTTCGAAAACCTCGAGTTGGGCGGTGCGGCTTCGGTTCAAGTGACTGACACCCTCGACGAAGTGGTGGCCAAACTGACCGCGACCCCTTCGGTGACCGAAGGCGGCGAGATCACCTACACCATTACGCTGACCAACAAAGACGGCTTGCCGATCAACAACCACTCGGAGCTGTACTTCAAGCTGACCGACGGCACTACTGTTGTCGTGGCGGCGAACAGCACCACGGGCTCGGCTACTGCAACCGCCCCGGACAACGTCTATGTCGGCGCTAACCAGCCGGTGGTCAATGCCATCGACGCCGTCAGCGGCGCAGATGCGTGGAAGTTCGAAAACCTGAACCTGGACAAGACGCCGGTCAGCACCGAGGTGACCGACGAGCCAGGCACCCCAGGCAACCCGGGCGGCAACAACGAAGGCGACATCGTCAAGGTCACTATCACGGCCGACCAAACCTCGGTGGCCGAGAACGTCAAACCGACGTTCACCGTGCACGTCAACCAACCGCTGGACCACGACCTGGTCGTGACCCTGAGCAACAATGCCCAGGTCACCATCAAGGCCGGTGATACCAGCGCGCCGTACACTCACGACGCACAAGGCGATGACGTCTACAACGACGCAGGTCAGATCAGCCTGGGTATCAACTCGGCGGAGGACGCCACTGGTGCGACCTTCGAGAACCTGGAACTCGGCGGTGCGGCTTCGGTTCAAGTGACCGACACCACCGACGAAGTGGTGGCCAAGCTGACCGCGACCCCTTCGGTGACCGAAGGCGGCGAGATCACCTACACCATCACGCTGACCAACAAAGACGGTCTGCCGATCAACAATCACAGTGCCTTGACCTTCACGCTGAGCGACGGCACCACCGTCATCACCGTGCCGGCCAACGGTACCGTGGGCACAGCCACCGTGACTGCTCCGGACAACGTCTACGTCGGCACCAACGACGCTGTCGTGAAGTCGATCGCAACCGTTGAAGGCGCGGATGTCGGCAAGTTCGAGCAACTGACACTCGACAAGACCCCGGTCAGCACTGCGGTCACTGACGAGCCAGGTACCCCAGGTAACCCGGGCGGCAACAACGAAGGCGATCTGGTGAAGATCACCATCACGGCCGACCAGACTTCGGTAGCCGAGAACGTCAAACCGACGTTCACCGTGCACGTCAACCAGCCGCTGGACCACGACCTGGTCGTGACCCTGAGCAACAACGCCCAGGTCACCATCAAGGCTGGCGATACCAGCGCTCCGTACGAGCACGATGCGCAAGGTGACGACGTCTATCAGGATGCTGGCGAAATCAGCCTGGGTATCAATTCGGCGGAGGACGCCACTGGTGCGACCTTCGAGAACCTGGAACTCGGCGGTGCAGCTTCGGTTCAAGTGACTGACACCCTCGACGAGGTGGTGGCCAAGCTGACCGCGACCCCTTCGGTGACCGAAGGCGGCGAGATTACCTACACCATTACGCTGACCAACAAAGACGGCTTGCCGATCAACAACCACTCGGAGCTGTACTTCAAGCTGACCGACGGCACTACTGTTGTCGTGGCAGCGAACAGCACCACAGGCTCGGCCACTGCAACCGCCCCGGACAACGTCTATGTCGGTGCTAACCAGCCGGTGGTCAATGCCATCGACGCCGTCAGCGGCGCAGATGCGTGGAAGTTCGAAAACCTGAACCTGGACAAGACGCCGGTCAGCACCGAGGTGACCGACGAGCCAGGTACGCCGGGCAACGAAGGCGACATCGTCAAGGTCACTATTACTGCAGACCAGATGTCGGTAGCCGAGAACGTCAAACCGACGTTCACCGTGCACGTCAACCAGCCGCTGGACCACGACCTGGTCGTGACCCTGAGCAACAACGCCCAGGTCACCATCAAGGCTGGCGATACCAGCGCTCCGTACGAGCACGATGCGCAAGGTGACGACGTCTATCAGGATGCTGGCGAAATCAGCCTGGGTATCAATTCGGCGGAGGACGCCACTGGTGCGACCTTCGAGAACCTGGAACTCGGCGGTGCAGCTTCGGTTCAAGTGACTGACACCCTCGACGAGGTGGTGGCCAAGCTGACCGCGACCCCTTCGGTGACCGAAGGCGGCGAGATTACCTACACCATTACGCTGACCAACAAAGACGGCTTGCCGATCAACAACCACTCGGAGCTGTACTTCAAGCTGACCGACGGCACTACTGTTGTCGTGGCAGCGAACAGCACCACAGGCTCGGCCACTGCAACCGCCCCGGACAACGTCTATGTCGGTGCTAACCAGCCGGTGGTCAATGCCATCGACGCCGTCAGCGGCGCAGATGCGTGGAAGTTCGAAAACCTGAACCTGGACAAGACGCCGGTCAGCACCGAGGTGACCGACGAGCCAGGTACGCCGGGCAACGAAGGCGACATCGTCAAGGTCACTATTACTGCTGACCAGATGTCGGTAGCCGAGAACGTCAAACCGACGTTCACCGTGCACGTCAACCAACCGCTGGACCACGACCTGGTCGTGACCCTGAGCAACAACGCCCAGGTCACCATCAAGGCTGGCGATACCAGCGCTCCGTACGAGCACGATGCGCAAGGTGACGACGTCTATCAGGATGCTGGCGAAATCAGCCTGGGTATCAATTCGGCGGAGGACGCCACTGGTGCGACCTTCGAGAACCTGGAACTGGGCGGTGCCGCTTCGGTTCAAGTGACTGACACCCTCGACGAAGTGGTGGCCAAGCTGACCGCGACTCCTTCGGTGACCGAAGGTGGTGAGATCACCTACACCATTACGCTGACCAACAAAGATGGTCTGCCGATCAACAACCACTCGGAGCTGTACTTCAAGCTGACCGACGGCACTACTGTTGTCGTGGCAGCGAACAGCACTACGGGCTCGGCCACTGCAACCGCCCCGGACAACGTCTATGTCGGCGCTAACCAGCCGGTGGTCAATGCCATCGACGCCGTCAGCGGCGCAGATGCGTGGAAGTTCGAAAACCTGAACCTGGACAAGACGCCGGTCAGCACCGAGGTGACCGACGAGCCAGGTACCCCAGGCAACCCGGGCGGCAACAACGAAGGCGACATCGTCAAGGTCACTATCACGGCCGACCAGACCTCGGTAGCCGAGAACGTCAAACCGACGTTCACCGTGCACATCAATACCGCCCTGGCCCACGACCTGGTCGTGACCCTGAGCAACAACGCCCAGGTCACCATCAAGGCTGGCGACACCAGCGCGCCATACGAGCACACGGCACAAGGCGATGACGTCTACAACGATGCTGGCCAGATCAGCCTGGGTATCACCTCCGCTGTGGATGTCGACGGTCGCACCTTCGAAAACCTCGAGTTGGGCGGTGCTGCGAAGGTGGATGTCACCGACACCACTGACGAGGTCGTGGCGAAGCTGACTGCCACCCCTTCGGTGACCGAAGGCGGCGAGATCACCTACACCATCACGCTGACCAACCAAGACGGCCTGCCGATCAACAACCACAGTGCCTTGACCTTCACGCTGAGCGACGGCACCACCGTCATCACCGTACCGGCCAACGGTACCGTGGGCACTGCCACCGTGACTGCCCCGGACAACGTCTACGTCGGTACCAACGACGCTGTCGTGAAGTCGATCGCTACCGTTGACGGCGCAGATGTTGGCAAGTTCGAGCAACTGACACTCGACAAGACCCCGGTCAGCACAGCGGTCACTGACGAGCCAGGTACCCCAGGTAACCCGGGCGGCAACAACGAAGGCGACCTGGTCAAGGTCACCATCACGGCCGACCAGACTTCGGTAGCCGAGAACGTCAAACCGACGTTCACCGTGCACATCAATACCGCCCTGGCCCACGACCTGGTCGTGACCCTGAGCAACAACGCCCAGGTCACCATCAAGGCTGGCGACACCAGCGCGCCATACGAGCACACGGCACAAGGCGATGACGTCTACAACGATGCTGGCCAGATCAGCCTGGGTATCACCTCCGCTGTGGATGTCGACGGTCGCACCTTCGAAAACCTCGAGTTGGGCGGTGCTGCGAAGGTGGATGTCACCGACACCACTGACGAGGTCGTGGCGAAGCTGACTGCCACCCCTTCGGTGACCGAAGGCGGCGAGATCACCTACACCATCACGCTGACCAACCAAGACGGCCTGCCGATCAACAACCACAGTGCCTTGACCTTCACGCTGAGCGACGGCACCACCGTCATCACCGTACCGGCCAACGGTACCGTGGGCACTGCCACCGTGACTGCCCCGGACAACGTCTACGTCGGTACCAACGACGCTGTCGTGAAGTCGATCGCTACCGTTGACGGCGCAGATGTTGGCAAGTTCGAGCAACTGACACTCGACAAGACCCCGGTCAGCACAGCGGTCACTGACGAGCCAGGTACCCCAGGTAACCCGGGCGGCAACAACGAAGGCGACCTGGTCAAGGTCACCATCACGGCCGACCAGACTTCGGTAGCCGAGAACGTCAAACCGACCTTCACCGTGCACGTCAACCAGCCGCTGGACCACGACCTGGTCGTGACCCTGAGCAACAACGCCCAGGTCACCATCAAGGCTGGCGACACCAGCGCGCCATACGAGCACACGGCACAAGGCGATGACGTCTACAACGATGCTGGCCAGATCAGCCTGGGTATCACCTCCGCTGTGGATGTCGACGGTCGCACCTTCGAAAACCTCGAGTTGGGCGGTGCTGCGAAGGTGGATGTCACCGACACCACTGACGAGGTCGTGGCGAAGCTGACTGCCACCCCTTCGGTGACCGAAGGCGGCGAGATCACCTACACCATCACGCTGACCAACCAAGACGGCCTGCCGATCAACAACCACAGTGCCTTGACCTTCACGCTGAGCGACGGCACCACCGTCATCACCGTACCGGCCAACGGTACCGTGGGCACTGCCACCGTGACTGCCCCGGACAACGTCTACGTCGGTACCAACGACGCTGTCGTGAAGTCGATCGCTACCGTTGACGGCGCAGATGTTGGCAAGTTCGAGCAACTGACACTCGACAAGACCCCGGTCAGCACAGCGGTCACTGACGAGCCAGGTACCCCAGGTAACCCGGGCGGCAACAACGAAGGCGACCTGGTCAAGGTCACCATCACGGCCGACCAGACTTCGGTAGCCGAGAACGTCAAACCGACCTTCACCGTGCACGTCAACCAGCCGCTGGACCACGACCTGGTCGTGACCCTGAGCAACAACGCCCAGGTCACCATCAAGGCTGGCGACACCAGCGCGCCATACGAGCACACGGCACAAGGCGATGACGTCTACAACGACGCAGGTCAGATCAGCCTGGGTATCAACTCGGCGGAGGACGCCACTGGTGCGACCTTCGAGAACCTGGAACTCGGCGGTGCGGCTTCGGTTCAAGTGACCGACACCACCGACGAAGTGGTGGCCAAGCTGACCGCGACCCCTTCGGTCACCGAAGGCGGCGAGATCACCTACACCATCACGCTGACCAACAAAGACGGTCTGCCGATCAACAATCACAGTGCCTTGACCTTCACGCTGAGCGACGGCACCACCGTCATCACCGTGCCGGCCAACGGTACCGTGGGCACAGCCACCGTGACTGCTCCGGACAACGTCTACGTCGGCACCAACGACGCTGTCGTGAAGTCGATCGCAACCGTTGAAGGCGCGGATGTCGGCAAGTTCGAGCAACTGACACTCGACAAGACCCCGGTCAGCACTGCGGTCACTGACGAGCCAGGTACCCCAGGTAACCCGGGCGGCAACAACGAAGGCGATCTGGTGAAGGTCACCATCACGGCCGACCAGACTTCGGTAGCCGAGAACGTCAAACCGACCTTCACCGTGCACGTCAACCAGCCGCTGGACCACGACCTGGTCGTGACCCTGAGCAACAACGCCCAGGTCACCATCAAGGCTGGCGACACCAGCGCGCCATACGAGCACACGGCACAAGGCGATGACGTCTACAACGACGCAGGTCAGATCAGCCTGGGTATCAACTCGGCGGAGGACGCCACTGGTGCGACCTTCGAGAACCTGGAACTCGGCGGTGCGGCTTCGGTTCAAGTGACCGACACCACCGACGAAGTGGTGGCCAAGCTGACTGCGACCCCTTCGGTGACCGAAGGCGGCGAGATCACCTACACCATCACGCTGACCAACCAAGACGGCCTGCCGATCAACAATCACAGCGCCTTGACCTTCACGCTGAGCGACGGCACCACAGTCATCACCGTACCGGCCAACGGTACCGTGGGCACTGCCACCGTGACTGCCCCGGACAACGTCTACGTCGGTACCAACGACCCTGTGATCAAATCGATCGCAACCGTTGAAGGCGCGGATGTCGGCAAGTTCGAGCAACTGACGCTGGACAAGACCCCGGTCAGCACCGCCGTGACCGACGAACCAGGTACGGGAACTCCGGGCACCGGCAATCAGGGTGACGTCACCACCGTCGGTATTACCGGCACGTCTTCTCTGACCGAAGGTGAAACCGGCCAGTACACGCTGACCCTGAGCAACGCGTCCAAGTCCGAAGTCACTATCACCCTTAGCTACAGCGGTACCGCCAAAAACGGTGACGACTTCACCGGTGTTGCGACCGTGAAGATTCCGGCCAACAGCACAGGCACGACGTTCAATATCGCTACCATCGACGACAAGCTGGTCGAAGGTACCGAAAACTTCGTCGTGAAGATTGAAACCGCCACGGGTGGTAACTTCGAGAACCTGCAGGTCGATAGCAGCAAATCGAGCGTGACGACCACCATTCTCGACAATGATCACCTGCCGGTTTCGCCTGGTGGCGCGGTGTTTGGCGTGGAGGACACTGATTACGTGTTTGCCTGGAGTGATTTCAAAGTCACCGATGCCGATGGCAACACTAACCTGTCCGTGACCATCACCTCGCTCCCGGTCGCCGGCAACCTGCAGTTCTTCAACGGTACTGCATGGGTGAATGTGGCCGCTGGCCAGGTGGTCAGCCAGGCAGATATCACTGCCCAGCACCTGAAGTTCGTTCCGGCCCTGAACCAGTCGGGGGCGGACAACTACGGTGGTAATGGCGTGGGTAACCAGAAGGCCGACTACGCCCAGTTCAAGTTCAAGCCAAACGATGACACCAACCTGGGCAGCGAAGTGACCATGAAGGTCGATATCAGCCCGGTTGCCGACAAACCGACCCTGAGCTTCGGCAACGCCGATATCGAGTCCAAAGGGCTGACCAAGGAAGTCTGGACAAGCCTCAACGGCCTGGGTACTGGCGGCAACGGCATTACCGGCGAGAATCTGAAGGCGGTCTTTGCCAACTCCGGCAGTGCCAACTCCAGCAGCACCACTACCAACGTGCAGTCCGATGGCAGCGTCAACGCTGGCACCGGTTCAAAAACGTCTGGCCTGATCTACCTGGAAGCCGGCAAGGTCTATACCTTCAGTGGTTCGGCCGACGACAGCTTCGTGGTCACCATCGGTGGCAAGACTGTAGTCACGGCCACCTGGGGAGCCGGTGGCGGGGTGTCGGGTACCTTTACCCCGAATACCAGCGGCTACTACCCGATCGAGGTCTACCATGCCAACCAGTCCGGCCCAGGCAGCTATGACCTGAACATCCAGGTAGGCTCCGGTGCCGTTACCGACCTGAGCAGCTCGAACGTCAAGATGTACCAGAACGTTACCGAGATGGCTAATGCCGGCCTGGGCGTGTCTGACCTGCACACCGTGAACGGTGAGAGCTACTACGACGGCTACAAGCTCAACGAAGGGCCTGAGGGTGGCTCGGTGAAACTGGTCGGTATTTCCACCGCCCTGACCGACACCGACGGCTCCGAAAGCTTGAACGTGACACTCAGCGGTATCCCGAAAGGTACCGTGTTGAGCGATGGTGCAGGCCACACGGTCACGGTTGGTACTGCCCCGGTCGATGTGACAGGCTGGAAACTCAGCAGCCTGACGCTGACCCCGCCGGCCTATTACAAAGGCTCGTTCGACATCACGGTTACCTCGACTGCCACCGAAAGCCTGGGCGGCTCGGCCATCACCACCGGCAATATCCCGGTGACGGTGTACGCTGCGACCTACAAGGCAAGTGTGGGTACCTCGGGCAATGACACGATGACCGGTAGTGAAGGCAACGACATCATCGTTGCTGACGTATCAGGGCTGAACGTGGTTCAGGGCAAGAATTACAATATCGCCTTCATGGTCGACAGCTCGGGCAGTATGAGCGACAAGTCGATTGCAGATGCCAAGACGCAGTTGGCCTCGGTGTTCAATTCGCTTAAGGCCAGCCTGGGCTCGGACACCTCGGGTACCGTGAACATCTTCCTCGTCGACTTCGATAGCCAGGTCAACAAGAACGTGGCGGTGAATCTGGCCGATTCGAATGCCCTGAGCAAACTGCAAGCGGTATTGAACTCGATGGTTGGGGGGACCAGCTACGGTGGCGGTACCAACTACGAGGACGCGTTCAAGACCACGTCCAACTTCTTCAAGAGCACGATGGCCTTGAGCAACTCTGGTGCGGAGAACCTCACCTATTTCATCACTGATGGCAAGCCGACCTACTACCAGAGTGACGAGTCGACCAACCCTCGTCTGTGGACAGGTGGCAAATATCTGGATGATGTTGTGAACGTCAACAACTACAAGATTGGTGACACGTTCAGCACCATGGTCGACAGTACGCACAAGTTCGAAATCGACAGTGATGGCACTGTGTACGTCTACACGTACAAGAGTAATGGCAGAGTCGACACTTACGAACTGGGCACCATCCATGCTCAAGGTGATGGTACCTACGAGATCTCCTCGCGAGCGGGCTGGGGTAATGGGTGGAGCTACACTGAAGCGGCTGCTGGCTCTACGGCGAGTTTCAACGTGCTCGGTGGCACTAACGGCTTGAGCAAAGTCCAGGCTATCGGCCTGAACAGCGATGTCACGCTGAACGATCTGAAACCTTACGACAGTGCCGGCAAGCCACAGACCAATATCGACCCGTCCGATTTGGCCAAGGCGATTCTCGGTCACTCCGAAGCGACGGTGCCAGGTGCCGACACCATCGATGGCGGTAACGGCAACGACATCATCTTCGGTGACCTGATCACCCTCAACGGTGTGGTCAGCGAGGGCTACCAGGCCCTGCAGACGTACGTTGCAGAGAAGAGTGGTGTTGAAGTCAGCGCTGTCACTACCAGCAATGTTCACCAGTACATCACCGAGCACTACACCGAGTTCGATATCTCCGGTGCCAAAGACGGCAACGACATCCTGTCGGGCGGCAATGGCAATGACATCCTCTTCGGCCAAGGTGGTAACGACACGCTAGATGGTGGCAGAGGTAACGACATCCTGTTGGGCGGTACTGGCAATGACACCCTGATCGGTGGCCATGGCGACGATATCCTGATCGGTGGCAGCGGTGCCGACACCTTCGTGTGGAAGGCTGGCGACCTTGGTAACGACGTGATCAAGGACTTCAACAAGGCCGAGGGTGACCGTATCGACCTGAAGGACCTGCTCCAGGGCGAGAAGGGCAGCACCATCGATAACTACCTGAAGCTCACCACGGTGGAGGGTACGACCACCTTGCAAGTCAGCAGCGAAGGCAAGCTCAACGCCGAAGGTGGTATCGCCAACGCCGACGTGACCATCAAGCTGGAAGGGGTTAACTGGTCCAACCAGACGATCAACTCGTTGATCAGCGGTGCCGACCCGACCATCATCATCCACAACAAGGACAGCTGATAGACCACCGGGGCCGCATAGCGGCCCCGGCTCTTTCCTGCCACTCGCCAACAGCGCATACTCTGGCGCCGGGCCTGCGCGCCCGGCGATCTTTGCCTATGCTGCTGTCTACCAACAAGGAACCAACGTGACGAGGGACATCGCCATGTTCTACGTGCAACGCAACGCCGCCGGCCAGTTGCTGCGGGTGGAAGCAGCCGCGTTTGATCAGTTCACCGAAATACTCCCTTCAGACCATGCCGATATCCAGGAATGGTTTGCCGATGATGTTGTGGAAAACAGCCTCAACCAGCTCAAGCAAAGCGATCTGGACATGATCCGCGTGCTCGAGGACCTGATTGACGTGCTGACCGCCAAGGGCGTGTTCAAGATCACCGACCTGCCCGCCGGCGCGCAGGCCAAGCTGCTCAACCGTTCCACGGCGCGCAAGGCGCTCAGCAGCCTCAATAACCTGATTGACGAAGAAGAGCAGGGTGGGCTGATCTGACAGTGGGCTGGTCACCGCGACAGTCGCCGTCGGGCTGGTGTTCGGTGCCAGCGAAGAGGCCGGTACAGGCTAAAAATTCTGGTATTGAGCTGCCGCATTGCTCAGAATCTTGCCAATCTCTTCCCGCAAGCCGGCAGGCTGCTCTACTACCACCCCGTCCCCATGGCTTAACAGCCACCAGCGTAATGGCCAGCCGTCACTTACCGTGCCGCGTAACCGATGCCCATGCTCCAGTGCCGTCAGCTGCATGTCGCTGCTCAACGGCGCATCCCGCAACTGCCGCGCCAGTGCATCGCTAATTCGAGCAACCAGCTCCACGCCCTCACCCTGCGAGGGTTGCAACGCATCCCCTCGCAGATGTGTCAGCAAGTCGAAGTTACCGCGTAATTCGCCCACGGCACTGGCCGACCAGTGCCAACCGAACGGAATGCTCTTGTCATTGCGCTCCAGCGGGAATATCAGCGAAAGCTCGTTGAGGTCACGCTCGACAGTGCGTTTGCTGACCGTGAACCCCACGTCACGCAGGCGCCAGACCAGCTCGGCACTGGTTATGCCTGGGGAACGGCTGGGCAACTGGCGCAGCAGCGCCCACTGTCGGCTAAGGGTGGCGCGAGTGGTGGCGAACGGCAAAAGATAACGTCCTTGTCTAGGCTTGCCGCAATAGGATGGCGGCATGCGAGGGGCATGGCAATTGGCCACAGCCTGCTCAGATCAAGGAAGTCGCATTTGGTTGCCTCGTGCCGGTTCGTTCGCGACAGGTTTTGACGTGACATCACGCAGAATCACGCCTCATCACAGCCGAAGGTTGGGGTTGTGCGTCGTTCAATGAGGATGAACATGTCTGTTGCCAGCAATATCCATTCGCTACTTGCCCGCCTTCTGCCCGAGCGGGTCATCGCCCCTCCTGCCCCTGCAGGAAGGCGACAGCGGCTGTTCTCCGGTGTGGGCTTGCCCAGCCAGCGGTCACTGCTGGTCAACCGCCTGGATGAGGCCAACGACCTGCAGGCGGTGTATGTCGACCTGCGGCGCCAGGCATTGCAAGGCAGCGTGTCCGCATTGAACGATCTTGGCTGGATCTGGCTCAACGGCAAGTACTGGCGGGCCGATACCGTGCTGGCCGGGCACCTGTTGCGCATGGCGGCCCTGCAGGGCAATGCTGCTGCCTGGTTCAACCTTGGGCAGCAACACTACTTCGGCAAAGGCATCGACCCTTCCTATGTGCAGGCGGCGGAGTGTTACCGGCAGGCCTTCGACCGCGGCATGCTGCATGCGGCCGCTGCACTGGGTGACCTGTATGAGGAGGAGGTGTGCGACGGTGACCTGGAGTGGCAGGTTGACCTGGTGCAGGCCTACCAGTGGTTCATGCGTGGCGCCGAACAGGGCGAGGCGCGTTGTCGTTTTGAAGTGGGCTACCGGTTGATGCATGGGCTGCACGTAGAGGCCAACCTCAAGGCAGCGCTGTACTGGCTTGAGCTGGCAGCAGCGGCGGGGGTGGTGCAGGCGGCAGAGGAGCTGGCGGTGCACTTCAGCAGCCGTGATGCGGTGCGGTATCAGGAATGGCGGGACCGGGCGGTGCAGATGGGCAGTACATTGGCCTTGACCATGAAGCTGGAAGACCAGATCCAGCCCTGAGTATTTCTCTCCAGTGCTGCACAGGGATTGCGTAGATCCCGAACCCGGTGCAGCCCCTGTGTGCGGGCTTACCCGCGAAGCGCGTCACCACTGGCTGAAAAATGAACAACATTTAACCCCCGGCTATCCGTCGCCCCCTGTTGACGACAGGGGGATGTTGGGGCGTATATTGATAGTTAGCAAACTATGAATATATTTGGTTCTCTTCATGTCCCTTGATCTCCTGCGCCTGCAAGTCAGCAGTGGCATGGTGGTTGCTGCCCGCCACTGGCGGCGCATCTGTCATACCGCCTTGACCGGCTACGGCATTTCCGAGGCCTGCGCTGCGCCGCTGCTGATGATCGTGCGCCTGGGCGACGGCGTGCACCAGGTGGCTGTGGCCCAGGCTGCCGGCCTGGAAAGCCCGTCGCTGGTACGCCTGCTTGACCAACTGTGCAAAGCTGGCCTGGTGTGCCGCAGCGAGGACCCACTGGATCGCCGCGCCAAGGCACTGAGCCTGACGGCCGAAGGCCGTGCCCTGGCCGAAGCCATCGAAGCCGAACTGGTGCGCTTGCGCCGCGATGTGCTCGGCGGTGTCGATCAGGCCGACCTGGAAGCTGCCTTGCGTGTGCTTCGTGCCTTCGAGGCTGCCGGCCTGGGCAACGCAGGCGGGGTGGCATGAACGGTTTCTTCAGCTCTGTCCCTCCGGCCCGTGACTGGTTCTACGGTGTGCGCACCTTCGGCGCGTCCATGATTGCCCTGTACATTGCTCTGCTCATGCAACTGCCGCGCCCCTATTGGGCCATGGCTACGGTGTACATCGTTTCCAGCCCGTTCGTCGGCCCGACCAGCTCCAAGGCGTTGTACCGTGCCATGGGCACGTTGCTCGGCGCAGGCGGGGCGATCTTCCTGGTGCCGCCGCTGGTACAGTCACCCTTGTTGTTGAGCATCGCCATCGCCCTGTGGACCGGCACCTTGCTGTTCCTTTCGCTGAACCTGCGCACGGCCAACAACTACGTGCTGATGCTGGCCGGTTATACCCTGCCGATGATTGCCCTGGCCGTGGTGGATAATCCGCTGGCAGTGTTCGATGTGGCCTCTTCTCGCGCGCAGGAAATCTGTTTGGGAATTGTCTGCGCGGCAGTCGTCGGGGCTATCTTCTGGCCACGCCGGCTGGCGCCGGTGGTAGTCGGTGCCACCGGAAACTGGTTCACCGAGGCGATTCGCTACAGCGACACCTACCTGGCCCGCGATGTCAGTGCCGACAAGGTCGGCGGGATGCGCGGGGTGATAGTCACCACCTTCAACTCGCTGGAGCTGATGATCGGTCAGCTCGCCCACGAAGGTGCCGGCCCGCATACCCTGAAGAACGCCCGCGAATTGCGCGGGCGGATGATCCATCTGCTGCCGGTGATCGACGCCCTCGACGATGCACTGGTAGCCCTGGAAGGCCGCGCCCCGGCCCAGTTTGCCCAGGTTCAACCCGTGCTTGAAGCCGCTCGAGAATGGCTCAAAGGCACCGCCGACAGCGCTTCGGTAGCGCACTGGGCAACGTTGCACGAGCAGATCGGCCGCCTGCAGCCCGCTACAGCCGCCCTCGACCAACGCGCCGAGCTGCTGTTGTCCAACGCCCTGTACCGCCTGACCGAATGGGCCGACCTGTGGCAGGACTGCTGCACCCTGCAGCACGCCCTGCGTACCGATGATGCCAAGCCTTGGCGTGCGGTGTATCGCCACTGGCGGCTGGGCCGCCTGACAGCGTTTTTCGACCGTGGCCTGATGCTGTACTCGGTAGCCTCCACGGTCCTGGCTATCGTGGTCGCCTGCGGCCTGTGGATCGGCCTGGGCTGGAACGACGGCGCCAGTGCGGTCATCCTCGCGGCAGTTGCGTGTAGCTTCTTCGCCGCTATGGACGACCCAGCACCGCAGATCTACCGGTTCTTTTTCTGGACGCTGATGTCGGTCATCTTCTCCAGTCTGTACCTGTTTTTGGTACTGCCTAACCTGCACGACTTCCCGATGCTGGTGCTGGCCTTTGCCGTACCTTTCATCTGCATAGGTACCCTGACTGTACAGCCGCGCTTCTACCTGGGCACCTTGCTGACCATCGTCAACACGTCGACCTTCATCAGCATCCAGGGCGCCTACGACGCCGACTTCTTCACCTTCCTCAACTCCAACCTTGCCGGCCCCGCGGGCCTCCTGTTCGCCTTTATCTGGACCCTGGTGATGCGCCCGTTCGGCGTGGAGCTGGCGGCCAAGCGCATGACCCGCTTCGCCTGGCGCGACATCGTTGAAATGACCGAGCCTGCGACGTTGGCCGAACACCGCCAGGTTGGCGTACAGATGCTCGACCGCCTGATGCAGCACCTGCCACGTCTGTCGCAAACCGGCCAGGACAGTGGTGTGGCGCTGCGCGACCTGCGCGTGGGATTGAACCTGCTCGACCTGCTGGCGTACATGCCGCGCGCCGGCCAGCAGGCTCGCGAGCGCCTGAACACTGTGGTCGAGGAAGTCGGCGCGCACTACGCCGCTTGCCTGCGTGCTGGCGAACGCCTGCATGCCCCGGCCGCACTGTTACGCAACATGGAACGCGCTCGCCTGGCGCTTAACCTGGATGAGCTGTACGAGCGCGGCGATGCCCGCACCCACCTGCTGCATGCCCTGAGCGGCCTGCGCCTGGCGCTGTTGCCGGGTGTGGAGGTGATGCTCGAGCCAGCTGAACAACCGCAACTGCCCCCCGGCCTCGACGGAGCACCCCTGTGATTGGTGAACTGGATATCAGCGGGGTGTTCCTGCCCACGCTGCTGGTGATGATGTTTGGCACCTACCTGCTGTTCCTTGGGGTGCACGCGGTGCTGGTGCGCCTGCATTTCTACCGCCTGGTCTGGCACCGGGCATTGTTCAATGTTGCTCTGTATGCCGTGCTGCTTGGTGCGGTGGACCACTTTTGCCGAAACCTGATGCTGCCATGAAAAAACCGATGCTGACCTTGGGCCGTGTGGTCCTGACCTTGCTGGTAGTGACCTTCGCCGCCGTGCTCGTGTGGCAGATGGTGGTCTACTACATGTTTGCCCCCTGGACCCGTGACGGCCACATACGCGCCGACGTGATCCAGATCGCCCCCGATGTGTCGGGATTGATCCAGAAGGTCGAGGTGCGTGACAACCAGACCGTCAAACGCGGCGACGTGCTGTTCACCATCGACCAGGACCGCTTCACCCTGGCCTTGCGTCAAGCCAAGGCAACCCTGGGCGAGCGCCAGGAGACCCTCGCCCAGGCTTCCCGCGAAGCGCAGCGCAACCGCAAGCTGGGCAACCTGGTGGCCGCGGAGCAACTGGAAGAAAGCCAGTCCCGCGAGGCCCGTGCCCGTTCGGCTGTCAGCGAGGCGCAAGTGGCTGTCGATACTGCCCAGCTCAACCTTGACCGCTCGGTGGTGCGCAGCCCGGTAGACGGCTACCTCAACGACCGCGCGCCGCGTAACCACGAGTTCGTCACCGCCGGCCGCCCGGTGCTGTCGGTGGTCGATAGCGCCTCGTACCATGTCGATGGCTACTTCGAGGAAACCAAGCTTGGCGGTATACACATCGGCGATGCCGTGGACATCCGTGTGATGGGCGACAATACCCGCCTGCGCGGCCATGTGCAGAGCTTTGCCGCTGGCATCGAAGACCGCGACCGTAGCAGTGGCGCCAACCTGCTGCCCAACGTCAACCCGGCGTTCAGTTGGGTACGCCTGGCCCAGCGCATTCCGGTGCGCATCGCCTTTGACGAAGTGCCGCAAGACTTCCGCATGATCGCCGGGCGTACTGCCACGGTGTCGATCATCGAGGGCCAGCGCCCATGAAACAGCTGATCCTGGCTGGCCTGTGCCTGTCGCTGGGGGCCTGCATGATGGTGGGCCCCGACTATGAGGTGCCTGGGGATGCGGCCGTGCAACGCAATGACCTGAACGGCCCGCTGCGCCAGGATGCCGACAGCGTCGTGTCGGCGCCGGTCCCCGAGGACTGGTGGCAGCTGTATCAGGATCAGCGGCTGAACGAGCTGGTGCGTCAGGCGCTGAGTGCCAACACCGAACTGCGCGTGGCGGCGGCCAACATCGCCAAAGCTCGCGCCCAGGTGGAGGTGGCGGAATCGCAAGGCGGCTTCAACGGTGGCGTCAAACTCGGCGCTCAGCGGTTGCAAGAGTCGGGCGAAGCCTTCCTGCAGCCTGAGAAGGTGCCGGTAGCCAACATCGGTGAGGCCATCATCAGTGCCTCGTACCAGTTCGACCTGTGGGGCACCTTCAAGCGTGGTACCGAGGCTGCCAAGGCAAATGCCGACGCAGTGCAGGCCGCTGCCGACACTGCCCGCATCACGCTTGTGGCGGACGTGGTCAAGGCTTATACCCAGGTGTGCTCGGCCAACGAGGAATACCACATTGCCCGTGAGTCCCTCGATTTGCAGGAGCAAAGCGTGAAACTCAACCAGCGCCTGCGCGATGCTGGGCGTGGCGATGAAACCCAGGTCACCCGCTCGCAGACCCAGTTCAAATCCTTGCGTGCCGAACTGCCACGCTTCAAGGCCGAACGCGAGACGGGCATGTACACCCTGGCCGCGCTGCTGGCCAAGCCGGTCGACCAGTTGCCTGCCGGTACCGCCGATTGCGCCGAGCTGCCGCACCTGAACCAGCTGGTCCCGGTGGGCGATGGCGCGGCCCTGCTCAAGCGCCGCCCCGACGTGCGCCAGGCCGAACGCCAACTGGCTGCCGCCACCGCCTATATTGGCGTAGCCACTGGCGCTTTGTACCCGGACATCAGCATTGGCGCCCAGGTTGGCACCATCGGTATCCTGGAGAACCTTGGCGAGCCTTCGACCAACCGCTGGGGTTTTGGCCCGCAGATCAGCTGGAGCATCCCCACCAACGGCACCCGTGCCCGCATTCGCATGGCCGAAGCCTCGACCCAGGCGGCGCTGGCGCATTTCGATGGCGTGGTGCTGAACGCCATTCGCGAGACCCAGACCCGGTTGGCGCAGTACAGCGCCTTGCTCGATCGGCGCGATGCGCTGGCCGAGGCGGAGAGGTCGGCGAAAGAAGCGGCGGATCAGACGCACCGGTATTACCAGGCGGGGCGTGAGTCGTTCCTGGCGGATTTGCAGGCGACGCGGACCTATACCGATATGCGTGCGCAGTTGGCGGCGGCGAACAGCCAAGTGGCAATGGGGCAGATTGGGGTGTTTCTGGCGTTGGGTGGTGGGTGGAAGGAGACGGACAGGTAATCACTGGGACTTAATTAATACTATCAATATTGCTAGTGGCGGATACCCCTGTGTTTGAGCAAGATGTGGAGTCTGAACTTATGTAGATGGAGGATACAGGGGTGAAAAGCCATGTGAATTACTCGCCTTATGGGTATCCGGGGCCAGGTGCTTTGAACTGTGTGCTTGGGTTCAATGGAGAGTATCGAAGTGATCTCTCAGGCTTCTACGTTCTCGGTAGAGGCGTCCGTTCATTTTCCTCCATCCTCATGCGCTTTTTGAGCCCGGATCCATATAGTCCATTTTCACTAGGTGGTTTGAATATCTATGCTTACTGTGCCGGCGATCCGGTTAATCGAGTCGACCGAAGCGGCTATTTTTTTTCAGCCGCCATGACACAAAAAATTCATCGTTGGCGGATTAGCGCGCAGCTCACTGTAACGTATCGTTATGCGCCTACCTCTAAGCAGTTCATTGATAGCCAGGCAGCCGGAATTGCGAAAAATTATGGTGGCTCCTTAATATCTACGTCATTTAAACAGAATCGTTTAAGAGTCATCGATAATGTGCAGAGGCTCGGCGTTCAGCATCCCAGAGAGCTAGGCGACATTGTTCGAAATATGGTGATTTTGCCTCAAGAACAGATGTCCAGTGCCGCAAAGGACCTTGGGCGAATTTTCAAGTCAAAACCTCGAAATTTCAGCGGTACGGCAGCGGGTTATCGAGGAATTCATGTCCGTTATAGTCCCCGTGGAAGAGTTCATGGCGAGACGCAGTTTCATACCAAGCAGCAAGCTTTCGCGATACTTCCTGAGAATGTAGCGCGCCCCGTGATAGGCGCAGACCTATACGATGCTTGGTCCTCCAAAGCTCAAGCTCAGGGATTTCATCCGGGGCAGGCCCACGAGCTTTATGAGATCTTCAGGGTGAGCGGTGACTCAAATAATATTAGGGAAATTTCCTTGGCGAACAGTAGGGCATATTGGTCATTTATTGAGTCCTTAAATTAGGAAGTGTGTGAGCACAGTCATCATCTCCGATCTGTTCTGCCAGCAGCCAAGCATGCTGCTCGGCTGTACTGGTTATCTGCCCGTCGAATCTGAAATGGGAGATGGCCAAAATTGCTGATAGTGCCGCGCGGATACTAAGCGAGATGGTCAAGGCGCTGATCGATGATATGGAGCAAGTGGTGAACAAGGTGCGTCAATAGCCTTTAAGAACCTGAGCCCGTTGTGCGGCCCATCGCTGGTAAGCCAGCTCCCACATGATCAGAACAGGTTTTGAGGGCGCTGCAATACCTGTGGGAGCAGCTTGCCTGCGATCCAAAGGCAAAGCGCTCGGCCAACCCTCCCGCTTCACCTAATTTGTAGCAAGATTTTTCATGAAATCCGCCCAAGACCCTTGAGTGAAGCAAAGTGGAAGTGAACAATGTTCTCTTTCGCATTCACCTTCGAGACTGGCCATGAATACCCGTTCCCGTCTGCTTGCCTGGCTGCCGGCTTTGCTGCTTGGCCCGGTGCTGGCGCTGTGCAGCACCTTGGCGCTGGCCGAGTCCCCCGCCGAGGCTGCCAAAGCCCAGCACCTGCTTGATTACATTGGCGCTGACTACCCGCCGACCGTGCAAGACGGCAAGGTGATCGACGATGGCGAATACCGCGAGCAACAGGAGTTCAGCGCGGTATTGGCGGACCTGGTCAGAGGCCTGCCCGCAAATACTGAACAAGCTGCTTTGGAACAAGGTGTTCAAGCGCTACGCCAAGCCATCGACCAACGCCAGGAGGGCGCCGCAGTCGCCAAACAGGCCCGACAGCTGGGTGCACGACTGGCTGTGGCCTACGAGGTCAGCCAGGCACCGGTGATTACCCCGGACCCAGCCCGCGGTGCTGCGCTGTACGCGCAAAACTGCTCGATTTGCCACGGCGAAACCGGCGCCGGCGATGGCCCGGCTGGCGTGGGCCTGGAGCCTGCACCCGCCAACCTGCGCGATGTTTCGCGCCTGGACCAGTTGAGCCTGTTCGACCTCTACAACACCCTGGCCCTGGGTATCGACGGCACCGAAATGCCGTCGTTTGCCGACCAGCTGGACGATCGCCAGCGCTGGGACGTGGCCGCGTACATCGCCAGCTTCACCGCCAAGCCGGAAGCGGGCAAGGGTGACAAGGCCTGGAACCTCGCCGACCTGGCTCGCCAGACGCCGGCCGAAGTCGCCGCCAACGAAGGCACTGCGGCCGTCGAGGCATTCCGTGCCCAGCGTGCTCAACCGCCGCAAGTAAAGCGCGGCCCTGCGCAATTGCTCGAATACACGGCCAGCACACTGGACAAGAGCCTGGCGGCCTACCGCGCAGGCGACCACGATCAGGCCTATGACCTGTCGGTGGCGGCCTACCTGGAGGGTTTCGAGCTGGTGGAAAGCTCGCTGGACAACATCGACACCCAGGCGCGCAAGGACACCGAAAAAACGCTGATGGCCTACCGTCAGTCCTTGCAGGACGGCTTGCCCGTGGCCCAGGCCGAACAGCGTCTGGCCGACGCCAAAACCAAGCTCGAGCAGGCGGCCAAGCTGCTGGGCAGCGATGGCCTGAGCTGGACGCTGAGTTATATCTCCGGTTTGCTGATCCTGCTGCGTGAAGGCCTCGAGGCGATTCTGGTGCTGGCGGCGATCCTGGCCTTCCTGCGCAATACCGGGCAGCAGTCGGCAGTACGCAGCGTCAACATCGGCTGGGGCCTGGCGCTGGTTGCCGGCTTCGCCACCTGGGCGCTGGCAGCCTATGTGATCGATGTGGGGGGGGCTCAGCGTGAGCTGCTGGAAGGCGGCACGGCCCTGTTCGCCGCGGTGATGGTGCTATGGCTGGGGGTGTGGATGCATGACCGCCGCCATGCAGCCGCCTGGAAGGACTACATCAAGAGCAGCCTGGTCAGCGGCGGCGGGCGCTTCGGTTTTGCTGTGCTGGCCTTTTTCTCGGTATACCGCGAATTGTTCGAAGTAATCCTGTTCTACGAGACCCTGTGGCTGCAGGCAGGCCCTGCCGGGCATCAAGCGGTGCTGGCGGGTGGTGCGACGGCACTGATGCTGCTGGTGGGCCTTGCCTGGGTGATTTTGCGGGGTTCGGCCAAGCTGCCGCTTTCGCTGTTCTTCAGCATCAACGCCGCGCTGCTGTGCGCGCTGTCGGTAGTATTCGCCGGGCATGGCGTGAAGGCGCTGCAAGAGGCCGGCGTGCTGGGCACACGGCCGGTGGCGTTCTTCGAGTTCGATTGGCTGGGGATTCATGCCGATGCCTACTCGCTGTCGGCGCAGGCGGTGGCGTTGCTGGCCATCGTGCTCCTCTACGGCCGCTCGTGGCTGGCGGAAAGGCGCAGTGCTGCGGCCAACTGAGTGGAGCGTGCGCGGTCCCACAGGGACCGCGCAAGGCCTCAGATCTTGCGCAAGCCTGATGCTCAGGCCGGCTGTGGCGCCTTGAGAATGTTCTGCAGCAGTTGGACACTTTCAACGGCGTCATGACCCAGACTGGTCAGGTAGCCGCCATCCGGTTGATCGGTCAGCCCCTTCTCATGCAGGCGTTGTGCAGCCGCGATCAGGGCGGGGGATGCGGTGCTGGTTATCTTGATGCCTTCCTGGCTGCTGTCGTGTTTGAACAGCGCGAGTACTTCCAGTTCGTCGATCAGATCGGGGGTAAAAGGCATGGCAGCTCCTGACTTCCAGACAAGGATGGCGGCACCGTCAGCGGTGCCTGATCTTCGAGTGTAGCCGGGTTATTCGTCGTCGCCTTGATCCATCTCAGGCGGCAGCTCCGGCAGTGCCCGCAGAGCGTTCTCATACCACTCGCCGTTGAACGCACGGTCCTCTACCAGCATGTTGTCGATTTCGAAGGCCAGCACATGGGCCATCAGGTTCAGAATGTCTTCACGCTCATAGCCAACCAGCGTCAGCTTGTTGAAAGTGGCCTTGGCCGCAGGCGGCTCGCCGCTCTCGATCTGGTTTTCGATGGCTTGGGTCAGCGTGGCCTCGGCGAAGGCTTCGTCGTCGTCATTGCCGATGTCGGTGGGCTCGCTCATGGCGGTACTCCTAGGATGGGATGCAACAGTGTGCCATGCCTATGGCGGCAATGCCCGAGCATTGACGCGGTGCATGACGCTGGTCAGCGGCAGGCGTTCAGTCTATAAAAGCCAGGCCAACTCCTTACGGCCTGGAGGCTGTTACCTCATGCTCAAGCTTCATGGATTCTCGGTCAGCAACTACTACAACATGGTCAAGTTGGCCCTACTGGAAAAAGGTCTGCCCTTCGAGGAAGTCACCTTCTATGGCGGCCAGGCGCCACAGGCGTTGGAAGTGAGCCCGCGGGGCAAGGTTCCGGTGCTGCAGACCGAGCAGGGCTTCCTCAGCGAAACCAGTGTGATCCTCGACTACATCGAACAGACCCAAAGCGGTAAGGCACTGCTGCCGGTCGACCCGTTCGAGCAGGCCAAGGTGCGTGAACTGCTCAAGGAAATCGAGCTGTACATCGAGCTGCCGGCGCGTACCTGCTACGCCGAGTCGTTCTTTGGCATGTCGGTCGAACCGCTGATCAAAGAGAAAGCGCGTGCTGACCTGCTGGCAGGTTTTGCCACGCTCAAGCGCAACGGACGCTTTGCACCCTATGTGGCGGGCGAGCAGATGACGCTGGCAGACCTGATGTTCTGCTTCTCGGTCGACCTGGCCAACGCGGTGGGCAAGAAGGTGCTGAACATCGACTTCCTGGCGGACTTCCCGCAGGCCAAGGCGTTGCTGCAGCTGATGGGCGAGAACCCGCACATGGCGCGGATCTTGGCGGACAAGGAAGCGTCGATGCCGGCCTTCATGGAGATGATTCGCAGCGGTAAACGCTGAGTCTGGTGTTGTGCCCTTCGCGGGCATGCCCGCTCCCACAGGTCTGCACCGCTATTGAAACTTGTGCAGTATCTGTGGGAGCGGGCGTGCCCGCGAACGAGGGCGAAGCCCTCGCCTTGGGGGGTTAGCGAGACGCCAACAGGGCCTTGCCACGAACAACGGCAGCGCGCACCTGCGCCGGCGCCGTACCACCAATGTGGTTACGGGCGTTCACCGAACCTTCCAGCGTCAGCACGGCAAACACGTCCTGCTCGATCTGGTCGCTGAACTGGCGCAGTTCGTCCAGGCTCATCTCGGCCAGGTCCTTTCCAGTGTCCACACCATACTTCACCGCGTGGCCGACGATCTCGTGGCAGTCACGGAATGGCAGGCCACGGCGAACCAGGTAGTCGGCCAGGTCGGTAGCGGTGGAGAAGCCGCGCAGGGCCGCTTCACGCATGATGGCGTGCTTGGGTTTGATCGCCGGGATCATGTCAGCAAAGGCCCGCAGCGAGTCGCGCAGGGTGTCGGCGGCGTCGAACAGCGGTTCCTTGTCTTCCTGGTTGTCCTTGTTGTAGGCCAGCGGTTGGCCTTTCATCAGGGTCAGCAGGCCGGTCAGGGCGCCGAACACGCGGCCGCTCTTGCCGCGTACCAGCTCTGGCACGTCCGGGTTCTTTTTCTGCGGCATGATCGAGCTGCCGGTGCAGAAGCGGTCCGGAAGGTCGATGAACTGGAACTGCGCGCTGGTCCAAAGCACCAGCTCTTCGGAGAAGCGCGAAAGGTGCATCATCGCCACGCTGGCAGCGGCGCAGAATTCGATGGCGAAATCACGGTCCGACACGCCATCCAGCGAGTTGCCGGCCACGGCTTCAAAGCCCAGCAGCTTGCAGGTCAGTTCACGGTCGATCGGGTAGGTGGTGCCGGCCAGTGCGGCGCTGCCCAGTGGCATGCGGTTGGTGCGCTTGCGGCAGTCGACCAGGCGCTCATAGTCGCGGCTGAGCATTTCGAACCACGCCAGCAGGTGGTGACCA
The DNA here is from genome assembly GCF_036630035.1 of Pseudomonas sp. LTR0. Taxonomy (NCBI): domain Bacteria; kingdom Pseudomonadati; phylum Pseudomonadota; class Gammaproteobacteria; order Pseudomonadales; family Pseudomonadaceae; genus Pseudomonas; species Pseudomonas sp. LTR0. Next base: position 167,368 of record NZ_CP123734.1, read on the forward strand.
AAGGTGACCGGCTGCGCCGTCTGCAGGTGGGTGAAACCAGGCATGATGGTTTCGGCTTCACGCTCTGCCTGCTCCAGCAGGCCCTGCTGCAGGCGGGTGATTTCGCCCAGGATCAGGTCGATTTCGTCACGCAGCCAAAGGCGGATGTCGGTGGCCACCTGGTCGTTGCGGCTACGGCCGGTGTGCAGCTTCTTGCCGGTGATACCGATGCGGTCGGTCAGGCGTGCTTCGATGTTCATGTGCACGTCTTCGAGGTCGACACGCCAGTCGAAGTTGCCGGCTTCAATCTCGCCCTGGATGGTTTTCAGGCCATCGATGATGGTGTCGCGCTCGTCATCACTGAGCACGCCGACCTGCGCCAGCATGGTGGCATGGGCAATCGAACCCATGATGTCGTGACGGTACAGGCGCTTGTCGAAATCTACCGAGGCGGTGAAGCGGGCGACGAAGGCGTCGACGGGCTCACTGAAGCGGCCGCCCCAGGACTGATTGGTCTTGTCGGTGCTCATGGATTCACTCATTGCAGGCGTGAACGAAAAAGTGGCGTCGATGATAGCAGGGTTGGGCTGGCTGCCGCAGGGCGCCGGTCGAGAGAAATGCCCGGAAAATCGCAGAGAAGGATTTCAAGGAATGAACGGCAGTGTTCCACGGACCGTCTACAGTTGGACAAAGGACTGGCAGTGAATCTGCCGGGCCGAGTGAATCTTTGGCCATCGCACCGGTCTAGAGCGTGACCGCAGTGTCGCTCGAACCACACCTGTCTACGCTATACCTGTGCGAGACTCATTCAGGAATCCAGCGCAATTATGAATGTCCTGATCGTTGATGACGAACCCCAAGGCCGTGAACGCCTCAGCCGGCTGCTCGGCGAACTGGAGGGGTACACCGTGCTGGAGCCCAGCGCCACCAACGGCGATGAAGCCTTGGCGCTGATCGAAAGCCTCAAGCCCGATGTGGTCCTGCTGGACATCGGCATGCCAGGCCTGGATGGCCTGCAGGTCGCCGCTCGCCTGTGCGAACGCGAGGCGCCGCCCGCGGTGGTGTTTTGCTCCGGGGATGATGAATACGGTGCAGAGGCATTCAAGGACAGTACCCTCAGCCATGTGACCAAGCCCTTCCAGGCGCAGGCCTTGCGCGATGCCTTGCGCAAGGCCGAAAAACCCAACCGTGCCCAATTGGCGGCGCTTACCCGGCCAGCCAATGAAGGCGGCGGCCCTCGCAGCCATATAAGCGCCCGCACGCGTAAAGGCATCGAACTGATCCCTTTACCCCAGGTGATCTATTTCATTGCCGATCACAAGTATGTGACCTTGCGTCACGAAGCCGGGGAGGTGCTGCTTGACGAGCCGCTCAAAGCCCTGGAAGACGAATTCGGCGAACGCTTCGTGCGCATCCATCGTAATGCGTTGGTCGCCCGTGAGCGTATCGAACGCTTGCAGCGCACCCCGCTGGGGCACTTTCAGCTGTATCTGAAAGGCCTGGACGGCGATGCCTTGACCGTCAGCCGTCGCCATGTGGCCGGTGTGCGCAAGATGATGCAGACGCTCTGAGGCCCTCGGATCCAGGCCGCTCCTGCACCTGGCTGCGTATGACCTGTTGATCCGTATCTGCAAGCGATACCGGCGATGCTGTTATCATCGGCGGTATTTCTCTGGATCGGGGCGTTTCATGTCCACTCGCGAAATCCGCATTGCCACCCGTAAAAGTGCTTTGGCCCTGTGGCAGGCCGAATACGTCAAGGCCCGCCTCGAGCAGGCCCACACCGGTCTGAAGGTGACCCTCGTACCCATGGTCAGCCGTGGTGACAAGTTGCTCGACGCGCCGCTGGCAAAAATCGGCGGGAAGGGCCTGTTCGTCAAGGAACTGGAAACCGCGCTGTTGGACAACGAAGCCGACATCGCCGTGCACTCGATGAAAGACGTGCCCATGGACTTCCCCGAGGGCCTGGGCCTGTACTGCATCTGCGAGCGTGAAGACCCGCGTGATGCCTTCGTTTCCAATACCTTTGACAGCCTTGAAGCGCTACCCGCCGGCAGTATCGTCGGGACCTCAAGCCTACGCCGTCAGGCCCAGTTACTGGCGCGCCGCCCGGACCTGCAAATCCGTTTTCTGCGCGGCAACGTCAATACCCGCCTGGCGAAGCTGGATGCCGGCGAGTACGACGCCATCATCCTCGCCGCAGCGGGCCTGATCCGTCTGGGCTTCGAAGACCGCATCACCTCCACCATCAGCGTCGATGACAGCCTGCCGGCAGGTGGTCAGGGCGCGGTGGGCATCGAGTGCCGCAGTGCCGACGTTGAGATCCATGCACTGCTGGCGCCACTGCACCATGTCGACACCGCTGACCGGGTGATGGCCGAGCGCGCGCTGAACAAACGCCTGAATGGTGGCTGCCAAGTGCCGATCGCCTGCTACGCGGTACTTGAAGGTGACCAGTTGTGGCTACGTGGCCTGGTCGGCCAGCCTAGCGGCGGGACCTTGCTGGTGGCCGATGCCCGTGCCCCGCGTGCTGCTGCCGAGACCTTGGGCGTACAGGTGGCCGAAGACCTGCTGGGGCAGGGCGCCGAGGCCATTCTCAAGGAAGTCTACGGCGAGGCCGGTCATCCGTGAGCCAATGGCGCCTGTTGCTGACCCGGCCTGCCGAGGACTGTGCGGCGCTGGCGCAAAGCCTGGCGGCAGCGGGCGTGGGTAGCAGTTGCCTGCCTCTGCTGGAAATTGAACCTATTACCGTGCAGGCCCCACAGCGACTGTCGCTGGAGGGCTTGCATGACTTCCAGGCGATCCTTGTGGTCAGCAAGCCGGCCGCCCGGCTGTTGCTAGAGCATCTGGCCCAGGCCAGCATCCAGCCTCCGCAGCGAGGCTGGTTCACCGTGGGTGAGGCTACCGCTGGGGTGCTGCAGGGTGCAGGGCTGGAGGTAAGCTTTCCGCCGCGTGGCGATGACAGCGAAGCCTTGCTGGCACTGCCGGCCCTGCGCCAGGCACTTACCGAGCCGGCACCGCGTGTCTTGATCGTTCGCGGCGTCGGAGGTCGCGAACTGCTGGCAGAGCGTCTTGCAGAGCAAGGTGCTAGTGTCGAATATCTGGAACTGTATCGTCGCTGCCTGCCGGCCTACCCGGCGGGTACGCTGATGCGCCGCATTGAAGCGGAACGCCTCAATGGCCTAGTGGTCAGCAGTGGGCAGGGTTTTGAACATTTGCAGCAGATGGCCGGTGCCGATTGGCTGCGGCTGGCCCAGTTGCCGCTGTTCGTGCCCAGCCCGCGGGTTGCCGAGCAGGCCAAGGCCGCCGGGGCCCAACAGGTTGTGGATTGCCGTGGCGCCAGTGCCACGGCCTTGCTGGCAGCCGTGCAGCGTAGCGCTGCACCTGCCTCTTAAGGCGCTAAGCTGAATGCGGTGCGCCCCCATGCAAAGGATGGATACGTGAGCGAGACTGTCTTGTCCAATAACGATCAACCGTCGGCACAGGCGCCTGCGGAACCCGTTACCACCCCACCTGCCAAGCGCTCCGGCAGTGGCCTGGCAGCGCTGGCCTTGCTGCTTGGTGCGGCCGGGGTGGCGGTAGGTGGCTGGGGTGTCTGGCAGGTGCGTCAACTGCAGGGCAGTGAGTTCAACCAAGGCCAGCACATCGAGGCGCTGAACCAGCGCGCCGAGGCGCTGCAGCAACGTGAGCAGCAGATCAGTGCGCAACTGGCCAGTCTGCCAGCTGCCAGCGAGCTGGAAGACCGCCGGCGTTTGGTAGCCCAGCTACAGGGCGACCAGCAGCGTCTCAGTCAGCGCCTGGAAACCGTGCTGGGAGAAAGCCGCAAAGAATGGCGCCTGGCCGAAGCCGAGCACCTCCTGCGCCTGGCTACCCTGCGCCTTTCGGCGTTGCAGGACATCACCAGTGCCAAAGCCTTGGTCGAAGGCGCCGACGAGATCCTGCGCGAGCAGAGCGACCCGGGTGCCTTCGCTGCCCGCGAGCAACTGGCACGCAGCCTGGCCATGCTCAACAGCACTCAGCAACCGGACCGAACCGGCCTGTTCTTGAAACTGGCTGCACAGCGTGAGCTGGTACAGCAGTTGAGCGCCCAGTCCCCAGAGTTCGACAGTAACGCCGATGCGTTTGGCGCCCTGACCGCCGACGGTGATGGTGCCAGCAGGCTGTCGCAGTGGTGGGCGGAAATATCCAAGTACTTCCAGATCGACTTCAACGCCGATGAAAACGTGCGTCCGTTGCTGGCCGGGCAGCAACTGAACCAGCTGCGCCTGGCCTTGAGCCTCACTATCGAGCAGGCCCAGTGGGCGGCGCTCAATGGCGATGCCAAGGTTTACACGCAGGCGCTGGACGACGCCCGCAGCGTACTGCTGGCCAACTTCAACGCAGACAACCCGCAAAGCAAGGCCATGCTCGACAGCCTCAATGCCTTGGCCGATCAGCCGGTGTCGGTGGTTACCCCTGACCTCAGTGAAAGCCTGGCGGCTGTGCAGGCCTATATTCAGCGCCGTCACCTGCCGGCCGAGGCTGAAGGGGGCAAGCCATGAAGCGTGTCTACCTGTTGGCCGTGCTTGCAATCGTGGTTGCTGCGGCACTGGGCATCGCGGTCGCCAAGCACAGCGGCTATGTACTGATTTCCTATGGTGGCTTCCGTTATCAGTCGGGGCTGTGGGCAGCCTTGGCGGGTATTTTGGCGGTCGTCCTGCTGCTGTGGTTGCTGCGCTATCTGGTCGGCCTGGTGCTGACCTCCAGTGGTGTGGTCAACCCTTGGTCACGGCGCAACCGCAGCCGACGTATCCGCCTGGCAATCGAACAGGGCCAGCTCGATCTCGCCGAAGGCCGCTGGGCCAGTGCCCAGCGACACTTGCACCGTGCCGCCGAGGCTGAGCGCCAACCGTTGTTGTACTACCTTGGTGCCGCGCGCGCGGCCAACGAGCAGGGCCGCACCGAAGACAGCGACAACCTGCTGGAGCGTGCCCTGGAGCGCCAGCCACAAGCGGAGCTGGCCATTGCCCTGACCCATGCCCAATTGCAAATGGACCGCGGTGAAAGCGATGGAGCCCTGGAAACCCTGCTGGCCATGCAGGAACGTCACCCGCACAACAGCCAGGTGCTGCGCTTGCTGCAGCGCCTGCACCTGGAGCGCGGCGACTGGTCTGCACTGATCCGCCTGCTGCCCGACCTGCGCAAGGGCAAGGTGCTGCCGGCCGCCGAGCTGGCGGCTCTGGAACAACGTGCCTGGGGCCAGAACCTGAGCCTGGCCGCCACCCGTGGCGAAGACACGCAAAGTGCACGTCAATCCTTGGAGCGCGCTTGGCAGCAACTGACCGCAGCCCAGCGCCAGGAGCCACAACTGGTGCTGGCGTACGCCGAGCAATTGCGCCAGGTAGGTGCCCAGAACGAGGCCGAACAAGTGCTGCGCACTGCCCTCAAGCGCGACTATGAAAGCCATCTGGCCCGCCTTTATGGCCTGGTGCGTGGGGATGACCCGGCACGTCAGTTGCAAACCGCTGAAGGTTGGCTCAAGGCTCACCCGCAAGACGCAAGCCTGCTGCTGACCCTGGGTCGTCTGAGCCTGCAGAACCGCCTGTGGGGTAAGGCGCGTGATTACCTGGAAAGCAGCCTGCGCATGGAGCGCAATCCCGAGGCCTGTGCTGAACTGGCCCGCCTGCTTGCGGGGCTGGGCGAGACCGAGCGCAGCAACCAACTATTCCAGGAGGGCCTTGGCCTTCTGGACGAGCGCCTGCTGGCGCTGCCTTTGCCAGAAGGCGTACGCGCCTGACCCACCCCAAGGCCCGCGCCAAGGTGCGGGCTTTGGGGGCGGGTAATTTATCTTTTCCTGTCAGTTAGATCTGAAGTCCATCTCTTCCGTCGTCTCCTACCTCATATCTGGAAATTTCCTACGCGATTCAGCGACTTGTCGTTGTTGTCGTGCCTTGAAACAAGGCGTGTCTTTCCTCTACCGTTTCAAGCCACTACTTTTTCCCCGGGACCTTCACTGCCCATGCTGCCGGCCCGTTTGCGCACCTTTTTTCTTCCTGCCTGCCTGGTTGCACTGGCGGTACTGGTTGCGTCTTTTCGTCTGGAAAACACAGTGGGGCTGAGGCCGTGCCCACTGTGCCTCAGCCAACGGTTGCTGCTTGGCGTTTACGCGCTGCTGTGTTTCGCCGCCGTGCTGCAGGCGCCGGGCACGCAGGGCATCCTTCGTTACGCTCGGCTGGCGCTGGGCTGCTCGCTGGCCGGCGCATTGCTGGCCGCACGGCATGTCTGGTTGCAGGGTGTTGAGGTGGGCAATGATGTATGCCCGGTGCCGATAGGGCGAGTGTTCGAGCAATCCTGGGGTGAGGCGGCACGGCAACTGTTGCTGGGTGGCCCGGATTGCCGTTCGCTTGCCTGGAGCTTTCTCGATCTGACACTGCCGGAATGGAGCCTGTTGGCTTTCCTGCTGCTGGCGGCTCTGCCCTTGAGTTGCCTGCTGGCGTATCGTTTCCGCACCCTGGCTAGAACATGACCTGGCGCAAGGTTGCGCCATTAGCGCGACCAATGGCGATGTAACAGGTTATTAAACACTTGTATGAACTTTGTGTGCTGCGTACCTTGAAGGGCAGCACGCGCGGGAATAATCTCCCAGCACGCATACCGGAAAAACAACTGCTCGATGCCGTCCTGCTGATGTCACCTTTGTGCTGCGCGGTCGTGGTGCGAGGTGCAGCGGCATCTACCCAGAAGGGAAGAGATCGCCATGCTCGATAGTTGTCAGAACGCCCAGGAACGCTGGGGTGGGGTTCACAAGCTGATCGACCGTTGGCTGGAGGAGCGCCAGGAACTGGTGCAGGCTTTTCGCGCCCTGCGCGATGTGAAGCCAGCCTTCGCCGACAAGGATACCAACGGGGACTTTTGCTCACTTCTGGTCGACTACGTTTCGGCGTGGCACTTCGAAGTCTGCGAGCAACTGGTCAGCGAGGCCAAGGCGTTCGGAGACGAGAAGGCGCTGAAGCTGGCCGAAGAGATCAACCCTCGGATCAACGACAGTACTCAGATTGCACTGGCCTTCAATGACCATTGCGCCAAGGGGGAGTGCAAGGACACCGAACGCTTTGCCGAGAAGCTGGCCAAATTGGGCGGGTTGTTGCATGAGCGCTTCGAGCTTGAAGACTGTCTGATCGAAGTGCTGCACAACGCACACAAAGAAGAGGGTGCAGTGCAGGCCTGAGGTTGGCGTCAGTCGCCAACCGCCAGCAGTTCGATCTCGAATACCAGGGGGGTGTAGGGTGCAATCAAATCCCCCGCCCCCTCGGCGCCATAGGCTTGCGCTGAAGGAATTACCAGGCGCCATTTGGCGCCAGTGTGCATTTTCGGCAAGGCGACCTGCCAGCCTTCGATAACCGAATCCAGGTTGAACCATTGTGGTGTCTGGTTTTGGTCGAATACCGAGCCATCCGGCAGTCTGCCCACATAGCGTACCTGCACTTTGCCGCCTGCTTTCGGCTGAGCCCCCGTGCCCGCCTGCAGTTCACTGTACAGCACACCTTCCGTTAGTTCGTGTACCCCGTAACGCCCACGCTCATTAGCCATGAAACGTGTTTCGGCAGCCTGCAGCTTTTGCGTAGCGGCGTCACTTTCCTGGGTTTCATGCTGCTGGAGCACCGCCTGCATGCGTGCCTTGTCGAGCTTGAGGGGTTGCCCCTGATAGGACTGCTTCAGGCCTTCGACCAGCGCATCCAGTTGCAAACCCGGCATCTCCTGGCGCAGGCGTTCACCCAGGCTGGCACCCAGGCTGTAGGCCAAATCGTGGTCTTCGCTCTCGGCCAAGGCGAGGGGTGCCATCAGGCATAAACCTAAAACAAGATATCGAGGCAACGCCTGACTCCCAAATACCAGCAATGATTAATTCAGCAACTACACTTTCACGCAGCTGCAAGATAACAACTTTGCCCAGGCATGCAACGCGGCGTAAATATTACGGTCAACATGCCCTAGCGGCGGTAGCAGCAGAAGCATAGTATGAGCCGTAATCTCGTCAGCCAGGAGGTAAACCATGTCGGCCAAAAAGAAGCCAGTAAGTACGCCGTTACACCTGCTCCAGCAACTTTCGGGCAGCTTGCTCGAGCACTTGGAAGAGGCCTGCTCGCAAGCGCTGGCTGATGCGGAAAAACTGCTGGCGAAGTTGGAAAAGCAGCGTGGCAAGGCACAGGAAAAACTGCACAACGGTCGCCTGAAACTGCAAGACGCGGCCAAGGCAGGTAAAGCCAAGGCGCAGACCAAGGCGCAAAAAGCCATTGGTGAACTTGAGGAACTGCTCGATTCTCTCAAGGAACGTCAAACCCAGACCCGCTCTTACATTCAGCAACTCAAACGCGATGCTCAGGACAGCCTCAAGCTGGCCCAGGGTGTAGGCAAGGTACGCGAAGCAGCAGCCAAGGCACTTGATCAGCGTGCAGCGAAACCCGCCAAGTCGGCTGCCGCCAAGCCTGCGGCCAAACCAGCTACGAGGTCGGCCGCTGCCGCCAAGCCTGCGACCAAACCAGCTGCGAGGTCGACCGCTGCTGCGAAGTCTGCGGCCAAACCGGCTGCCAAGGCGACCGCTGCCGCGAAGCCTGCGGCCAAACCGGCTGCCAAGGCGACCGCTGCCGCGAAGCCTGCGGCTAAACCGGCTGCCAAGGCGACCGCTGCCGCCAAGCCTGCGGCCAAACCGGCTGCCAAGGCGACCGCTGCCGCCAAGCCTGCGGCCAAACCGGCTGCCAAGGCGCCCGCTGCCGCGAAGCCTGCGGCCAAACCGGCTGCCAAGGCGACCGCTGCCGCGAAGCCTGCGGCTAAACCAGCAGCCAAGGCGCCCGCAGCAGCCAAACCTGCGGCCAAGCCAGCTGCCAAAGCCCCTGTTGCCAAGCCAGCCACAAAACCAGCTGCCGCCAAGGCACCTGCACGCACGGCCGCTAAGCCTGCCGAGGCCAAACCCGCTACACCGGCCGCCGCAACCAACTCGGTGAGCCCGGCGGCTGCAGCACCGTCGGCACCTGTGAGCACGCCTGCTCAGGCACCTTCGGCGTCCTGAAGCGCAGCCGCTGCGACGCGCAACTGAACTAGCGCGTCATGATGCAGAGCCTGGTCCGGTGCCAGCCGGGCCAGCCAGTCGTCCGCGGGCTCATGGGAGCCCACGGGCCACTGTTGCGAGCGTTCCTGCAAGCGCTCAAGCAAGGCTTTTTCAGCCCGCAACTCCAACCCTTTCACTTGTTCACGTAATGCCGCCAGTTGTGTATCACCCGATGCTGTGGCTCGCCATTGCTGGCGCAGGCTGCGTAGCGGGGTAACCACGTCACGCTGCCAGGGCTCGGCGAGTTCTTGCAGTGCTTGTGCGCGTTCGCCCAGCACGGTTACTCCGCGTGCTTGTAGCCAGGTTGCGCACAGCAGCAGGCAGACATCACCGCCCAGTGCCTGCAGTTCAAGGCAGGCGGCTTCCACGCCGGGCCTGGCATACAGGGTCAGGGCGTAATTCCAAAGGTCGGTGTGCATGGTTCCACTCGCGCTATGGGCCGAGGAAGCTGGTAGACTCCGCGACCATCATGATCAGACTATCCAACCTCACTTTACAGCGTGGTCCGCAGCGCTTGCTAGAAGGCGCCGAGATGACCCTGCACGCCGGTCACAAGGCCGGCCTGATCGGCGCCAACGGCGCCGGAAAATCCAGCCTGTTCGCCTTGCTGCGCGGTGAGCTGTCACCCGATGCCGGTGACTGCCAACTGCCCGGCGACTGGCGCATCGCCCACATGCGCCAAGAGGTCGACACCCTCGACCGCCTGGCTGTGGACTATGTGCTTGACGGCGACGTGCGCCTGCGCAAGGTCCAGGCCGAACTGGCCGCCGCCGAGCAGGCCCACGACGGCACCGCCCTGGCGCGCCTGCACAGTGAGCTGGAAAGCGCCGACGGCTATACCGCCGACGCCCGTGCGCGCAAATTGCTGGCTGGGCTGGGCTTCACCAACGAGCAGATGGACCGCCGTGTCGGCGATTTCTCTGGTGGCTGGCGGATGCGCCTGAACCTGGCCCAGGCCCTGATGTGCCCGTCCGACCTGTTGCTGCTCGACGAGCCTACCAACCACCTCGACCTCGACGCGATCCTGTGGCTGGAAGACTGGCTCAAGGGCTACCCCGGCACGTTGTTGCTGATCTCCCATGACCGTGACTTCCTCGATGCCGTGGTCGACCATGTGCTGCACGTCGAGCAGCGCAAGCTCAACTTGTACAAAGGCGGCTATACCGCCTTTGAGCGCACCCGTGCCGAGCGTCTGGCGCAGCAGCAGCAGGCCTACGAGAAGCAGCAGGCGCAGCGCGCGCACATGGAAAAGTACATTGCCCGCTTCAAGGCTCAGGCTACCAAGGCCCGTCAGGCGCAAAGCCGGATCAAGGCCCTTGAGCGCATGGAAGAGCTGTCGGCGGCGCATGTCGATTCGCCGTTCGACTTTGTCTTCCGTGAATCGCAGAAAATTTCCAGCCCGTTGCTGAGCCTTTCCGAAGGTAGCCTGGGTTATGGCGACAAGGCCATCCTCGACAAGGTCAAACTGCAGCTCACCCCAGGCGCTCGTATTGGTCTGCTTGGGCCCAACGGCGCCGGCAAGTCGACCCTGATCAAGAACCTTGCAGGTGAGCTGGAGCCGTTGTCGGGCCGTCTGGTTCGTGGCGAGAACCTGGCTGTAGGCTACTTTGCCCAGCATCAGCTGGACTCGCTGGACGACAAGGCCAGCCCGCTGCTGCACCTGCAGCGCATCGCCCCTACCGAGCGTGAGCAGACGCTGCGCGACTTCCTCGGCGGCTTCGACTTCCACGGTGCCCGCTGCGACGAGCCAGTGGTTAACTTCTCCGGTGGCGAAAAGGCTCGCCTGGCACTTGCGCTGATTGCCTGGGAGCGGCCAAACCTGCTGCTGCTTGACGAACCGACCAACCACCTGGACCTGGAAATGCGTCTGGCACTGACCATGGCCTTGCAGGAGTTTGCCGGTGCAGTGGTGGTGGTGTCCCACGACCGTCATTTGCTCAAGAGCACCACGGACGACTTCCTGCTGGTGGCCGACGGCAAGGTCGACACCTTCGACGGTGACCTGGAGGACTACAGCCGCTGGCTGGTCGAGTACCGCCAGCGCAGTGCGCCGGCCAGTACTGCACCGGCCAACCCGGACAAGACCGACAAGAAAGCCCAGCGCCAGGCTGCCGCAGCCTTGCGTCAGCAGTTGGCACCGCACAAGAAGGCTGCCGACAAGCTGGAAACCGAGCTCAACCAGGTGCACGCGCAGTTGGCCGAGATCGAGACCGCGCTGGGTGATGGTGGCCTTTACGAGGCGGCGCGCAAGGACGAGTTGCGCGACCTGCTGGCGCGCCAGACCAAGCTCAAGCAACGCGAAGGCGAGCTGGAAGAGGCCTGGATGGAAGCGCTGGAAACCCTTGAAAGCATGCAGGCCGAACTCGAGGCACTGTCCTGATGGAGGAACTGCGTTCGCTGCTGCCAGGGCAATGGATGGATACCTTCTGGCTAGGCTTGCAGATACTCTTGATCCTGGTCGCGGCGTTCATCCTGCAGCGTATCGTCGCCCGTGGGCTTGGCCGACTCGGCCAGCGTTACCCGTTGCCGCCGGAGTTGCTGGTGCCCGTTCGCGGTGGCCTGCGCTGGCTGATCATGGGCAGCGCGCTGCTGTTCGTGCTGGAGCGCCTGGGTGTTTCGGCGACTGTGTTGTGGACAGCACTTTCCGGCTTCGTAGCGGTAGCGGCGGTGGCCTTCTTCGCCATGTGGAGCGTGTTGTCCAACCTGTTGTGCGCGGTGTTGATATTCACGGTTGGGCCGTTTCGCATCGGCGATGTGGTCGAGCTGGTCGACACCCTCGACAAGCCCGGTGTGAAAGGCCGGGTGATCGCCATCAACCTGCTGTTCACCACGCTGCTGGAAATGCCCGAAGCGGGTGGGGCGCTTGTGCAGGTGCCTAATAGCCAGTTCTTCCAGAAGTCAGTACGACGCTGGCGCGGGGCCGAGGTACAGGCCCTGCACAAAGAAACAGCTGCCGAAGCTGACTGAACCTGTACTGGCCCCTTCGCGGGCGCGCCCGCTCCCACAGGTATCCCACAGCGTCTGAAAATGCACTGTAGGCGTGGGAGCGGGCGTGCCCGCGAAGAGGTCAGGTCAGGCACCACAAATCCATCAGAAATCACTGGTTATTTTTTCGCCAAAACCTTAGCTTAACGTTTTGCAACAAATGTTCGAGCGAGGTGTGTGATGTCGATGGAAGTATGGTTGGGCTTCTTTGCTGCCTGCTGGGTGATCAGCCTTTCACCTGGTGCCGGGGCGATTGCCTCGATGTCCAGCGGCCTGCAATACGGCTTCTGGCGTGGTTACTGGAACGCCTTGGGCCTGCAGCTGGGCCTGATCATGCAGATCGCCATCATCGCCGCCGGCGTCGGTGCCATCCTGGCCGCCTCGGCCACGGCGTTCCAGGTCATCAAGTGGTTTGGCGTCGCCTACCTGGTGTACCTGGCCTATAAGCAATGGCGTGCACTGCCGATGGACATGAGCGATGAATCAGGCGTGCGCCCGATCGGCAAGCCGCTGAGCCTGGTGTTCCGTGGTTTCCTGGTCAACATCAGCAACCCCAAGGCGCTGGTGTTCATGCTGGCGGTGCTGCCGCAGTTCCTCAACCCGCATGCGCCGCTGCTGCCGCAATATGTGGCGATCACCGTGACCATGGTCACTGTCGACCTGCTGGTGATGGCGGGGTACACCGGGTTGGCTTCGCATGTGTTGCGCATGTTGCGCACACCCAAACAGCAGAAGCGTTTGAACCGGACCTTTGCCGGGTTGTTCATTGGTGCAGCCACCTTCCTCGCGACCTTGCGCCGCGCGCCGGTCTGACAGACCGAATACAGGCCATTCGCGGGCAAGCCCGCGATTGGTCCATCACTATTTCTCCTTGCCAGCCAGCCCCTTCAGCAAATCTATCGGCAGCGGGAAGACGATGGTCGAGCTCTTGTCCCCGGCAATCGCCCCCAGTGTCTGCATATAGCGCAACTGCATCGCCCCCGGCTCTTTGCTCAGCATTTGCGCGGCTTGCATCAGTTTCTCCGACGCTTGCAGTTCACCTTCGGCATGAATCACCTTGGCCCGACGTTCGCGCTCGGCCTCGGCCTGGCGGGCGATGGCGCGTATCATCGACTCGTTCAGGTCAACGTGCTTGATCTCGACGTTGGCCACCTTGATGCCCCAGGCATCCGTCTGCGCATCCAGCACCTGGCGGATATCCAGATTCAGTTGCTCGCGCTCTGCCAGCAGCTCATCCAGTTCGTGCTTGCCCAGCACCGCACGCAGGGTAGTCTGGGCCAGCTGGCTGGTCGCCACCAGAAAATCCTCGACCTGAATGATCGCTTTTTGCGGGTCGAGCACGCGAAAGTACAACACTGCGTTGACCTTGACCGAAACGTTGTCGCGGGTGATCACATCCTGCGGCGGCACATCCAGTACCACTGTACGCAGGTCGACCCGTACCATTTGCTGAATCACCGGGATCAACAGGATCAGCCCCGGCCCTTTGACCTGCCAGAAGCGCCCCAGTTGAAACACCACGCCGCGCTCGTATTCGCGCAGGATGCGAAACGCCGACAGCACCAGCATGGCCAGCACGATCAGCACTGCGCCGAAACCGAATTGCATGAACATGCTCATTCTCCTTGCGTCGCAGGGGCGGCGGCGCTCACTTCCAGCATCACGCCATGGCGCGCGGTCACCCGTACGTTCTGGCCAGTTTGCAGGGGCGTTGCGCACCGCGCTTGCCATGGTTCGCCCTGAGCCAGCACGACACCACAGAATGGGTCGCTTGCCATCACCTGGGTGACGGTGACCAGGCTGCCGACCAGGCCGGCGTCGCCACTGACCAGCGCCCGCTTACGGGCCTTGAGAGCCATGCCCAGCACGCCACCGATCAATAATGCCGAGAGCAGCGCCAGGGTGCCGATCAAGGCCAGCGGGATGCCGAAACCGGGGGCGTCGGTGTCAATCAGGATCAACGCGCCGACCACAAAGGCAACGATGCCGCCGAAGCCGACCACGCCGAAACTGGGCAAGAAGGCTTCGGCGACCATGAAGGTAATGCCAAGCAGGATCAGCGCCACCCCGGCGAAACTCACCGGCAATAGCTGCAGCGCATACAGCGCCAGCAGCAGGCAGATACCACCGACCACACCACCCACCGCAGAACCGGGGTTCATGAATTCGAACAACAGGCCGTAAACGCCGATCATGATCAGGATCAGTGCCACGCTGGGGTTGGTGATCACCGCCAGAACCCGTGTGCGCCAGTCCGGCAGATGCTCGACCACGCTGGCGCCTGCGGTCTGCAACTGCCGTGGCTGGCCGGCCACCTGGAGCATTTTGCCGTCGAGCTTGCGCAGCAGGTCAGGCAGGTCATCGGCCACCTGATCGATCACGTTCAGGCGCAAAGCCTCGCTGGCGGACAGGCTGACCGCCTCGCGCACGGCCTTCTCCGCCCAGTCGGCGTTGCGGCCGCGCATTTGCGCCAGGCCACGGATGTAGGCAGCAGCGTCGTTGACCTGTTTGCGTGCGAGGGTTTCATCGTCGCCGCCTTTGGCCTTGTCATCATCGGGCGTGCCAGGCGGGCCGCCGATCCGCACCGGCGTGGCAGCACCCAGATTGGTCCCGGGCGCCATCGCCGCAATATGGCTGGCGTAGAGAATATAGGTGCCGGCGCTGGCGGCGCGGGCTCCGCTGGGGGCAACGTAGCTGGCGACCGGCACAGGGCTGGCGAGAATTGCCTTGATCATCTGGCGCATGGCGCTGTCCAGCCCGCCCGGGGTATCCATGCGGATAACCACCAGTTGCGCGCCTTGCGCCTGGGCCTGGCCAAGGCTGCGTACCAGGTAGTCGGCGCTGGCTGGGCCGATGGCGTCGTCGATGCCCAGCACCCACACCGCGCCGGGCGCTGCCTGGCCACCTGGCGTGATGCCAAGCAACAACAGCAGCAACAGCCAGCGCCAGCAGTGGGCGATCACCTGTCGTCACCTCATTTGCGCGTATTACACAAGTTTAGCCCCGACCACTCGTACCCGGCCTAAAATTGAAGATTGGGGGGCGAAACCGGAGGTGCATCATGCGTATGGCAAAGACCCTGCAGGCCAGCCTGGACAAGGCCAACTGCGACTACGACATCATTCCCCACCCACATTCGGCCACCAGCCTGGAGTCGGCCCGTATGGCCGGCGTGCCCGCCGAACGGGTCGCCAAGGCGGTGATGGTCGATGACCGTCACGGCAACTACATTATGGCCGTGCTACCGGCCAACCGGCATCTGGACCTGGACAAGGTGCGCATGTCCGGGGCCTGGCATCTGACCCGTGAAAGCGGTCTGCCGAGCCTGTTCAATGACTGCGAACGCGGTGCTGTGCCGGCCCTTGGCGATGCTTACCAGATAAAAATGCTGCTCGACCCGAGTCTTACCCGCCAAGGCGATGTCTACCTGGAGGCGGGTGACCACGATCACCTGATTCACATGAGCATGGAGCAGTACATGAAACTGGTGCCGCACGCCGAAGTGTGCGAGCTGTGCTGATGTTTTCAAACCAATGCCAGGCGGGCGTCGTGGACGGCTTGCCTGGCGCTCAGGAGGAACCATGGAAGCGCTGATCCATCCCTTTGCCGAGCTGTTCAAGCAGCTGGGCTTGCCCGACGATCCCAAGAGTATCGATCAGTTCATCACCAGCCATTCCCCGCTGAAGAACGAAATCAAGCTGGTGGATGCGCCATTCTGGAACGACTCTCAGCGTGCATTTCTCAAGGACAGCATCATTGAAGATTCCGATTGGGCTGTGCCCTTCGATCAACTCAACGAAGCATTGCGCCGCCCCCGAAAATAAAGCGCCGAGTGGCACCTGACGAGTGATCGGCCGTTGCTATGCTCAGGAAAACAATAAGGGGATAGCGCGATGAAAGATCCCTACGCACCAGGCTTCTGGTGTTCCGTGACGATCCTGGGCACCCTGACGGCCAGTTACTTCTATGGCATCAGGCAGACGCAACAGATGACCCAGGCGGTGCATTTCCTGTATGCCGCTGCCGCAGTCACTGTGGCGGTTGCACTGGTGGCGCTGACATGGATCGCCTGGCAGCAACTGCGCCTGAACAAGCGCGAAGTGGTGCAGGGGCGAACGTTGCTGACCATCTGGAACACCAAGGTTGCACTACGCCGCGTCGAGACGGTTTTCGACCGCTATTTCTGGGGCAGCTACTGGCATTCGGGGCGTACCTTCGAAGAGGTCATGGGCGAGCTCAGAGGCACACCGCTGGAGCAGAGCCTGGATGCGTTGAAGCGCCAGTGCCGGGTGCTCGACCGCGAAATCCATGACCGCCATCACCACTGGCTGGCCAACGCTCGCGACCTGTCCAGCGTGGCCCAGGCGATGGCCCGTGAACGCTACCAGCTTGACCTCGGCGAGCCCACGCACAGCGGCCACGGCAATACGGCAGTGCTCAACCGCGACCTGGAAGTGTTGGTGTACACCTGGTCGGCGCGCTTGCGTAGCTTCGACCATCAACTGGACGAGTTGGAGCGCGCCTACCATTGAGGCGCGTCATTCGCCGCGGATGTACTGCTCCATCTGCTTGATCAGGCTGGCCTGTTCGGCGATGGTTTCCTTGACCAGGTCACCGATAGACAGCAGGCCGAGCAATCTGCCGTTGTCGACCACCGGCAGGTGACGCAGGTGGCGGTCGGTCATCAGGTTCATGCAGAAGTCGAGCTTTTGCTTGGGTTCCACGGTGACCACCGGTGCACTCATGATTTCGCGTACCGGGGTGGCGGCGGAAGAGCGGCCCTTGAGGACCAGTTTGCGCGCATAGTCCCGTTCACTGACGATACCCACTACCTGGCTGCCCTCGACTACAGGCAGCGCACCGATGTTTTTCTCCGCCAGCAGTTTCAGGGCGTCGAGCACCGAGTCATCCGGGCCGATGGTGTAGACGGTCTGGTGCTGGGACTTGGTCTTGAGGATTTGTTCGACGGTCTTCATACGGGCCTCTGCGGATAAAAAAGCACTGTCTCGGAGTAACTAAAGCATCCGGTACGGCGCTCTGCACGGCAATGCAGGAAACGGCATGGAGCCGATTGAAAAACGTCATTGCTGTTCGCTTGCAGCGGCCTTTTCGCGGCTAAAGCCGCGAAGAGGCCGTAATGCCCATCAAAGCTTCGGCATCTGCCCGATCCGCGCCACCATCTCGCTCACTATCTGCAGGTCCAACATGAACTGTTCCACGGTCTTGAACTCGTTGTCGTTGTGCCCGGTGTACTTCACGTCTGGCATCGCCAGGCCAAATTGCACACCGTTGGGAAGATCGTGCACCGAAGTCGCGCCGGCCGAGGTACCGAACTCATGCTTCATACCCAGGTTCTCGGTGGCCACGGCGAGCAGAGCCTGGACCCATTCGCCTTCAGGGTTACGGTACATCGGTTCGTCCAGGCTGTAATCGAACGCCACCGAGGTGTTGCTTTCCCGGGTCCATTTGCCCAGTTTCTCTGCCAGTTCGTCCTTGATCGTGGCGATCGGCTTCCCCTTGGGAATGCGCAGGTTTACCGCCAGCTTCAAGCCTTTGTCATCCACTCCGACAAAGGTCAGCGAAGTGGTCAGCGGGCCCATGAACGGGTCCTTGAAGGCCACGCCGAGCTTGTTGCCCAGGTAGTCCAGGCCCCAGTTGTCGGCGGCATAGCGGGCAGCGTCGGTAAAGTGGTTGTGCTTGAGCGACACCTGCTGGCCGAGACCATTGATGAAGTCGAGCATACGCGCCACCGGGTTGATGCCGGATTCCGGCTCCGAAGAGTGTGCGGAAACACCGGTCACGGTGAGCAAGACTTGCTTGCCGTCGGCCTTGGCGTCGATGCTGAAGTCGCTTCCATGCTGCTTCACATATCTGGCGCCGGCTTGCTGCAGGTGCTTGGCCAGCTGTGCCGGGTTGTCAGAAATCAGGGTCGCAACCGAAGTTGTCGGGATCTGGTTGGTCGCCAGGCCACCGGTCAGGTTGACGATCTCGGCACCCTTGCCGCTGGCCGGGCGCTTGTTGAAGCTGGCCATGACCGTGCCGTAGCCTTTCTCGGCAATTACTACCGGGTAGCCGCCGTCGAGGGCCAGGTTGTAGTCGGGCGTAGGGTTGCGCTCGAAGTAATAGGGAATGGCATCACCGCTGGTTTCTTCGGTGGTGTCGATCAGCAGCTTGAACTGCCGGGCGAGCGGCAGGTTTTCGTCCTTGGCCACTTTCAGCGCGTACATCGCCACCACGATGCCGTTCTTGTCGTCTTCGGTGCCGCGGCCGTACATGCGGTCACCCACCAGGGTGACCTTGAACGGGTCCAGGCGCGTACCATCGGCCAGCTTCCAGTTGTCCGGGTTGACCGGCACTACGTCAGCGTGGGCATGGATGCCGATCACTTCCTTCCCGCTGCCAAGCGAGATCTCGTATACCCGGTTGTCGATGTTGCGGAAGGCCAGGCCGAAGCTATCGGCCAATGCCTTGATCCTGTCGGCGATCTTGAGGAATTCAGGGTTTTCGTACTGCGGCGTACCCTCGACATTGAAGGTGCGGATGGCTACCAGTTCACGCAGGGTTTCGGTAGCGGCCTTGCCATACTTGATGCGGGTATACAGGCCGAGCAGGCGGTTGATCTCGTCTTGTTGCCCGGCGGCCAATGGCTTGTTGGCCAGGTAGGCGTCGACGGTTGCCTCGAGGTTGTCGGCCTTGCCCAGGTCGCTGCCTTTGAGCTTGCCGAGGAATTGCTTGAAGTCGCTTGGGTCGCTGCCGTCGAAGGCTTTGACGATAGCTGCGGACTGCTGCTGGGTGAGGTTGGCCTGGGCAGACTGGGTGAACAGGCCGATGCTGGCCAGCAACAGGGTGGTGGCGGTGAGTTTTTTCAACTGCATGGTTGTGCGCATTCCTTCGCCAATCATTGTTATGGGTTACCCGTTCAGAGAACGGGAAGACGCCCACGCTAACATCAATGACCCGTGGCACGGGAGTACCAGAAAGGTGACATGGCGCACAAACGAAAAAGCCCCGGGCTCAGGCCCAGGGCTTTCTTGATATGGCGCACTCGGCGGGATTCGAACCCACGACCCCTGCCTTCGGAGGGCAGTACTCTATCCAGCTGAGCTACGAGTGCAACGCGCACGCATGATACCCATCTGTGTCGTTGACGTCCATCGCCTTGATCTGTAGCTGTTTTTACCGTGTTGGCTGTGCAGATACCTGGGGCCGGATACACGACAATACCGATCGAACTGTCGGCCGGGGTAATACCGGCCGTAACTGGATCCACGTTAATGCCGTCGATTACTCTGCCGATGACGACAGCATCATCGTTTCAGCCCGACGTCAGGGCGTGTGGAAACTGACCGTGACCAGCAGTGAAACGAATTTTGGCTTCGCCCCGAGTCCGGCCGCAGCATCGTCTACCCTTTAGCGGCCATTCTGCGGGTGATTTCAGATGGGCTGTTCAACCATTCGTTCTTTTTTTCGAACAGCCTATTGTCCAACACCCCAGCAGCCGCTTAGCATTCGTTTGAGATTTCAAACGCTCGATGCCCTGCCTTGGGCGCTTTTCAACAATCAACAATTCGGGAAGCCGACATGCAGCTCAAAGACGCTCAGTTGTTCCGCCAGCAAGCCTATATCAATGGTGAGTGGCTGGATGCGGACAACGGCCAGACCATCAAGGTGACCAACCCGGCCACCGGCGAAGTCATCGGTACCGTGCCGAAGATGGGCACCGCGGAAACCCGCCGCGCCATCGAAGCCGCTGACAAGGCCCTGCCGGCCTGGCGTGCCCTGACTGCGAAAGAGCGTTCGGCCAAGCTGCGTCGCTGGTTCGAACTGATGATCGAGAACCAGGACGACCTGGCTCGCCTGATGACCACCGAACAGGGCAAGCCGCTGGCCGAAGCCAAGGGCGAAATCGCCTACGCTGCCTCGTTCATCGAGTGGTTCGCCGAAGAAGCCAAGCGCATCTACGGTGACACCATCCCGGGCCACCAGCCAGACAAGCGCCTGATTGTCATCAAGCAGCCAATCGGCGTTACCGCGGCCATCACCCCGTGGAACTTCCCGGCCGCCATGATCACCCGTAAAGCCGGCCCGGCCCTGGCCGCTGGCTGCACCATGGTGCTCAAGCCTGCTTCGCAAACCCCATACTCCGCTCTGGCCCTGGTTGAGCTGGCCCACCGTGCCGGCATCCCGGCAGGCGTGCTGAGCGTGGTTACCGGCAGCGCCGGCGAAGTTGGCGGCGAACTGACCGGCAACTCCCTGGTACGCAAGCTGTCCTTCACCGGCTCGACCGAAATCGGTCGCCAGCTGATGGAAGAATGCGCCAAGGACATCAAGAAGGTTTCCCTGGAGCTGGGTGGCAACGCCCCGTTCATCGTGTTCGACGACGCCGACCTGGACAAGGCGGTCGAGGGCGCGATCATCTCCAAGTACCGCAACAACGGCCAGACTTGCGTTTGCGCCAACCGTATCTACGTGCAGGACGGCGTCTACGACGCGTTCGCCCAGAAGCTGGCCGCTGCAGTTGCCAAGCTGAAGATCGGTAACGGCCTGGAAGACGGCACCACCACTGGCCCGCTGATCGACGGCAAGGCTGTCGCCAAGGTCCAGGAGCACATCGAGGACGCCGTCAGCAAAGGCGCCAAAGTGCTGTCCGGTGGCAAGCTGATCGAAGGCAACTTCTTCGAACCGACCATCCTGGTAGACGTACCGAAGACCGCTGCTGTCGCCAAGGAAGAGACTTTCGGCCCACTGGCGCCGCTGTTCCGCTTCAAAGACGAAGCCGAAGTCATCGCCATGTCCAACGACACCGAGTTCGGCCTGGCCTCGTACTTCTACGCCCGTGACATGAGCCGTGTGTTCCGTGTCGCCGAAGCCCTGGAATACGGCATGGTGGGTATCAACACCGGCCTGATTTCCAACGAAGTGGCGCCGTTCGGTGGTATCAAGGCCTCGGGCCTGGGCCGCGAAGGTTCCAAGTACGGTATCGAGGACTACCTCGAAATCAAATACCTGTGCATCAGCGTCTGATCGCACGGTAAAGGCTTTACCTCTGCCAGCGGGGCGCGAGAGCGACGTCTCGCTGGCCTTTTTTACATTGCAGTACCTGGTGGCCAGGGCGCTCACGACAGTCGATCAACGAATACTGTTCGCGAGCACTCCCAGCCACCCCCGAATAAAAGCGCCATTCCTGTCGGCGCAATGAGGGCATTATGAGCAAAACCAACGAATCCTTGATGCAACGTCGTGTAGCTGCCGTCCCACGTGGCGTCGGCCAGATCCACCCGATCTTCGTCGACACCGCGAAGAACTCGACCGTGATCGACGTTGAAGGCCGCGAACTGATCGACTTCGCCGGCGGCATCGCAGTACTGAACACCGGCCACCTGCACCCGAAAGTGGTTGCAGCCGTGCAAGAGCAGCTGACCAAGGTCAGCCACACCTGCTTCCAGGTGCTGGCTTACGAACCCTACGTAGAGCTGTGCGAAAAGATCAACAAGCTGGTCCCAGGCGACTTCGACAAGAAGACCCTGCTGGTCACCACCGGCTCCGAGGCCGTTGAAAACGCCGTCAAGATCGCCCGTGCTGCCACTGGCCGCGCTGGCGTCATCGCCTTCACCGGCGGTTATCACGGCCGTACCATGATGACCCTGGGCCTGACCGGCAAGGTCGTGCCGTACTCCGCTGGCATGGGCCTGATGCCAGGCGGTATCTTCCGCGCCCTGTTCCCGAGCGAACTGCACGGTATCAGCGTTGACGACGCCATTGCCTCGGTCGAGCGCATCTTCAAGAACGACGCCGAGCCGCGCGACATCGCCGCGATCATCCTCGAGCCAGTACAAGGCGAAGGCGGTTTCCTGCCAGCGCCGAAAGAGCTGATGAAACGCCTGCGCGCCCTGTGCGACCAGCACGGCATCCTGCTGATCGCCGACGAAGTACAAACTGGCGCTGGCCGTACCGGCACCTTCTTCGCCATGGAACAGATGGGCGTTGCGCCTGATCTGACCACCTTTGCCAAGTCCATCGCTGGCGGCTTCCCGCTGGCCGGTGTGTGCGGCAAGGCCGAGTACATGGATGCCATCGCTCCAGGCGGCCTGGGCGGCACCTACGCCGGCTCGCCGATCGCTTGCGCCGCGGCCCTGGCCGTGATCGAAGTGTTCGAAGAAGAAAAACTGCTGGACCGCAGCAAGGCTGTGGGTGAGCGCCTGACCGCCGGCCTGCGCGAAATCCAGAAGAAGTACCCGATCATCGGCGACGTCCGTGGTCTGGGCTCGATGATCGCCGTCGAAGTCTTCGAGAAAGGCACTCACACCCCGAACGCTGCTGCTGTTGGCCAGGTTGTCGCCAAGGCCCGCGAAAAGGGTCTGATCCTGCTGTCTTGCGGTACCTACGGCAACGTCCTGCGTATCCTTGTTCCGCTGACCGCCGAAGACGCGCTGCTGGACAAAGGCCTGGCCATCATCGAAGAGTGCTTCGCTGAAATCGCCTGATGTGACGTGCTCCAGAAAAAACCCGCCCAGGCGGGTTTTTTTTATGCCCAGAAAAGCCATGTAGCGCTATGGTTGTCGGAGGACTCGCTTTGGAAGCTGCGACGGACTGTGTGTCAGGGTATTCAGGAGTAGTTGGCGATGAGTGCTGCAGCCCCCACCCCACCAAGCGTACTGATTGTCGAAGGCGATCCTTGGGTACGGGATTTACTCAGCGAGATGCTGCTCAGCGTACGTTGTGATGCCCGCCTGCAGGTATGCACTGACGGCTCGCAGGCACTCAGTGCCTTGTCCAACAAGCCTGACCTGATCATCGCCGCCCGTGAGCTGGCCGGTGTCGATGGCCTCGACCTGCTGCGCAAGGTGCGCGCCAAAGGGCCAGGGGTACCGTTCATTCTCATGAGTAACCGCAATGACAGCGCCAGTGTGCGTGAAGCGCTGCCCCTGCACCCCACTGCTTACCTGAGCAAGCCGTTGAATCTGGATAACCTGCGCAAACGCCTGGAAGAGTTGCTGCTGGCCGTTGGCGAGCAGATTGCCTGCCCGGTACCGGCATTGCAGGCGGGTGCCAGCCTGCCGGCCTACCTTGAACAGCGCCGCGCTAGCGCCGATGGCGGGCCGCTGCTGGCAGATGTGCAGCTGGCGATCAAACGGGCGCTCAATCCCCAAGGCCTGAACCTCAGGGCGCTCGAAGAGGAGGTGTGTAACGACCCGCAAGTCACGGCGGTACTGATTGCTGCCGCCAATAGTGCGGCATTGCACCGTGAAGCCCCGGTGCAGACGTTGCTGCAGGCCCTGAACAAGCTTGGCAGTACCCAAAGCATGAACCTGATCCTGGGCATGACCCTCAAGCGCAGCGCACGCCTCAGCGACCCCCTGTTGGCAGAGCACGCAGCCCGTTACTGGGACCTGTCACTGCACACTGCCGAATATGGCCGCACCTTGGCGCGCATGCTCGAACTGGACGAGGGGCGTTGTTATTGCGCGGGCTTGCTGCATTGCCTGGGCGACCTGGCGGTGTTGCGCTGCCTGCAGGAGTGGCGGCTGGCCGGGGGAGACCTGAACGAGCGCAATGTGCAGCAATCGCTGGAGGAGTTTGGTGCGGCATTCGGCTCGGCGCTGCGTACTCGCTGGCGTCTGCCGCTGGCACTGCGCGAGTTGATCGCTGCGATCTACCAGTTGGGTGGTGGAGTTTACTCGCTGGAGATCCTGGCCATGAACCTGGCTGGGCAGTTGTCGCGGCTGCCGGCTGAGCAGGGGCTGGAGAAGGTGGCCAGCGGCAAGACGGCGCGCCTGCTCAAGCTTGGCCTGCCGGAGCTTAGGCGGTTGCGCAAAGTGGAGAGCCCGGAAGTAAAGCCACAGGAAGAACCGCCGGTGGCTGGGGCCGAGGTTTCCAGCTGAGATTCGGGGGCCGCATTGCGACCCTTCGCGGGCTTGCCCGCTCCCACAGGTGTGGCGCCGGGCCCGCGAATACCGGCCAAAGCCGGTGCCCCTGCCGCCTGATCAGCCGCGGACTATCTGATTCTTGCCCTGCCGCTTGGCCCTGTACATTGCCGCATCTGCCCGCGCATAGAGGCTGTCCAGCGTCACATCCTCATCGGTCAGCCCGGTCAGCCCCTGACTCACAGTCACCCCGTACGTCTGCTGCCCATGGCTAAAGCTCAAGTGCTGAATCTGCCGCTGCAAGCGCTCGGCAATCTGCTCCGCGACCTGAGCGTTGCAGCCCGGAAACACCGCAGCAAATTCTTCGCCGCCAATGCGCCCGAACAGGTCGCCCCGGCGTAGCACGGCCTTGCCGCTGTCGGCGATGTGTTGCAGCACCTGGTCGCCTTCCTGGTGGCCATAGCTGTCGTTGATGCGTTTGAAGTCGTCGATATCCAGCAGCAGGAAAGCCAGCGGTGTACCGTCCTCGCGAGCACTGTCGAAGGCTTGCTGAGCACATTCGAAGAAGTGCCTGCGGTTACTGCTCTGGGTCAGCACGTCGGTGGTGGCCAGGCGCTGCAGTTCGCCTTCAAGCTGCTTCTTCTCGGTGATGTCTTCGGCGATACCGACAATGATTACCCGATCACTATCGTGCTGCTGGTTGATGTAGCACTTGTCGCTCAGCCAGCGTATTTGTCCGTCGGCATTGAGGATGCGGTACTCGCGGTCTTCCACCGCACCCTTGAGCAGGACCTGGGCCAGGCTACGTTCGGCGAATTCGAGGTCGTCGGGGTAGATGCTGTCACGCCATTCGTTGTAGTCAGCCAGCACCAGGCTGACCGGGCGGCCGAAGATGCGCTCGTAGGCTGGGCTGACGTACAGCACCTGACGGGTTCCCCAGTCGAAGGCCCAAAGCACTGCATTGACGCTGTCGAGCAACGAGCTGAACAGCTGATCGCGCTCACTCAGGCGGGCAACCTCGCCTTGGGCGTGGAGTAACGCCAGCAAGGTCTGGGCGGCTTCGGGAGGTGGGGTACCCGGAAATATCGTTGGAATGTTCTTGGCCATGTGCACGGAGCAGGTCTCAACGTGAAGGCGTGCGGCCAGCATCCGGCCCGCCACGCAGGCGATATTCCAGATTCGAGTGGAGAGGTCGGGGCTAAGTTCCGAACGGCACGCCCCGCTGAGAGGCGTGCCGATCAACGGCGGTCAGGCGCCGGTCGGGCGTAGCGAGTAAGTCTTGAGTTGTGCTGCGAAGTCGCGCAGTGCCTGGATGCCGCTGGTTTCAGCCTCGTGTACCCAGTCTTTCATGGCCGCCAGCATGTCGTGGCCGTTGGCGCTGGTGCGCGCCCAGATCTGCTGCAGGGCCAGGCGCTTTTCATAGATGGTTTTCAGTGCCTGGCTGTGCGCGAGCATGGACTCGATGCGCACGTGGTGGCGATCTTCCAGCAGGCTGGTTTCGCGCGAGAGCAGCCGTTTGGCACGGCGGAAGCGGTGACGCACCGAGGCGTCGACGCGGGCCAGTTCCTGTTTCACCAGCGGGCCGATCACCAGCTTGCGGTACTGGGCCATGATCTGGAAACGGTTGTTCAAGATGGCCATGGCGGTGTCCATGTCCAGGCTGGCCTTGCCGGCCACCCGATGGGCGATGGGCGCTACGCGCTGCACCTTGGCCAGACGCAGCAGGCAGAACAGGCGGATCCACGCCCAGCCCATGTCGAACTCCCAGCGCTTGACCGAGAGCTTGGCCGAGTTGGGGTAGGTGTGATGGTTATTGTGCAGTTCTTCACCGCCGATGACGATGCCCCATGGCACCAGGTTTGTGGCTGCGTCGCGGCATTCGAAGTTGCGATAGCCCAGGGCATGGCCCAGGCCGTTGACCACACCGGCGGCCCAGAACGGAATCCACATCATCTGCACCGCCCAGATGGTGATGCCTATGGTGCCGAACAGCAGCAGGTCGATCACCGCCATCAGTGCGATACCGCCCAGTTTGTAACGCGAGTACAGGTTGCGCTCGATCCAGTCATCCGGGCAGTTCTTGCCATAAATGCGCAGGGTTTCGGGGTTGCGCGCCTCTTCACGGTACAGCTCGGCACCTTTGCGCAGCACTGTGCCCAGGCCCTTGTATACCGGGCTGTGCGGGTCGTCGGGGGTTTCGCACTTGGCGTGGTGCTTGCGGTGGACGGCGGTCCACTCGCGGGTGTTCTGCGCCGTGGTCAGCCACAGCCAGAAGCGGAAGAAGTGCTTGAGCGCGCCGTTGAGCTCCAGGGCCCGGTGCGCGGAGTAGCGATGCAGGTAGACCGTGACGCTGACAATGGTCACGTGGGTCATCAACAGAGTGATGCCGACCAGTTGCCAGGCCGACAGGTCGAGCAGGCCGTTATACCACATAGGTGCAAATACCCTCGAAATGCAGGGGGAAGGGCTGATTATCCCTTGGCGGGGAAATAAAACCAGTCAACCGTTGAGATAGGAGGTCACGACATGTTTCAGCCTTTATAATGCCCACTCCTTTTTGATGGCCTTTCCCACCCGACATGTCTGTTTCCGTTCGCGACGCCTTGCGCATGGCTGCGCTGTATGTGGTGCTCTCGATCCTCTGGCTTGCGCTGGCGGAGATGATGCTGCACAGCATGACTGACGACCCCTTGGCACTGACCGTGGGGCGGCAGATCAATGTGGTGGTCTGGGTGCTGCTCAGTGCCGTGCTGATCTATGTGTCGCGCGTGCGCCTGCTCAACTTCATCGGCCATGGCGCACGTTTGCGTTGTGAAGACCGTGAACGGCTGCGCATGGCTGCCGCGGTGTTCGACAGTACCCTCGAAGGTGTGCTGGTGACCGACCGCCAGGGCCTTATCGTGCACGTCAATCGTGCCTTCATGCGCATCACCGGCTACCAGCAGGATGAGGTTATCGGCCAGCGCCCGAACAAGTTCAAGTCCGGCCACCATGGCCTGGCCTTCTACCAGGAGGTTTTCGCCACCCTGGCCGAGAAGGGCGAGTGGAGCGGTGAAATCTGGAACCGGCGCAAAAGCGGTGAAATCTACCCGCAGTGGCAGACCATTTGCGCCATTCGCGATGACGAAGGTGAGCTCAGTCATTACGTGGCGGTGTTCAGTGATATCAGCGCCATCAAGCATTCGGAACAGGAACTTGCCTACCTGGCCCACCACGACCCGTTGACCGGCCTGCCCAACCGCCTGCTGTTTACCGACCGGGTAGAGCAGGCATTGGCGGCGGCGCAGGCCAACAAGCGCGGTTGCGCCTTGTTGCTGCTGGACCTGGATCATTTCCAGAGCATAAACGACGGCCTGGGCCATACCATTGGCGACCAGTTGTTGAAGCTGGTGGGCGAGCGTCTGGGCGAGGTGTTGGGTAACGGTATGACCCTGGCGCGCCTGGGCGGCGACGAGTTCGGCGTGCTGGCCGAGAACTGCCAACAGGTCGGCCAGGCGGGCAAGCTGGCGCAGTGCATCATCGAGCGCATGCGTGAGCCGTTTCAGTTCGAGGGCAATCGCCTGTTCATCAGCGCCAGTGTCGGAATCAGCCTGTACCCCAGCGATGCCTTGGGTGCCGAGCAGTTACTGCGCAATGCCGACTCGGCGTTGTACAAGGCCAAAAGCAACGGGCGGGCCTGCTATGCCCTGTACACCGAAGAGCTGACCGCCCATGCACAGCATCGGGTCGAGACCGCCGCTGAATTGCGTCGGGCCCTGGAGCAGGATGAACTGAGGGTGTACTTCCAGCCGGTACACGACCTGGCATCAGGCCGACAGGTCGGGGTCGAGACGCTGGTGCGCTGGCAGCACCCCAGGCGCGGCCTGGTACCGCCGGGTGAGTTCATCCCGATTGCCGAGCGCACCGGCCTGATTGCCGAGATCGATACCTGGGTGCTGCGCCAGGCCTGCCGGCAAATGGTGCAGTGGCAGGCTGAAGGCCGGCAGCTGGCATTTGTGGGGGTGAACATCTCCAGCCGGCTGTTTGGCCAGCACGAACTTTATCAACAGGTAGCCGAAGTGCTGCACGACACCGGCCTGGCCCCGGCCTTGCTGGAGCTTGAAGTGACCGAAAGCGCGGTGATGGAAGACCCTGAGGTGGCGCTTGAGCAACTGCACCGTTTGCGCGAGCTGGGGGTGACCTTGGCCATCGACGACTTTGGCACCGGGTATTCATCACTGCTGCGGCTCAAGCGTTTGCCGGTGCAGAAGTTGAAAATCGACCAAGGGTTTGTAGCTGGGTTGCCAGTGGATGAGGATGACATCGCAATTGTGCGGGTGATCATTGCCTTGGCCCGCAGCATGGGTATGCAGGTGCATGCCGAGGGCATCGAGCAGGCGGAACAGGCCACCTTCCTGTTGCAGGAGGAGTGCCAGCTGGGGCAAGGGTACTGGTTCGGGCGGCCGGTGCCGGCTGAGGATCTGCGCTGGGATTGAGGGTATGTATGGCGCGAGTCGTGCAGCGCCTTTGAGACCGAGCGCCGCCCGCGCGGCACATCGCGAGCTGCGCTCGCTCCTACGTTTGTTGCGGGCCAATCATTCCTGCGGGATTTGCGCGCGCCCCACCCCTTGGCGCATGCCGCGATATCGTGTCGTACAAACAAGGCGGTCGCGCGCGCCTGTCACAGGCATAACTGGCCCGAAACAAACGTAGGAGCGAGCGCAGCTCGCGATGTGCCGCGCGGGCGGCGCTGGATTTACGCCCCAATAAATTTCCCAGGTCATGCGCATCGCTTGTTCAAACCCTTCGCCAGGCGGTCCCCGCCCAACTGGATCAACGCCACTAACGCTACCAGCATGGCGATCACGGTCAGCATGATCTGACTGTCGAAACGCTGGTAGCCATACCGATAGGCGATATCCCCCAGCCCGCCGGCACCAATCGCCCCGGCCATCGCCGACGAGTTGATCAAGGTCACCAAGGTAATGGTGAAGCCCCCGACGATCCCCGGCAGCGCCTCGGGCAACAGTACATGCCAGACGATGTGCCAGCGCCGGCAGCCCATGGCCTGTGCGGCTTCCACCAGGCCATGGTCGACTTCACGCAGGCTCACCTCGGCAATCCGCGCAAAGAACGGTGTGGCGGCAATGGTCAGCGGCACCACTGCCGCCCACACGCCATAAGTGGTACCCACCACCAGGCGGGTGAAAGGAATCAGCGCAACCATCAGGATCAGAAACGGAATCGAGCGGAACAGGTTGACGAAGGCGCCCAGCACCCGGTTCAGCAGCGGCGCCTCGAAGATCCCACCCTTGTCGCTGGTGACCAGCAGTACCGCCATGGGTACACCCACCAGCAGGGCGATCAGTGACGAAACCCCAACCATCAGCAGCGTATCAAGCAAGCCTTCCAGCAGGCGATCAAACCACATGGCCCAATACCTCCACGTTTTCGGCCCAACGGCGGGCACGTTCCAGCAATTGATGGGTGTCGTGCGGCGAGTGTTGCACCGAGAGGATGAGTTGCCCCAAGGCATGTTCGCCGATGGTTTCCACGCCGCCCTGCAGCAGACGCACACGCCCGCCCAGGTCGTTGAACAGGGCAGACAGCTCTGGCTCGCCAAGCACGGTCAGTTTCAGCACCACGGCGCTGTTGCGGCCCGCCGCGCTGGCCTGGAGGCTGGCTTGCAGTGCGGCAGGTAGCTTGGCCTGCAAAGGGGCGAGCAGGGTGCGGGTGACCTCGTGACGGGGTGAACCAAACACCCGCCAGACCTCGCCCTGCTCGACCACTGCGCCGCGTTCCAGCACCACTACCCGGTGGCAGATGTCGCGAATCACTGCCATTTCGTGGGTGATCAGCACGATGGTCAGGCCCAGGCGCTGGTTGATATCGCGCAGCAGCTCCAGGATCGAGGCGGTGGTTTCCGGGTCCAGCGCCGAGGTGGCCTCGTCGCACAGCAGGATCTCGGGGGTGTGCACCAGTGCCCGGGCAATGCCCACGCGCTGTTTCTGCCCGCCGGACAGTTGCGCCGGGTACACGTGATGTTTTTCCTGCAGGCCGACCAGTTCCAGCAACTCGCGCACCTTGTGCTGGCGTTCGGCTTTTGCCACGCCGGCGACTTTCAACGGCAACTCGACGTTCTGCCACACGGTCTTGGCCGACATCAGGTTGAAGTGCTGGAAGATCATGCCGATGCGCCGGCGCAGGGCCACAAGCTGGTCCTCATCGAAAGGCGCGATATCCACCTGGTCGATCAATACGCGGCCCTGGCTGGGTTGCTCCAGGCGGTTGATGGTGCGCAGCAGTGATGACTTACCGGCGCCGCTGCGGCCGATGATGCCGAAGATCTCGCCATGGCGGATGTTCAAGTCGATGCCTTGCAAGGCCGGTTGCGCCTGGCCCGGGTAGGTCTTGCCCAGGCCGATGAAGCGCACGTGGGCTTCATTGATCTCGGGGCGCAGGGCCTGTTCCCTGGCCAATGGCGGCAGTGCTTGGGGTGTGGGCGCTCTGAGCGCGCTGGCCTGGCTCATGTCAGCCTTCCCAGGCGGCTTGGTAGAGCTTGCCGTGAGCTTTGTTCAACGCAGCGCGCACCACTGGCGAATGCTGGTAGATGTCGACGAACTTGGCCAGGCGTGGGTCGTCCTTGCTTTGCGGGCGAATGACGAACTGGATCACGTATTCCTTGTTTTCCAGCCCGTCGAACAGCAATGCCGAGGTGGCATCGAAAGTGTTGGCCAAGCGGATGTAGGCCGGGTAACCCTGCACCAGGTCGGCGTCGTCGTAGGCACGTACCAGTTGCACCGCTTCGACCTGAAGGATCTTCAGCCTTTTCGGGTTGGCGACGATGTCGTCCTCGGTGGCCTTGTAGCCAACGCCTGGCTTCAGGGTGATCAACCCGGCCTTGGCCAGCAGCAGCAGACCACGGCCGCTGTTGATCGGGTCGTTGGCGATGGCCACGCTGGCGCCTTCGGGCAGCTCAGCAAAGCTTTTGTACTTTTTCGAGTACAGGCCAACGTTGTTGATGATGCCCGGGGCGTAAGGCACGAGGTTGAAGCCTGCAGCAGCCTTGGCGTTTTCCAGGAACGGGATGTGCTGGAAGTAGTTCACGTCGATGTCGCCGCTGTTGAGGCTGACATTGGGCGCAATCCAGTCGCTGAACTCGACCAGCTTCACTTCCAGGCCTCGCTTGTGGGCTTCTTCCACCGCGGCTTCCAGCGGAATGGCAAAGGCCGAGGTGGTGCCGATCTTCAACGGCTCGGCAGCAAGGGCACCGGCGCACAGGCCGAGGGAGATGGCAATGGCCGCGACGGGCCGGAACAGTTTCTCAAGCATGGTGCAGCGCTCCAGTCGAGGCAGGGATAAAGCGGTAAGCCGAGCCAGGGTGGTCGGCGGGTAAGTGCGGGTGGTCGGTATGGAACAGTTTTTCGCGCAGGGTGCCTTCGGTGTAGGCCGTCTTGTAGCGGCCACGCTGCTGAAGTTGCGGGATGACCAGCTCGATGAAGTCCTCGAAGCTCTCCGGGGTGACGGTGCGGGTCAGGTTGAAACCGTCCAGGCCGGTTTCATCGATCCACGCGATCAACTGCTTGGCCACCTGTTCAGGCGCGCCGACCAAGGTTACGTAGCGGCCGCCCAGGGCGTGCTGCTGCAACAGGCGCCGGCGGGTCCAGGCGCTGTCTTGCAACTGGCGCGTGGCTGACTGGATGGCGTTGCCCTGGCTGAAGGCAATGGGTTGGTCCAGTTCATAGGCGGCGAAGTCGATGCCCGTGGACGCGGCGAAGTGCGCGACCCCCGCTTCGGCGCTGGCGTGGCGCAGGTACTCGGCATGTTTGGCCTGGGCCAGTTGCTCGGTGGCCGCGACGATCACCGTGATGCCCATGAACACCTTGACCGCCTGCGGGTAGCGGCCGGCGGCCTGGGCGGCCGCGCGAACCTTGTCGACCTGGGCGCGGGTGGCTGCCTTGTCCTGGCCACTGATGAACACGCATTCGGCATGGTTGCCGGCGAAGGCCAGGCCACGCGGCGAGCTGCCGGCCTGGAACAGCACCGGGGTGCGCTGCGGTGAGGGCTCGCACAGGTGGTAGCCTTCGACCTTGTAGAACTCGCCCTGGTGCTGAACCTTGCGCACCTTGTCGGGCGTGGCATAGACGCGATGCTGGCGGTCGGCGACCACTGCGTCATCGGCCCAGCTGCCTTCCAGCAGCTTGTACAACACCTGCAGGTATTCATCGGCCTGGTCGTAGCGGCGATCATGCGCCGGTTGCTGCGCCAGCCCCATGGCCCGGGCGGCGCTGTCGAGGTAGCCGGTAACGATGTTCCAGCCCACCCGGCCATTGCTCAGGTGGTCGAGTGTGGAAAGTCGTCGGGCGAACAGGTACGGCGCCTCGTAGGTGAGGTTGGCGGTAAGGCCAAAACCCAGGTGACGAGTGACCGCAGCCATGGCGGAGACCAGCAGCAGCGGGTCGTTGACCGGCAACTGGATCGACTCCTTGAGGGTGACGTCCAGTGACTGGCCATAGATGTCGTAGGTACCGACGATGTCGGCAATGAAAAGCCCGTCGAACAGACCGCGCTCCAGCAGGCGTGCCAGGTTGGTCCAGTAGTCCAGGGTCTTGTACTGGGTTGAAGTGTCCCGTGGGTGGGTCCACAGACCGTGGTTGATGTGCCCGATGCAGTTCATGTTGAAGGCATTGAGCAGAATCTGCTTGGCCATCAGATGGTCCCCCGGCGCGGCGGGTTGGCATCGTTGAGGTAGTAGTTGCCGATGGCGTGGTACTTCCAGCGCACCGGGTCGTGCAGGGTGTGCACGCGAGCGTTGCGCCAGTGGCGGTCGAGGTTGTGTTCGGCCAATGTTGCCTGGCTGCCGCCCAGTTCGAACAGGGTGGTACCGGCTGCGAGGGAAATTTCGGTGCTGATGGCACGTGCTTCGGCCACGGCAATGGAGGCGGCGGCCACGTTGTCGGCAGTGCTGTCGTCGCGGGCGCGGTCGAGGTATTCGCCGGCGCGCTCCAGCAGGGCTTCGGCCGCATGCAAGCGGATCGCCAGATGGCCGAAGCTTTTCAGCGTCAGCGGGTCATCCGTGGCGTTGTCCAGGCCGGAGTCGACCCACGGACGGCTGCGGGTGCGCACGAAGTGCAGGGCATCTTCATAGGCGGCGCGGGCAATGCCAGTATCGATGGCGGCATGGAGGATCTGCGCCAGCGGGCCGACCGGGGTGGGGCGCTCGAAGGCGCTCTGGAACGGCACCACGTCGGCTGCGCTGACGTACACGTTGTCGAACACCACCGAACCGCTGCCGGTGGTGCGCTGGCCGAAGCCGCTCCAGTCGTCGATCACCTGCAGGCCCTGGCTGTCGGCCGGGACGAAGGCCAACTGTTGTATGCCTTGTTCATCCACGACCGAGGTTGGAATGCGCTGGGCATAGATGGCGCCTGTGGAATAGAACTTGCGCCCGTTGATGCGGAAACCGTCGCCGTCACGGCTCAGGCGGGTGGTGCGCTCGTGGGCGGTCTTGGTGCCCAGCTCGGCCAGGGCATTGCCGAAACGGCGGCCGGCCAGTACCTCGGCGTACAGGCGCTGCTTCTGTTCGGGGCTGCCGTTTATCCGCAGCACTTCCAGACCGTAGAAATGATTCTGCGGAATCTGTCCGAGCGAACCGTCGGCCTGCGCGATACGGGCGATGACCTTGACCAGGGTGACGTTGGACACGCCGGCACCGCCGAAGGCTTTGGGCACGCTGATGGCCCACAGGCCGGAGCGGGTGAACAGCTCGAGTTCGGCGAGCGGCAAGCGGCGCTCGCGGTCGCGCAAGGCGCTGTCGCGGCGCAGTTGCTGGGCGATGTCTTCGGCGACGGCCAGAGCTTGGGCGTCGCTAGTGATGATAGCGATTGTCATGGAGTTCTCCGGGGGCCACTTTGCGGCCCTTCGCGGGCTTGCCCGCTCCCACAGGTGTAGTGATGCCAGTTCAGGCGGTGGCAATCCTGTGGGAGCGGGCAAGCCCGCGAAGGGCTGCGCAGCAGCCCCAAAGGCAGCAAATCAGATCCAGGAATGCCGTGCAGGCAGGGTGCCGTTAAGGTGGTAAGCGCCGACCGCGTGGTACTTCCAGCGCACCGGGTCGTGCAGGGTGTGCACCCGGGCATTTCGCCAGTGGCGGTCGAGGTTGAACTCGGCAAGGGTGGCGCGGCTGCCGGCCAGCTCGAACAGCTTCTCGCTGGCCTGCAGGGCAATTTCGGTGGTCAGCACCTTGGCCTCGGCCACTGCAATCGAGGCCCGTGCCGCGCTGGCTGCGTCGATAGGCGCAGCATTGACTTCGTCGAGTACCCGAGCAGCTTTGCGCAGCAGCGCTTCGGCGGCGTGCAGCTCGAGTTTCAGGCGGCCGATGTCGGCAATTACATAAGGGTCGTCACTGGCACGGTCGACGTTGGCTTCAATCCACGGGCGGGACTTTTCGCGCACGAACGTGATCGCATCATCGATAGCCGCTTCGGCGATGCCGGCGTCGATCGCCGCCTGGATCAGCTGCGAAGCGGCGCCCTGAATGTTGGGGATATCGCGCTGGCGCCAGTTGTCGATCACCAGTTCCGCGTCAACCGGCACTTGGTCCAGCAGCACGGTACCACTGGCGGTGGTGCGCTGGCCGAACCCGGACCAGTCATCGACAATACGCAACCCCGGGCTTCCCCGGCGCACGAATGCCAGGCGCTGGCGGCCTTCGTCGTCGAGGGCCTTTACCGTCACCCAATGGGCGAACAAGGCACCGGTGGAGTAGAACTTCTCGCCGCTTAAGCTATAGCTGTCGCCGGCGGGCGTGATTCGGGCCTTGAGGGTAAGGGTGTCTTTGGTGCTGCGCTCAGGCCCGGCGTTGCCGATGCGCCAGCCGTCGAGCACGCTGCGGAAGATCAGCGCTTGTTGCGCCTCGCTGGCCGTCAGGCGCAGCAGTTGCAGCATGCCGAACTGGTTCTGCGGGATCTGCCCCAGGGCGGGGTCGGCGGCGCTGATCAGGCGGAACACCTCGGCGACGGTTTCGAACGACACGTCGGGGCCACCGTAGGCCTTGGGTACGCTGATGCTGCCCAGACCGCTGCGGGTAAACAGTTCGATTTCGGCCCAGGGCAGTTTGCGTTGCTGGTCGCGACGGGCCGCTTGCTCACGGGCGACCTCGGCCAGTTCGCGGGCCGCTTGCAGGGCTTCGGCGTCGTTGCGCAGTACCTTGGCCGGCAGCAGCGGGGGCGAGCTGTCCAGATCGCTATGGGATTGGGTGTTGGCTTGGCTGGGCATCAGTGCCGCTCCTTGGCTGCACTCAATGCCCTGGCGTTACGCACTGGGGTGATTGTGATCCTGACCATTCCTGACCTCACAAAATAGTTATGTCGCTACAGCTGATCGCGACAGACGTGTGCTGGTCCGGTGGTCCGGTTTATATACCCTAATGATTTATAAAAATTTTATGAACTAACTTTTTGGAATATTTATAGAAGGGGGGATTTATTACGGGCGTGCCGGCCTCTTCGCGGGTAAACCCGCTCCTACAGATGCCTCAAGATCTGTGCATTCACTGTAGGAGCGGGTTTACCCGCGAAAGGGCCGGAACAGGTTTACTCGGAGGCCGCAGTCCCGAGGAACTTGCGCAGGAACTGCCGCGTGCGCTCTTCCTTCGGCGCTGCAAACAGCGCCTTGGCCTCGCCCTGCTCCACGATCACGCCCTTGTCGAAGAAGATCACCCGGTTCGCCACATCCCGGGCAAAGCTCATCTCGTGGGTGACGATGATCATGGTGCGCTTTTCTTCGGCCAGGCCGCGGATGGTCGCCAATACTTCACCGACCAGCTCCGGGTCCAGCGCGGAGGTCGGCTCGTCGAACAGGATTACCTCCGGTTCCATGGCCAGGGCGCGGGCGATGGCCACCCGTTGCTGCTGGCCGCCGGATAGGCGCCGTGGGTAGGCGTCTTCCTTGCCCGCCAGGCCGACTTTGGCCAGCAGGCGCCGGCCAAGCTCGATGGCCTGCTCGCGAGGCGTTTTCTTGACGACCACCGGCCCCTCGATCACGTTCTCCAGGGCGGTGCGGTGGGGGAACAGGTTGAAGTTCTGGAACACGAACCCGGCCTGCTGGCGCAAACGGCGAATCGCACTCTGCTGCCCGCCCAAAGGGCGGTTGGCATCGATGCTGATGGCGCCGATCTGGATCTGCCCGGCATCGGGGGTTTCCAGCAGGTTCAGGCAGCGCAGGAACGTGGTTTTGCCCGAACCACTGGGGCCGATGATGGCCACTACTTCACCGGGCTGCACGGTCAGGTCGATACCGTTGAGCACGGTCTGGCCCTTGAACCGCTTGGTCAGGCCTTTGACTTCAATCATGCTCAATGCTCCTGGTCATGCTGGTTGACCCGCGCTTCCATGCGGTTCTGGAAGTGCGCAAGGATGCTGCACAGCACCCAGTAGATGACCGCGACCGCCACGTACATGGTGAACACTTCGAACGTGCGCGCAGTAATCAACTGGGCTTGGCGGAACAGCTCGGGCACCTGGATGGTGGCGGCCAAGGCGGTGTCCTTTACCAGCGAGATGAAGCTGTTGCCCAACGGAGGCAACGCGGTGCGCAAGGCCTGCGGCAGGATCGCCCGGCGCATGGCTTGCACGCGGGTCATGCCGATGCTGGCGGCTGCTTCCCACTGGCCGCGGTCGATCGAGGAAATGGCTGCGCGCAGGATCTCGCAGATGTAGGCCGCCATGTTCAGCGACAGGCCGATCAGCGAAGCGGGGATCGGGTCGAGCTCGATGCCGATTTGCGGCATGCCGAAATAGATGACGAACAGCTGCACCAGCAGCGGCGTGCCGCGGAAGAACGACACGTAGACCCGCGCCAGCCAGTTCAGCGGCAGGATCTTCGACAGCCGCATCAGCGCCAGGGCAAAGCCCAGCACCAGACCGAAGAACATGCCGCCGACACTGAGCAGCACTGTATAACCCGCGCCCTTCAGCAGGAAGGGCGCGGAGTCGACAACGAGTTGCAGGCTTTCAGCGATCATTTGGTGACATCGGCACCGAAGTACTTCTCGGACAGCTTGGCCAGCGTGCCATCAGCTTTGAGCTTGTCGATGGCCTTGTTGATGGCTGCCAACAGTTCCGGCTCACCCTTGCGCATGGCCACGCCGCTTTCCAGGCGCGAGAAGGCATCGCCGGCAAGTTCGGTGTCCTTGGCTTTTTGCGCGTATTCCAGCGCGGCCAGGCGGTCGATCAGAATGGCGTCGATACGGCCGTTGCGCAAGTCGGCGAACTTGCTTGGGTCGTCCTCATAGGTGCGCACATCGGCTTGCGGCACGTCCTTTTTCACCCACTGCTCGTAATTGGTGCCAAGGCCTACGCCGACCTTTTTACCGGCCAGGTCCTGTGCGCCCTTGATGTTCAGCTGCTCGGCTTTCTTCTTCAGGATCAGTGCCTGGATGCCGGAGACAGTGTAGGGCTCTGAGAAGTCGTACTTTTTCTTGCGCTCTTCGGAAATGGTCACCTGATTGACCACTACATCCAGGCGCTTGGATTCCAGCGCGGCGAGGATGCCGTCCCACTTGGTCGGCTGGATCTTGGCCTTGACCCCCAGCTCCTTGGCCAGCAGCTCGGACAGTTCCACTTCGAAGCCGGTCAGTTTGCCGTTTTCGTCCTGGAAGCTGAATGGCGGGTAGGTGCCCTCTAGGCCGACGTTGATGACGCCTTTTTCCTGGATGGTCTTCAATTGCTCGCCGGCGAACGCCTGGCTGAGCAGGCCGGCACCCAGCAGGAGGGCCAGGCTGGCGTTGAGTAGCGGTTTGGCGAATTTCGACATTTCAGAGCCCCGCGCTTGTTGTCTAGGTAGTGAGGTGGCGACTATAGGGTTGGCTGATTAGGCCGGGAAATACTAAAAAATAACTTTAATATTCCTTTTTTGATTTGCGCCAGGTGCTGGCTGCTTTGAGGGTAGGCGACGATACCCACTCCGTCATCGCGGCTTATGCCTGACTTAGTGCAGGATGGAATAAAGCGTTGTTTTTTCCAAGCCTCGGATTTGCCGTAAAGTGGATTGCAGCAGGCAGGTTCGGCCTTTTCGCGGGCCTGGCAACAAAATCAGATGGCCTATACGGCAGGAGAATCCCGTGAGCGAACAACCTTCATCCGCGCATTGGCAGTTGCAGAGCATTGTCACTGGCCTGCGCGGCGCCCGTGAGCAATGGCGCACCCGTAATGGCCGCAGCATCGGTGAGCAGGGCGGGCGCGAGCTGCCGTCGCGCGAAGCGATGCGACAGATTCTGGAACAACTTTGCGGCGCGCTGTTCCCCATGCGGCTGGGACCAGTCGACCTGCGCGAAGAAAGTGAAGACTTCTACGTCGGCCATACCCTGGATGCCGCGCTGACCGCCTTGCTGGCCCAGGCTCGTCTTGAACTTCGCTATGCGGCACGACAGAGCAAGGCTGAGCTGGCTGGCGTCGACGCCCGTGCGCTGAGCCTGATCCAGGGCTTTGCCGCTGCGCTGCCGGAACTGCGCGTACTGCTCGACACCGATGTACTGGCCGCCTACCACGGCGACCCGGCTGCGCGCAGCGTCGATGAAGTGCTGCTGTGCTACCCGGGCATCCTGGCGATCATCCACCACCGGCTGGCGCACCACCTGTACCAAGCCGGCCTGCCGTTGCTGGCGCGGATCAGTTCGGAGCTGGCGCATTCGGCCACCGGCATCGACATCCACCCGGGGGCGCAGATCGGCCCGAGCTTCTTCATTGATCACGGCACTGGTGTGGTCATTGGTGAAACCGCGATCATCGGCGAGCGCGTGCGCATCTACCAGGCGGTGACTCTGGGTGCCAAGCGTTTCCCCAGCGATGAGTCGGGGACTCTGCACAAAGGCCTGCCGCGTCACCCGATCGTCGAGGACGATGTGGTGATCTATGCAGGGGCCACGGTGCTGGGGCGTATCACCATCGGCAAGGGTTCGACCATTGGCGGTAATGTGTGGCTGACTCGCAGTGTGCCGGCTGAAAGCAACATTACTCAGGCCAACCTGCAGCTGGATTGCCAGGACAAGAACTGATCCCGCATTGAAATTGCCTGTGCCGGCCTCTTCGCGGACAAGCCCGCGCCTACACGGAACGTACCAAATGTAGATGCGGGTTTACCCCGCGAAGAGACCGGAACAGGACGACCCAATCAGCGCCCCAATTCGCATTGAAATCCGATCCATGTTTAACTTGAACGCTTGTTCAATGAAAAAACGCTGGTCCGCTGCCGGTGTTCAACAGGAGGATTCCTTTGCTGAACCCGTTCATTCCGAACCTCACGTCATTCGACGAGGTGCACGCCCGATGAGTGCACCGAACCCTTCCCTTTCCAATGGCAAGATCCGCATGAACCCCCCGGTGTTCTACTTTGCGGCAAGTTTCATCCTCATCTTTGGCCTGGTAGTCATCTCCAATCCGCAAGCCGCAGGTGACTGGTTGCTGGCGGCGCAGAACTGGGCGGCCAACACGGTCGGCTGGTATTACATGCTGGCGATGACGCTGTACCTGGTCTTCGTGGTGGTCACCGCCTTGTCTGGCTACGGCAAGATCAAACTCGGTGCCGACCACGACGAACCCGAGTTCAGCTACCTGTCGTGGGCCGGCATGCTGTTCGCCGCCGGCATCAGCATCACGCTGTTCTTCTTCTGTGTCTCCGAACCGCTCACCCACATGCTGCAACCGCCCCAAGGCGAAGCAGGCACGGTCGAGGCCGGGCGCCAGGCGATGCAGATCTTGTTCCTGCACTGGGGCCTGCATGGCTGGGGCGTGTTCGCCTTCGTCGGCATGGCATTGGCCTATTTCGCCTACCGGCACAACCTGCCACTGGCCCTGCGTTCGGCGCTGTACCCGTTGATTGGCAAGCGCATCAACGGCCCGATCGGCTATGCGGTGGACGGCTTCGGCATCATCGCCACGGTGTTCGGCCTGGGTGCCGACATGGGCTTTGGGGTGCTGCATCTGAACGCCGGTCTGGACTACCTGTTCGGCATCAGCCACAGCCAGTGGGTGCAGGTGATCCTCATCACCCTGATGATGGGCGCGGCTGTGGCCGTCGCCGTGGCCGGGGTGGAGAAGGGCGTGCGGGTGATGAGCGATATCAACCTGTTCCTGGCCTGTGCGCTGCTGCTGTTCGTGCTGTTTGCCGGGCCTACCCAGCACCTGTTCAACACGCTGATCCAGAACCTGGGCGACTACCTGGGGGCGTTGCCGCGCAAAAGCTTCGACGTGTATGCCTATGGTGAGAATCGTGGCTGGCTGGGCGGCTGGACCGTGTTCTACTGGGCCTGGTGGATTGCCTGGGCGCCGTTCGTGGGCCTGTTCATCGCCCGCATTTCCCGGGGCCGCACCATTCGCGAGTTCGTCTTTGGCGTGTTGCTGATCCCGCTGGGCTTCACCCTGGCGTGGATGTCTATCTTCGGCAACAGCGCCCTGGACCAGGTGATCAACCACGGCATGACCGCGCTGGGCCAATCGGCGTTGGATAACCCGTCGATGAGCCTGTACCTGCTGCTGGAAACCTACCCCTGGAGCAAGGCGGTAATCGCCACCACGGTGTTCATCAGCTTCGTGTTCTTCGTCACCTCGGCCGACTCGGGTACCGTGGTGCTGTCGACCTTGTCGGCCAAGGGTGGGGGAGCTGATGAGGATGGGCCGAACTGGCTGCGTATCTTCTGGGGGGCGATGACTGCGCTGATCACCAGTGCGCTGTTGTTCGCTGGCAGCATCGATTCGCTGAAGTCGGCAGTGGTACTGACTTCGCTGCCGTTCTCGCTGATTCTGCTGTGCATGATGTGGGGGCTGCACAAGGCGTTCTACCTGGAGTCGCAACGGCAGATCGCGCAGATGCACTCGCTGGCCCCGTTCGCCCAGTCACGCCGGGGGCGTGGCGGCTGGCGCCATCGCCTGAGCCAGGCGGTGCACTTCCCGTCGCGTGATGAGGTGTACCGCTTCATGGATGATGTGGTGCGCCCTGCGATTGCCGATGTGCGTGAAGTGTTCGAGCAGAAAGGCCTGGTACTGATCACCCAGGACGACCCTAGCCATGACAACGTCAGCCTGAAGATTGGCCATGGCGAGGAACAGCCGTTCATTTACCAGGTGCAGATGCGTGGCTATTTCACGCCATCGTTCGCCTTGGGGGGGCTGGGTACGCAGGAGTTGAAGAACCGTCGCTATTACCGGGCGGAGGTGCACCTGAGCGAAGGCAGCCAGAACTATGACCTGGTGGGCTATAGCAAAGAGCAGATCATCAACGACATCCTCGACCAGTACGAGCGGCACATGCAGTACCTGCATTTGGTCCGCTAGACCGACGGGGCCGCTCTGCGGCCCATTCACAGCACAAGGCTGCACATGCAGGTCCATGCTGCAGGGCTGTCGTGCGTCGCGGTCAACCCATCCCGCATTCCACGTCGCAATGCCGCTGGCCTACAGGGGATCGCCTCCGTAGGTCAGCCACTCCCGCGCTAATCAAGAACGAAACTCATTAGGCTATAAGCAAACGTTTGCTTATAGCTAAAAGATATTATTCGTTGCGATTCTATAGTGACCGGAAGTAAAAATTTCTAACATATTCCGTAAAAATCTTACAAATTCATAAAACGGTCATTTTGGTTTTATAGGATTGTCATTATCCTGTAGCGCAGGTGGCGTCTTAGACCAAAGTCGCGAAACGTTTAGAAACGATTGACTTAATGGTCACGCTTTGGGACTAAATCGCCCATCCCGGTGAGCGGGGCATCAGACCCCTCCGCCAGAGATACACAAAAATTAGAACGTAGAGGAGCAAAACATGTACAAGTCCAGCCTGGCTCTGGCCGTGGCACTGGGGGTTCTCGCCCAACAAGCAGGCGCTGCCGGTTTCGTTGAGGACAGCAAGCTGTCGCTCAGCTCGCGCACCATGTACTTCAACAATGACAACCGTGACGGCGGGGCTGACAACCGCGAATCGGGTCAGGGCTTCAAGCTCGACTACCTGTCCGGTTTCACTGAAGGCACCGTTGGTTTCGGTGTAGACGTCCAGGCCCTGTGGGGTATTCATCTGGATGGCGGCCGCGGCAAACACCCTGACAACAGCTCCTTCTTCCCAAGTGACACCGACCGCTCGGCTGTAAGCCAGTGGGCCCGCGTGGGTGGTAACGCCAAGGCGCGTTTCTCGAAGACCGAAGTTCACTATGGTAGCGCTCTGGCGCCGAACCTGCCGATTCTGGTCTCCAACGATGGCCGCCTCCTGCCGCAGACCTTCGAGGGTGGCACTATCCAGTCGAAGGAAATCGACAACCTGACCATCAACGCCGGTCAACTGACCCATGCCATGGGCCGTGCTTCGAGCAACCGTACCGGCCTTTCGGTCAACGGCGCCACTGCCGATAGCAACAAGTTCATCTACGGCGGTCTGGACTACAAGCTCACCCCTGACTTGACGCTGCAGTACTACTACTCGAACCTGAAGGACTTCTACAAACAGCACTTCCTGGGTGCGACCCACGTTTTCAAGATTGCTGATGATCAGTCCTTCAAAACCGACCTGCGCTACTTCGATAGCAGCAGCGATGGCAAGAACGGCGGACCAGGAGCGTATAACTTCAATAACAACGGCGGTTACGAGAAAAATGACGGCAAGGTCGATAACAAGACCTGGTCCGCAATGTTCACGTACACCTTGGGTGGTCATTCGCTGATGTTGGGCCATCAACAAGTCAGCGACGACGGTGGCTTTGTCTGGCTGAACCAGGGCTCGGTCCGCGATGGCAACAACCGTCCGGAAGGCGCCGGCGGCTCCAGCTTCTACCTGTTCACCGACAGCATGATCAACCAGTTCGCCAAGGCTGGTGAAAACACCACCTTCGGTCAGTACGCCTACGACTTCGCTCGCCTGGGCGTGCCGGGCCTGAAAGCGTCGGTTTCCTACCTGAAAGGTGAAGATGGCAAAAACGCCGTTGGCGGCGGCCACTTCAGCGAGTGGGAACGTGACGCCCGTGTCGACTACGTTATCCAGGACGGCACCTTCAAGGGCCTGGGCGCCAGCCTGCGTCACGGCGTCTACCGTGGAACCGGCACCAGCTCGCTGGCTGACCAGGACCAGACCCGCCTGATCTTCAACTACACTTACAACTTCCTGTAAGCCGTAGCTGAACAAGAAGCCTCGCCTGATGCGAGGCTTTTTCATGTCTGCAGATTTTTATGAATTTTGGTTATAAATAAATTGTTATTTATTCCTTTTGTTCTTGGTCGATTGCAGGCACATTGAATCCCTAAGGTACAGAACCCAGCCCAGGAGCCGCAGCCCATGAGCCTCAAACTCGGCGATATCGCCCCCGATTTCGAACAGGATTCCAGCGAAGGCAAGATCCGCTTCCACGAGTGGCTGGGCAACAGCTGGGGGGTGCTGTTCTCCCACCCGGCCGACTTCACCCCGGTGTGCACCACCGAGTTGGGCCTGACCGCCAAGCTCAAGGACGAATTTGCCAAGCGCGGGGTCAAGGCCATCGCCCTGTCGGTGGACCCGGTCGACTCGCATCACAAGTGGATTGATGACATCAACGAAACACAGAATACCGTGGTCAACTTCCCGATCATCGCCGACGCCGACCGCAAAGTGTCCGACCTGTACGACCTGATCCACCCGAACGCCAGCGACACCCTGACCGTGCGCTCGCTGTTCATCATCGATCCGAACAAGAAGGTGCGCCTGACCATCACCTATCCGGCCAGTACCGGGCGCAACTTCAACGAAATTCTGCGGGTGATCGACTCGCTGCAGCTGACCGACAACCACAAGGTTGCCACACCAGGTAACTGGCAGGACGGCGACGAGGTGGTGATCGTGCCTTCGCTCAAGGATGAGGAGGAGATCAAGCAGCGCTTCCCCAAAGGTTACCGGGCGGTCAAACCCTATCTGCGCCTGACCCCTCAGCCCAATCGTTAATGGATTCCTCGTTGCATTGCTCTTAGCCAAGCAGGGATTTTCGGGCCGTTTCGACGGCCCTTTTTTATGCCTGTAAAAAAACTGTGAGAGCGGGCGCGCCCGCGAAGAGGCTCTCGCGGACAAAGACAATAATGGAATAAATAAATGAATAAATATGATTTCTAGATATATGAAGCGGCTGTTAATGTTACCTCCAACAGAACACAAGGAAGCGCAGCAATGCTGGTCGTCTCAATCGGTGGTAGCCCAAGTCTCCGTTCACGCTCCGGCGTGCTGCTCGAGCGTTCGCGCCAGTGGCTGCAGGACCGTGGCGTT
Source organism: Pseudomonas sp. LTR0 (assembly GCF_036630035.1). Taxonomy (NCBI): domain Bacteria; kingdom Pseudomonadati; phylum Pseudomonadota; class Gammaproteobacteria; order Pseudomonadales; family Pseudomonadaceae; genus Pseudomonas; species Pseudomonas sp. LTR0. The sequence goes on from NZ_CP123734.1 coordinate 211,522, forward strand.
GAAGTGGTGACCTTCCAGGTGCGTGACTTCCCCGCCGAAGACCTGTTGCATGCCCGTTTCGATAGCCCCCAAGTGCAACACTTCCAGCAGTTGGTGGCCCAGGCGGATGGCCTGATCGTTTCTACCCCTGTCTACAAAGCATCGTTTGCCGGTGCACTGAAGACATTGCTCGACCTGCTGCCCGAACGCGCACTGACCCACAAGATCGTGTTGCCAATCGCCACTGGCGGCAGCATCGCCCACATGCTGGCGGTGGATTACGCATTGAAGCCGGTGCTGTCGGCACTCAAGGCACAAGAGACCCTGCAAGGGATCTTTGCCGACGATAGCCAGGTGGCTTACGCAGAAGGTACAAAGCCCGCCCAATTGGTACAGGCGCTGGAAGAGCGCCTGCAGGACTCGCTGGAAACCTTCCACGCGGCCTTGACCCGTCGGCCGAACCCCGTGGCGCCCGGCGTACTGAATGAACGTCTGATCAGCGCTCGCTGGAGCATCTAACGGCATTACCCGCTTCACCACCTTACTCGCCCGTTAACGAGGCAAGCAGGTGCAACCCGAACCCCATTCGCACAGGAGAGCGCCATGCGCACAGTCTTCTTGCGTCGTGGTCTGGTCGCCCTGTTTGCGGCGGCTGTGTCCTTCGGCGCCATTACCCAAGCCCAGGCCGAGAGCCTGCGTATCGGTTACCAGAAATACGGCACCTTGGTGCTGCTCAAGGCCAAGGGCACGCTGGAGAAGCGCCTGGCCGAGCAGGGAGTACAGGTGCAATGGACCGAATTTCCCGGCGGCCCGCAGTTGCTTGAAGGGCTGAACGTCGGCTCCATCGATTTCGGCGTAACCGGTGAGACCCCGCCTGTGTTCGCTCAGGCCGCTGGCGCCGACCTGCTCTATGTCGCCTACGAGCCGCCAGCGCCGCACAGCGAAGCAATCCTGCTGCCCAAGGGCTCGTCGATCCAGTCGGTGAAGGACCTCAAGGGCAAAAAGGTCGTCCTCAACAAAGGCTCCAACGTGCACTACCTGCTGGTCCGCGCCCTGGAAGACGCCGGCCTCAAGTACAGCGACATCCAGCCTGTCTACCTTCCTCCTGCCGACGCCCGCGCCGCCTTCGAGCGCGGCAGCGTGGATGCCTGGGTGATCTGGGACCCGTACCAGGCCGCCGCCGAGCAGCAGCTGCAAGCGCGCACCCTGCGTGACGGCAAGGGCCTGGTCGACAACCACCAGTTCTACCTCGCCACCCGCAACTATGCGACACAGCATCCAGCGGTGATCAACACCGTGATCGAGGAAGTGCGCGCTGTGGGTGAATGGTCCCAGGCCAACCCGCAGGTGGTGACCGAGCAGGTTGCCCCACTGCTCGGCCTGCCTGCCGACATCACCCTCACCTCAGTCAAACGCCAAGGCTACGGCGCTGCGCCGCTGACCCCAGAGGTGGTGGCCGCGCAACAGAGGATCGCTGACACCTTCCAGGCGCTCAAGCTGATACCCAAGCCGCTGAGCATCAAGGACGTGATCTGGACACCCCCGGCCAAGGTCGCTAGCGCGCCTTGATTGACTGCCTGTGCCGGGGCGTCGCTCCGGCTAGAGCCACCCTTGAGGAGACGACTCCAATGAGCCTTAACATTTTCTGGTTCCTCCCAACCCACGGTGACGGCAAGTACCTGGGCACTTCCGAAGGCGCACGTGCGGTCGACCACGGTTACCTGCAGCAGATCGCGCAGGCCGCCGATCGCCTTGGTTTTGGTGGGGTGCTGATCCCGACCGGGCGCTCCTGCGAGGACTCCTGGCTGGTGGCCGCGTCGCTGATCCCCGTGACCCAGCGCCTGAAGTTCCTGGTAGCCCTGCGCCCGGGCATCATTTCGCCGACCGTGGCAGCACGCCAGGCAGCCACCCTCGATCGCTTGTCCAATGGCCGTGCGCTATTCAACCTGGTGACCGGTGGTGACCCGGACGAGCTGGCGGGTGACGGCCTGCACCTGAACCACCAGGCGCGCTACGAAGCTTCGGTCGAGTTCACTCGTATCTGGCGCAAGGTGCTGGAAGGGGAAAACGTCGATTACGACGGTAAGCACATCCAGGTAAAGGGCGCCAAGCTGCTCTACCCGCCGATTCAGCAACCACGCCCACCGCTGTATTTCGGCGGCTCCTCCGAGGCCGCTCAGGACCTGGCGGCCGAACAGGTCGAGCTGTACCTGACCTGGGGCGAGCCACCGGCAGCCGTTGCCGAGAAGATTGCTCAGGTGCGCGAAAAAGCAGCGGCTCAGGGGCGCGAAGTCCGCTTCGGTATTCGCCTGCATGTGATCGTGCGGGAAACCAACGAAGAGGCTTGGGCCGCCGCCGAGCGCCTGATCTCGCACCTGGACGATGACACCATCTCCCGCGCCCAGGCCTCGCTGGCGCGTTTCGATTCGGTGGGCCAGCAACGCATGGCTGCCCTGCACGGCGGCAACCGCGACAACCTGGAGGTCAGCCCCAACCTGTGGGCAGGTGTTGGCCTGGTACGTGGCGGGGCGGGCACCGCACTGGTGGGCGATGGCCCCACCGTGGCAGCACGGGTTAAGGAATATGCCGACTTGGGTATCGATACCTTCATCTTCTCGGGTTATCCACACCTGGAAGAGTCTTATCGCGTGGCTGAACTGCTGTTCCCGCACCTCGATGTGCAACGCCCTGAGCACCCGCAGGCCGGCGGCTACGTAAGCCCGTTCGGCGAGATGGTGGCAAACGACATCCTGCCCAAATCTGTGTCGCAGAGCTGAGGGCCTGGCCATGAGTCGTGCAACTTCCTCCAACCTGACCCAGCGCCTGGCGCCGTGGGCGCTGCCGGTGCTGCTGTTGGCAATATGGCAGTTGGCCGTCAGCGCTGGCTGGCTGTCGACGCGTATCCTGCCGGCACCTAGCGCAGTGGTAAGCGCTGGCGTCGAGCTGGTGCGCAGCGGCGAAATCTGGACCCACCTGGCCATCAGCGGTTGGCGTGCAGGCCTGGGCTTTGTCATCGGCGGCAGCATCGGCCTGGTACTGGGCTTCATCACCGGCTTGTCGAATTGGGGTGAACGTCTGCTCGACAGCTCGGTACAGATGATCCGCAACGTGCCGCACCTTGCGCTCATACCGCTGGTGATTCTGTGGTTCGGTATCGACGAGTCGGCAAAGATCTTTCTGGTCGCGCTGGGCACGTTGTTCCCGATCTACCTGAACACCTACCACGGCATTCGCAACGTTGACCCAGCGTTGGTGGAAATGGCGCGCAGTTACGGCTTGTCCGGCTTCGGCCTGTTCCGCCAGGTGATCCTGCCGGGGGCGCTGCCTTCGATCCTGGTGGGCGTGCGTTTCGCCTTGGGCTTCATGTGGCTGACGCTGATTGTTGCCGAAACCATTTCGGCCAACGCTGGCATCGGTTACCTGGCAATGAATGCTCGCGAATTTCTTCAAACCGACGTGGTAGTGCTGGCCATCGTCCTGTATGCCGTACTCGGCAAGCTTGCCGACCTTGCGGCCCGGGGCCTGGAGCGCGTGTGGTTGCGCTGGCACCCGGCCTATCAAGTTGCCAGGAAGGAGGGCGCATGACCGTGCTCAAGGAACAGCCACCACGCCTGCTGCGTGGCACCCCGCTGGCCTCCAAGGGCCTGCGCAAGACTTTTGGTCAACGCGAAGTTCTGAAGGGTATCGACCTGCACATTCCGGCCGGCCAGTTCGTGGCCATTGTCGGCCGCAGCGGCTGCGGCAAGAGCACTTTGCTGCGGCTGCTGGCCGGGCTGGACCAGCCCACCGCCGGGCAACTACTGGCTGGTGCCGCGCCGCTGGAAGAGGCCCGTGAAGAAACCCGCCTGATGTTCCAGGACGCGCGGCTGCTGCCGTGGAAGAAGGTGATCGACAACGTTGGCCTTGGGCTGTCTGGTGACTGGCGACAGCGTGCGCTGGAGGCCTTGGATGCGGTTGGCCTGGCCGACCGCGCCAACGAATGGCCGGCAGCGCTCTCGGGAGGCCAGAAGCAGCGCGTGGCTTTGGCCCGAGCCTTGATTCACCAGCCCCGTCTGCTGCTGCTGGACGAGCCACTGGGGGCGCTGGATGCATTGACCCGCATCGAGATGCAGCAACTGATCGAACGCCTGTGGCGTCAGCACGGCTTCACTGTGCTGCTGGTCACCCACGACGTCAGCGAGGCGGTTGCCGTGGCTGACCGGGTGATCCTGATTGAGGACGGCGAGGTCGGGCTCGACCTCACTGTTGACCTGGCACGGCCCCGGGCGCGTGGTTCGCACCGTCTGGCCGCGCTGGAAAGCGAAGTGCTCAACCGTGTTCTGTCCACCCCGGGCACTGCGCCCGAGCCGGATCCTGTAGCCCCTTTGCCCACGCAACTGCGCTGGGCGCACTGAATCCCAAAAGCCAAAAGGAAGCAAACCATGACTATCAAAGCCATCAATGTTCGCAACCAGTTCAAAGGTACTGTGAAAGAAATCCTCGAAGGCCCGGTACTGTCGGAAATCGACGTGCAGACGGCTTCGGGTATCGTCACTTCGGTGATTACCACCCGTTCCGTGCGTGAGCTGGAGCTGCAGGTGGGCAGCGAAGTGATTGCCTTCGTAAAGTCGACTGAAGTGTCTATTGCCAAGCTGTGATGCTGCTGCTCGATAATGGGGCTGCTTTGCAGCCTTCGCGGGCACGCCCGCTCCCACAGGTACTTCGCAAGCTCCAGGGTATGCGCGGGCTCTGTGGGAGCGGGCGTGCCCGCGAAGGGCCGCCAAGCGGCCCCAGATTTCTCAGCTGGAACGCTTGGCCAGAAACGGCGGCAGATACAACCCCAGATACGCCTCGAATACACGCTTGCCTTCCTCGGCCATGCGCGGGGTGATCGCCTCGTGCAACTGCACCGACCGTGCATACACCCGGTCGCTCAATTCCATGCCCAGGGCAAACACATCCACATCCAGTGGCATCACCGGCAGGTGAAAATGCTGGTCGAACAACTTGTGCATCAAGTTGCCCAGTTCCATGTCGTGCTGCCGGTCGGCCTGCACCACCTCGCTCAGGCCATGCTGCGCCAGGATCAACTGCCGCGCTGCCGCATCCTCGTTATAGATATCAAGCATGCGTTCTTCGATCAGCCGTGACAGCTCGTGCCAGGTGCTGAACGCGCTGCTGTCGATCGGTGCGCTCAGGGCTTCGCGAAACGCCCGGTGTACATCCGCAGTAAGCGCCTCCAGCAAGGCCGGCACACTGGCGAAGAAGTGATACACCGACGACGGTGGAATCTGCGCCCGCTCGGCCACGCTGTAGATAGAAAGCGCCGCCACCCCTTGCTCGGCCAACAGCTCACGCGCAGCCGCCAGGATCGCCTCGATCCTGGCCTGGCTGCTGGCACGCGGTTTGCGCGGGGTGGTGGTGCGGTTCATCAACTGCTGATTGCCAGGATGCTGGCCTGGTAGGCACCGACGAACAGGTCGAAGTCGCCGACTTCTTCCTGTTCCAGCTCGGACTGCCTGGCGAGCGACTCGCGGGCCAGCGTCTCGAATTCCTGCTGTTTTTCGTTGCTCAGTGGTTGTTCGCGGAAAGTCTCGGCGTGTACACGGCTCTGGCGCAGCGAGAACTGGACGAAGCTCTCGTCATGCTCGGTCATGCGTGCCAGCACCTGGGCCGATGGGGTCAGTGAGGTGTCGTCGACCTTGGCCTGCTGGGCATCCAGGGCCTTGGCGTGCTCATCAGAGCCCTGCGCCTGATCGAGCAGGTTGGCCAACTCGCGGATACGCTCGATCAGCTCGCTGGCCCAGTCCTTCAGGCTGATCGGCTGGCCATTGCGGTGCAACTCCAGGCCCGGACGACGACCTTCCTTGACCACAGTCAGGAAGTTGCTGGTGCACTGGCCGCATTCGCCGTTGTCCAGTTGCGGGCTGTCTTCCAGCGCGCAGAACAGCAGGAATGCGTCGAGGAAGCGCGCCTCGGTCAGGTCGATACCAACCGGCAGGAACGGATTGATGTCCAGGCAACGCACTTCCACATACTGCACACCGCGCGAAGTCAGGGCCTGGATCGGCCGTTCGCCGGAGTAGGTGACCCGCTTGGGGCGAATGTTCGAGTAGTACTCGTTTTCGATCTGCAGAATATTGGTGTTCAGCTGAACCCACTCGCCATCCACATGCGTGCCGACTTCAACGTACGGCGGGTAGGGCGTGCCAACGGCCTTGCGCAGGCTGTCGGTGTAGCTGGCCAGGTTGTTGTAGCAGGGCGTAAGACCGGCCTGGGCGTTGCTCTGGTAACCCAGGTCGCTCATGCGCAGGCTGGTGGCGTAGGGCAGGAACAGGGTTTCGGCATCCAGCTCTTCAAGCTGGTGCGGGCGGCCACGCAGGAAGCCTTTGTCCAGTGCCGGCGAGGCGCCGAACAGGTACATCAGCAGCCAGCTGTAGCGGCGGAAGTTACGAATCAGCGCGATGTAGGCCGACGACTGGTAGTCGCGGTCATTTTCCGTACTGCCTTCGTCTTCGCGCAGCAATGGCCAAAGCGCTTCGGGCAGCGAGAAGTTGTAATGGATACCGGCAATACACTGCATGGTACGGCCGTAACGCAGGGCCAGGCCCTTGCGGTAGACGTGTTTGAGCTTGCCGATGTTCGAGCTGCCGTACTCGGCGATCGGGATGTCCTCCTCGGCCGGCAGCGTGCACGGCATCGACGGGCTCCACAGGTATTCGTCGCCCAGCTTGCTGTAGACGAAACGGTGGGTCTCTTCGAGGCTTTCGAGCACCTTGGCCGGGTCGGCCAGCGCCGGGGTGATGAACTCCAGCAGCGACTCTGAATAATCGGTGGTGATCTGCTCGTTGGTCAGCGCCGATCCCAGAGCTTCCGGATGCGGGGTCTGGGCCAGGCGACCTTCGTCGGTCACGCGCAGGCATTCGCGCTCAATACCGTGCAGGCACTGCTTGAGCAGGGGGAGATTGGCGCCGAGCAGGCTCAGGCGGCGGTTGAGGAGGTCGCTCAAGATGTATTCCTTCACGCGTCAGTCGCCCCAATATGGGGGTAGAGATAACGGTCTACAAGGGTAGGAAGAAAGGAACTGGCGTTGTCGCCTGGTTTACGCGGTTCCAGCAGTGCCAGCGCACTGCTGAAAATACCGCAGATACTGCTTGGTGAGCTAGAGAACCGCGAAGGTTCCTTGCGCTTTGGCCACCAGCTTGTCGCCCTGGACTACGTCGGCGTCGACCACCAGCGTGCGCCGCCCGGCGTGCAGCACGCGGGCGGTACACAGCACTTCGCCGTCGCTGACGGCACGCATGTAGTTGATCTTGCACTCGATGGTGACGCTTTGCTGGTCAAAGCCATGGCTGGCCGAGCAGGCCAGGCCCATGGCGATATCCACCAGGCTGAAGATCGCCCCGCCGTGCAGCTTCTGGCCACGGTTGCGCAAATGTGGCTCGAGCGCCAGGGCTACCTCGGCAACACCGGTGTCCAGGTGTTGCAGGCGGCAGCCCAGAAGCTGGCTGAAGGCGCTTTCGACGTATTCACGTGGTACGTCCATTACTTCTTCTTCAACTGCTTTGCGTTGGCGAACAGGGCTGCCATGGCGTTGTTGGCCGGGGCGGCAGTGGCGGTTTCGCGCTGACGCGGTGCCTGCTGCTGGCGATTGCCGCCATTGCCACGGTTGCCACCGCGGTTGCCTTCGACCTTCTCGCCCGGGGTGTCGCTCATGCGCATGGACAGGCCGACGCGCTTGCGCGGGATGTCCACTTCCATGACCTTCACCTTGACCACATCGCCGGCCTTGACCGCTTCACGCGGGTCTTTGACGAACTTCTCCGACAGCGCCGAGATATGCACCAGGCCGTCCTGGTGCACACCGATGTCGACGAAGGCACCGAAGTTGGTAACGTTGGTCACCACGCCTTCGAGGATCATGCCCGGTTCCAGGTCCTTGAGGTCTTCGACGCCGTCCTGGAAGGTGGCGGTCTTGAATTCCGGACGTGGGTCGCGGCCGGGCTTGTCCAGCTCTTGCAGAATGTCGGTGACGGTTGGCAGGCCGAAGGTCTCGTCGGTGAACTTTTTCGGGTCCAGGCGCTTGAGGAAGCTGCTGTCACCAATCAGCGAGCGGATGTCGCGGTCGGTATCGGCGGCAATGCGCTGCACCAGCGGGTAAGCCTCAGGGTGCACCGCAGAGGCGTCCAGCGGGTTGTCGCCGTTCATCACGCGCAGGAAGCCGGCGGCCTGCTCGAAGGTTTTCTCACCCAGGCGGCTGACCTTTTTCAGCGCTGCACGGGTGGCAAACGGACCATTGGCATCGCGGTGGGCGACGATGTTCTGTGCCAGCGTGGCATTGAGGCCGGAGATGCGTGTCAGCAGCGCCACCGAAGCGGTGTTCACGTCCACGCCCACGGCGTTCACACAGTCCTCGACTACCGCGTCCAGGCCACGTGCCAGTTTCAGCTGGGAGACGTCGTGCTGGTACTGGCCGACACCAATGGATTTCGGGTCGATCTTCACCAGTTCGGCCAGCGGATCCTGCAGGCGACGGGCGATCGACACGGCGCCGCGTATCGACACGTCCAGGTCCGGGAACTCGCGGGCGGCCAGTTCCGATGCCGAGTACACCGAAGCACCGGCTTCGGAGACCATGATCTTGGTGATTTTCAGGGCTGGATATTTCTTGACCAGCTCGGCCACCAGCTTGTCGCTTTCGCGGCTGGCGGTGCCGTTGCCGATGGCGATCAGTTCCACCGAGTGTTTGGCGCACAGTGCGGCCATGATGGAAATGGTGCGGTCCCAGTCGTTCTTCGGCGCGTGCGGGTAGACCGTGGTGTGGTCCAGCAGCTTGCCGGTTGCGTCGACCACGGCGATCTTGCAGCCGGTGCGCAGGCCCGGGTCGAAGCCCAGGGTGGCGCGCGGGCCGGCCGGTGCGGCCAGCAACAGGTCGTGCAGGTTGTGGGCGAACACGTTGATCGCCTCGCCTTCGGCATTGTCGCGCAGCTCGCCGAACAGATCGGTTTCCAGGTGGGTGTACAGCTTGACCTTCCAGGTCCAGCGCACCACTTCACCCAGCCACTTGTCGGCCGGTCGGCTGCGGTTTTCGATACCGACTTGGTTGCCGATCATCAGCTCGCACGGGTGCAGGGTGCCGGGCAGTTCTTCGCCTACCTTCAGCGAGACGCTCAACACGCCTTCGTTGCGCCCGCGGAAGATCGCCAGGGCACGGTGCGACGGCGCAGTACGCAGCAGCTCGTCATGAGCGAAGTAGTCGCGGAACTTGGCACCTTCTTCTTCCTTGCCAGCCACGACGCGGGCGCTGAGCACGGCCTCCTGCTTGAGGTAGCTGCGCAGCTTGTCGAGCAGGGCGGCGTCTTCGGCAAAGCGCTCCATCAGGATGTACTTGGCGCCTTCCAGCGCGGCCTTGACGTCGGCCACGCCCTTTTCGGCGTTGACGAAGCGTGCGGCTTCGCTTTCCGGGGCCAGGGTCGGGTCGTTGAACAGGCCATCGGCCAGTTCGCCAAGGCCGGCTTCCAGGGCGATCTGGCCCTTGGTGCGGCGCTTCTGCTTGTACGGCAGGTACAGGTCTTCGAGGCGGGTCTTGGTGTCGGCCAGCTTGATCTCGCGGGCCAGTTCCGGGGTCAGCTTGCCCTGTTCCTCGATGCTGGAAAGGATGCTGGCGCGGCGCTCGTCGAGTTCGCGCAGGTAACGCAGGCGCTCTTCCAGGTGGCGCAACTGAGTGTCGTCAAGGCTACCGGTCACTTCCTTGCGATAGCGGGCGATGAAGGGCACGGTCGAGCCTTCGTCCAACAGGCTCACGGCCGCCTCGACCTGCTGCGGGCGTACGCCCAGTTCCTCGGCGATACGGCTGTTGATGCTGTCCATGTAAACCACCTGACATTTGTGAATACGGGGGTCGCCTGTGGGCCTTTTGCCCGGCGGCGCTGGATGAAAGCCGCGCATTATACCCATCGCAAACGGCTTGCGGTGATGGCGCCCGGCCAGCCGGAACTGGCGCCGGGGGAAAAATCTGCTAACAATGCTCACGCAACGTGCAGCAATGGCTACGCCATAATGCGCGGCGATATCAGAGGAGTTATTCATGACCGGCACGCCAAACACCGCTGAAGGTGACAAGATTCTCATCGTCGACGACGATCCGGGGCTGAGCAGCCTGCTGGAACGTTTCTTCACCAGCAAGGGCTACCGTGCCCGTGCAGTGCCCAACACCGAGCAGATGGACCGCCTGCTGCAGCGCGAGGTGTTCAACCTGGTGGTGCTCGACCTGATGTTGCCAGGTGAGGACGGCCTGTCCGCGTGCAAGCGCCTGCGCCAGCAGAACAACCAGATCCCGATCATCATGCTGACCGCCAAGGGCGACGAGCTCAGCCGCATCAAGGGCCTGGAGCTGGGCGCCGACGACTACCTGGGCAAACCGTTCAACCCGGACGAACTGATGGCCCGGGTCAAGGCTGTGCTGCGCCGCCAGGCGCCGAGCGTGCCGGGAGCGCCGGGCAGCGAAGACGAGTCGGTCACCTTCGGTGACTATGAGCTGTCGCTGGCCACTCGCGAGCTCAAGCGTGGCGACGAAGTGCACATGCTTACCACTGGTGAGTTCGCTGTGCTCAAGGCCCTGGTGATGCACGCCCGCGAGCCGTTGACCCGCGACAAACTGATGAACCTGGCGCGCGGCCGCGAATGGGATGCGCTGGAGCGCTCCATCGACGTGCAGATTTCGCGCCTGCGTCGCATGATCGAGCCGGACCCGTCCAAGCCGCGTTACATCCAGACCGTCTGGGGCGTGGGCTACGTGTTCGTACCGGACGGAAACGCCGGAAAATGATGCCTGGACGTCGATGAAAACACCGCTCTGGTTTCCGCAAAGTTTCTTCGCCCGCACCCTGTGGCTGGTGTTGATCGTCGTTCTGTTCTCCAAGGCGCTGACCCTGGTCTACCTGCTGATGAACGAGGACGTGCTGGTCGACCGTCAGTACAGCCATGGTGTAGCGCTGACCTTACGTGCCTATTGGGCCGCTGACGAAGAAAACCGCGACAAGATCGCCGAGGCGGCAGGCCTTATCCGGGTGACCGGCTCGGGTGTGCCCGAAGGTGAGCAGCATTGGCCTTACAGTGAAATCTACCAACGGCAGATGCAGGCCGAGTTGGGTGAAGACACCGAGGTGCGGTTGCGCATTCATGCGCCTCCGGCGTTGTGGGTCAATGCGCCAAGCCTTGGCCCAGGTTGGCTGAAGGTGCCGCTGTACCCGCACCCATTGCGCGGGCAGAAGATCTGGAACGTGCTGGGCTGGTTCCTGGCCATTGGTTTGTTGTCCACCGCCTCGGCGTGGATTTTTGTGCGCCAGTTGAACCAGCCGCTCAAGCGCCTGGTGTTCGCCGCCCGCCAGCTTGGCCAGGGGCGCAGTGTGCGCCTGCCGATCAGCGATACTCCCAGCGAGATGACCGAGGTGTACAAGGCGTTCAACCAGATGGCCGAGGATGTCGAGCAGGCCGGGCGTGAGCGCGAGCTGATGCTGGCCGGGGTTTCCCACGACTTGCGCACACCACTGACGCGGCTGCGCCTGTCGCTGTCGTTGCTGAACAGCGACAACGAGCTGAGCGATGACATGGTTCGCGATATCGAGGACATGGACGCGATCCTCGACCAGTTCCTGGCCTTCATCCGCGATGGCCGTGACGAGCCGGTGGAAGAGGTCGACCTTGCTGATCTGGTGCGTGAGGTGGTGGCTCCGTACAACCAGCCAGAAGAGCGCGTGCGCCTGTGCCTGGAGCCGATTCCACCGTTCCCGCTGCGCCGGGTTTCGCTCAAGCGCATGCTGGGCAACCTGATCGGCAACGCCCTGCACCATGCTGGCAAGGGGGTCGAGGTGGCTGCCTATGTGTCGGGTGACGAGAGTGCGCCGTATGTGGTGCTCAGCGTGCTGGACCGCGGCACCGGTATCGACGAGTCGGAACTGGAAACCATCTTCAACCCGTTCATTCGTGGTGACCGGGCGCGGGGTGGCAAGGGCACCGGGCTGGGGCTGGCGATCGTCAAGCGGATTGCTGCGCAACATGGCGGGAATGTGGAGTTGCGCAACAGGTCTGGCGGCGGGATCGAGGCGCGGGTCAGGTTGCCGCTGGGGCTGCTGCTGCCGCGTAATGCTGTGTAAGGCTCACCGGCCTCTTCGCGACTAAAGCCCTACAGGGTTTGTGCAGTACCTGTGGGGCTTCAGCCGCGAAGAGGCCGGTATAGGCTTGAATCAGCCTTTGCCCTTGGTCCGGGTCTGATTGGGCCCGCCATTCTTCTCCAGGTGCTCGATGATCATCCCGGCGACGTTCTTGCCGGTGGTGACTTCAATGCCCTCCAGCCCCGGCGACGAGTTTACCTCCATCACCAACGGCCCGTGGTTGGAACGCAGGATATCCACACCCGCCACGCTCAAGCCCATCACCTTGGCCGCCCGAATGGCGGTGATGCGCTCTTCAGGGGTGATTTTTATCAGGCTGGCGACGCCACCCCGATGCAGGTTGGAGCGGAACTCGCCCGGCTTTGCCTGACGCTTCATTGAGGCAATTACCTTATCGCCTACCACGAAGCATCGAATATCTGCGCCACCGGCTTCCTTGATGTACTCCTGAACCATGATGTCCTGCTTGAGGCCCATGAACGCTTCGATCACCGACTCGGCCGCCTGGGGGGTTTCGCACAACACCACGCCAATGCCCTGGGTGCCTTCCAGTACCTTGATCACCAGCGGGGCACCGTTGACCATCTGGATCAGGTCGGGGATGTCGTCCGGCGAGTGGGCGAAACCAGTGATCGGCAGGCCGATGCCGCGCCGCGACAACAGCTGCAACGAGCGCAGCTTGTCGCGCGAGCGGGCAATGGCGACCGACTCGTTGAGCGGGTATACGCCCATCATTTCGAACTGGCGCAGCACCGCGCAGCCATAGAACGTAACCGAAGCACCTATGCGCGGGATCACTGCATCGAAGCCTTCCAGCGGCTTGCCACGGTAGTGGATCTGCGGCTTGTGGCTGGCAATGTTCATGTAGGCCCGCAGGGTATCGATCACCACCATTTCGTGGCCACGCTGGGTACCGGCTTCGACCAGGCGGCGGGTGGAATACAGACGCGGATTGCGCGACAGCACAGCGATCTTCATGCAGCACCTGTGACAGGGGAAAGGGTGGCCGGGAAGGCCGGTTTGTCTTGTACGTACTTCAGGCCGGGGTTGACCACCAGCTGGCCGTGTATCAAGGCCTTGGAGCCAAGCAACAGGCGGTAGCGCATGCTCTTGCGGCAGGCCAGGGTGAACTCCACCTCCCACACACCATCACCCAGCGCCAATGACGTGCGGATGACGTAGCGAGTCTGGGCGTGGCCGTTGGAGCTCTTGATGGTCTTCATGGTCACCAGCGGTGCCTCGCACCGGCGGTGACGCAACTGCACCACCGAGCCCAGGTGCGCAGTGAAGCGAACCCAGGGCTGGCCGTCGCGCTCGAAGGGTTCCACCTCGGTGGCATGCAGGCTCGACGTGCTGGCACCGGTGTCGATCTTGGCGCGCAGCCCGGCCACGCCGAGGTCAGGCAAGGCGACCCACTCGCGCAGGCCGATCACAGTCAAATGGTCAAATGTCTTCACGAAGCGCACCCTGCGAATGAGGTGGTGAACTTTAAGCACGGCGGGGACTTTTTGCATCCGTATGTGAAGGTAGTACAGTTCGATGAAAGACAGAATCCGAGGTAACGGGATGGCACAAAAAGCCGAAGACGACGACAAGGTTCGCCTGGACAAATGGCTGTGGGCGGCGCGCTTCTACAAGACCCGAGCGCTGGCCAAGGCGGCGATCGAGAGTGGCAAGGTGCATTGCCGGGGCGAGCGTTGCAAGCCAGGCAAGGAGCCGCGGGTGGGCGACGAGTTCGTACTGCGTACCGGGTTCGATGAGCGCACCGTGGTGGTGAAGGCGCTGTCGATGGTGCGTCGTGGTGCCCCGGAGGCGCAGACGTTGTACGAGGAAGCCGAAGAAAGTGTGCGTCGCCGTGAACAGGCCGCTGAGATGCGTAAGGCCGGGGCCATGGGTGTGACCACCGATGGCCGGCCGACCAAGAAGCAGCGTCGGCAGATCCACCAGCTGCATGGAAGTTACGATTGAATGGGGCTGCCGTGCAGCCCCAGGCACCTAACGGAGCACCGCCATTCGCCCGACCAGCGGTAGCGTGGACAGCAGCTTGAACAACGGCGCTGTCCAGCGCATCAACGCCTCGCTGCCTTTGGCCGCCAGCGGCGTGTAGTAGCTCCAGCCCAGCGCCAGCACCGCCATCAGCAAGCCGCCGATGTAGTCGTCCTGCCCCCAGTGGGCACCTGCTACCAGGCGCGGCAGCATGAACAGCAGCGCCAACCCCCAGACAACCAGGTACTGCAAAAGGCCGCGGCTGAACACGCTCATGAACAGCGCCCAGATCAGCAGCACCGAGGCGTGATCACCCGGGAAACTCTTGCTGGAACGGTCCTTGAGTTCCCAGGCAGCCTCCAGGTTCGGGTAATAGTCACTCAGGTGCACGACGTCGTCGAAGATCATCGATGGGCTCTTGTGTTGCCACCCGGCTGCATCCACCCACTTGGAAAACAGCGCGCGAATCACCACTAAGAGGAGTAGCGTGACCAGAAAGCCGAAAAATGCCTGGCGAACCTGAGCGGCCTTGAACACCCAGTCACCACGAATGAGCACAGCCAGCAGGATCAGGCCGACGACGATGTCGAACGGGCGCAGGCTGCCGATGGTCCAGATGTAGCGCCAGGTGGTGTTATCGGCCAGCGGCGCGTTCAGGCTGCGGAATAGCCATTCGTCGAAAGTCAGGCACAGGATCTGGCCAATGGGCCATAACCAGAAACACAGTAGAGCGATGGGAAGCAGCGTACAGGCTGCCAGCGGCCCCCAGGACCACCTTGCTTGGAACAGTGGTCGATTGTCCATAAAATACCTCTATTGCAAACAGAAATCGGAGCGCCGTGTGAGCGCTCTGTCATGGGCTCTCGCAGGTTCGCGATAACCCTTGTAACCATTTTGTCATCATTTTCAGATAGCCAAAACCTATGAGCGAATTGCCTGATACCGATTTCACCCAACGTTTCATCTTCGACGAGCGCGATGTGCGCGGCGAGTGGGTGTCTCTCGATGACAGCTACGCCGCAGTGTTGGCGCGTCATGAGTACCCCCAGCCGGTCAAGGTGCTGCTCGGTGAGTTGATGGCCGCCACCGCCTTGCTGGTGGGGGCGATGAAGTTCGATGGCCTGCTGATTCTGCAGGCGCGTTCGGCTGGGCCGATTCCGCTGCTGATGGTGGAGTGTTCCAGCGACCGCGAAATCCGCGGCATGGCCCGCTATGAAGCGGACCAAATTCCGGCCGGTGCCACCCTGTCGCAGCTGATGCCCGACGGCCACCTGACCCTGACCATCGACCCGGTCAAGGGCCAGCGCTACCAGGGGACCGTCGACCTCGATGGCGCCAACCTGTCGGAATGTTTCACCAACTACTTCGTTCAGTCACAGCAGCTCAATACCCGTTTCTGGCTCAATGCCGAAGGCGGCAAGGCACGTGGGCTATTGCTGCAGCAACTGCCGCGTGATCGCCAGCCGGATGATGAAGAACGCGAAGACAGCTGGCAGCACGTAGTGGCCCTGGCCAAGACGCTCAAGTCCGAAGAGTGGACAGAGGGCAACGAAACCCTGCTGCACCGCCTGTACCACGAAGATGCCGTGCGCCTGTTCGATATCCAGCCGCTGCGCTTCAATTGCAGTTGTTCGCGGGAACGCTCCGGCAATGCGCTGGTCAGTCTGGGCGAGCACGACGCCAAGGCGCTGGTCGAAGAGTGTGGCGGGACGGTAGAGATCGATTGCCAGTTCTGCAACGAGCGCTACTTCTTCGATGCCAGCGACGTGGCGCAACTGTTTGCGGGTGGCGGCACTGACGTGGCCTCAGAAACTCGTCACTGAAACGTTAAAGCACAGGACAATCTCCTGCCGAATTGCGCAAAAGCGCAGTTCTGACAGGAGGGGCCTACTTTTTTTGGGCGTTTCTGGCATAATCCGGCCACTTTTTTCGCTGTAGTAGTTTTTTCAAGACAACTACAAAACGTTTGGAGCACTCGGCCTCGGGCCGGATGGGGTATCTCATGACGCAAGCCAACAACACCGTGTACACCGACCTGAGCGTCGATGAGCTGGTAAAAGAAGCGCTGCAACGCGGTGAAGGCGTACTAGCCGATACTGGCGCACTGGTCGTGGAGACTGGTCACCGTACTGGCCGTTCGCCGGCTGACCGTTTCATCGTCGAAGAACCTTCCACCCAAGACGCCATTTCCTGGGGCCCGATCAACCGCAAGTTCCCGGCTGACAAGTTCGATGCCCTGTGGGCTCGCGTCGAGGCGTTCAACAACGCACAGGATCACTTCGTTTCCTATGTTCACGTAGGGGCTGCAGCCGAGCACTACCTGCCGGTGAAGATGACCACCCAGACTGCCTGGCAGAACCTGTTCGGTCGTTGCCTGTTCATCAACCCGGAGCAGTTCAACCCGGCTGGCCGCGACCAGTGGCAGATCCTCAACGTCGCCAACTTCGTGTGCGAACCAGAGCGTGATGGCACCAACTCCGATGGTTGCGTGATCATCAACTTCGCCCAGAAGAAAGTGCTGATCGCTGGCATGCGCTACGCCGGTGAAATGAAGAAAGCCATGTTCTCGGTGCAAAACTTCCTGCTGCCGGCTGCCGACGTACTGCCTATGCACTGCGCGGCCAACATCGGCGAAGAAGGCGATGTGACCTTGTTCTTCGGCCTGTCCGGCACTGGCAAGACCACCCTTTCAGCTGACGAAAGCCGTTACCTGATCGGTGACGACGAGCACGGTTGGGGCGAAGGCGTTGTCTTCAACATGGAAGGCGGCTGCTACGCCAAGTGCATCGACCTGTCCGAGAAGAACGAACCGGTCATCTGGAAAGCCATCAAGCACGGCGCAGTACTGGAAAACGTCGTTCTCGACGCCAACAAGCACGCTGACTACACCGATGTCAGCCTGACCCAGAACAGCCGTGCGGCCTACCCGCTGGAGCACGTTGCCAAGCGTTCGGAAGCGAACCTGGGCGGCGAGCCTAACGCAGTGATCTTCCTCACCTGCGACCTGACAGGTGTTCTGCCACCGGTGTCGATCCTGAACAACGAGCAGGCGGCCTACCACTTCCTGTCCGGTTACACCGCGCTGGTCGGTTCCACTGAAATGGGCTCGGGCGGCGGCATCAAGTCGACCTTCTCCACCTGCTTCGGCGCACCGTTCTTCCCGCGTCCGGCTGGCGAGTACGCCGAGCTGCTGATCAAGCGCATCAACGGTTTCAACTCCAAGGTCTACCTGGTCAACACCGGCTGGACTGGTGGTGGCTACGGCGTTGGCAAGCGCTTCAGCATCCCCACCACCCGTGCCGTGATCGCTGCGATCCAGAGCGGCGCACTGGTCGGTGCCGAAACTGAGCACCTGGACATCATCAACCTGGACGTGCCGAAGGCCGTTCCGGGCGTTGAAACCGAACTGCTCAACCCGCGCACCAACTGGGCTGACAAAGCGGCCTACGACGAGGCTGCCAAAGGCCTGGCCAAGCTGTTCATCGAAAACTTCAAGAAGTTCGAAGTTTCCGACGCCATCAAAGCCGCTGGCCCGCAGCTGTAAGCTGAGCTCAGCCGCAACGAGAAAGCCGCCCCAGAGGGCGGCTTTTTTGTAGTTTGCAGGAGCGGTTTGCCCACGAAGGGGCCCGCATAAGCAGCGAAAGTCAGGTTTTTCTGTTTCACTGTCAGCATCCATTGCGAAGACAAGAGTCAGCCAGATGACCGAAGCCCCTCAGCGCACTGCCTTCTCCCACTTCCACCCGATCCTCACCCGCCCCCAGGACAACGACCTGAACGGCCACATCGCCGGTGCAACGGTGCACGGCTTCTTCGAAACCGCGATACAGGCATTTCTCGTCGAGCAGGCCGAACTGGATCTGCGACACGGTGAACTGGCCGCCTTCGTGGTCAGTTCGGCTGCGGATTTTTACGCGCTGCCGGGCTTCCCGGACTTGTTGGAGGTGGGGCTGGGAGTGACGCGCCTGGCGGGCAGCACGGTTGAGTACCGGCTGGCGCTGTACCGTCCGGGCGAGCCGGACGCGTGCGCGGCAGGCACGGTGGTGCAGGTGTTCATCGAGCGCGCCAGCGGCCGGCCTGTGGCGTTGCCAGAGGCGCTGCAGGTGATCCTGTCCGGCCTTGTGCTGGAGCGACAGGCATAAAAAACCCCGCTGGCAGGGGCGGGGTTTTGTTGCCGGGGCAGGGCCCTCAGGCGTTAGTCGCGCCAGTGGCGCTTGTGCTTGCGGTGGCCGTAGTGGTGGCCACGGTCCCAGTGACGACGGCCGTCGTAGTCGCGACGGTAGCGGCGATTCTCATGGCGCTCGTCTTCGTCGGCCTTGTTGCCCATGTAGTTACCCAGTGCACCACCGGCGCCACCGCCGGCTGCTGCGCCAATGTAGCTACCAGTGGTGCCGCCGACAGAGCGGCCGACCACGTTACCGCCAGCGGCGCCCAATGCGCCACCGATGGCTGCTTCACCGCGCTGGTGCTTGTCGGCACCTACCGCACTGCCGGCTGCGCCGCCCAGGCCTGCGCCGATCGCGCCACCTGTGCTACCGCCAATGGACTGGCCCACGACAGAACCCAGTACCCCACCCAGTGCGCCGCCAATGCCGGCCTCGGTGGTGCCGCCTGCCATGGCAACGCCGCTGAGCAAGCTGAAAGACAACAACAGAATCGAGGAGTACTTCTTCATCGAGAGAGCCTCATAGGGATGACGAGGCGAATTTGAGGCTAAGAGGCGTGGCTGGCAACGGAAATCCGACGAGTAACACGAGTTGTACACAATTCTCTAACTAGCTGTATTTACTATGAAACTTTATCGTTTTCAGGCTGTCTGAGACCCTTATGACAAAGCCCTGAGCCGCCACGGAACAGGGCTTTTTTCATTTTTACAGGATGCGCCCGTCGTCGCGCGCGCGCTCCAGCTTGATGGCAATGAACTTCGATGTTGGCGTATGGCTACCAACGCCAATGCTCTCCAGCGGCACCAGCGGGTTCACCTCCGGGTAATACGCCGCCGCCTGCCCGGCAGGGATGTCGAAGGCCAGCAGGGTAAAGCCTTGCACCCGGCGCACATGCTCATCCCCCCACAACGAAACGATGTCGACCTTCTGTCCCGGCTGGAAGCCCAGGCGGATGATGTCGGCTTCGTTGGCGAACAGCACCTCGCGCTGGCCGCGCACGCCGCGGTAGCGGTCGTCCAGGCCGTAGATAGTGGTGTTGTACTGATCGTGCGAGCGCATCGACTGCATGATCAGGTCTGGCAACTGGCCGCTGGCGCGTACGCGTTCGTCAAGCAGCGTGTCGGGCAGCAGGTTGGCCTTGAAGTTGGCGCGGCCGGTGCTGGTTTCCCATTCGCGGCTGGCCGCGCTGTTGCCCAGATAGAAGCCCCCCGGGTGACGCAGGCGCTGATTAAAGCCGCTGAATCCGGCAATGGTATCGCCGATCAGGTCGCGGATACGGTCGTAGTCGGCCACCAGCCAGTGCCAGTCCACCGGTTGTTTGCCCAGCGTGGCGGCGGCAATGCCGGCGATCACCGCAGGCTCCGAGCGCATTTGCGTCGACAGCGGCTTGAGTTGGCCGTTGGAGGCGTGGACCATGCTGAACGAGTCTTCCACCGTGACTGCCTGCGGCCCGTCGGCCTGCAGGTCGATGTCGGTGCGGCCCAGGCACGGCAGGATCAGTGCCTGCTTGCCATGGACCAGGTGGCTACGGTTGAGCTTGGTGCTGATGTGCACGGTCAGCTCGCAGTTGCGCAGCGCCTGGGCGGTACGCTCAGTGTCGGGTGTGGCCTGGGCGAAGTTGCCGCCCAGACCGATGAAAACCTTGGCCCGGCCATCGAGCATCGCGTGAATGGCTTCGACGGTATTGTGGCCATTGCGCCGCGGCACGGGGAAACCAAAGCGCTTTTCGATGGCATCCAGCAGCGCCTCTGGCGGGCGCTCGTTGATGCCCATGGTGCGGTCGCCCTGCACGTTGCTGTGGCCGCGCACCGGGCACAGGCCGGCCCCGGGCGCGCCGATGTTGCCGCGCAGCATCTGCAGGTTGACGATTTCCTGAATGGTCGGCACCGAATGACGGTGTTGGGTGATGCCCATCGCCCAGCACATGATCACCCGCTTGCCCCGGCAGTACATGCGTGCGGCCAGTTCGATGTCGGCCAAGGTGAGGCCGGACTGTGCCTGGATGTGCGACCACGGCGTGGCGTCCACCACGGCCAGGTACTCGTCGACACCATGGCCATGTTCGGCGATGAAGGCGTGATCGAACACGGCCGGTTCGCCGTTGGCCTGGGCTTCACGTTCCCATTGCAGGACGAACTTGGCCATGCCGCGCAGCATCGCCATGTCGCCACCCAGGGCTGGGCGGAAGAAAGCGGTGTTGGTCGGGCGGTCACTGTTGGTCAGCATTTCCAGTGGGTTCTGGGGGTGCTGGAAGCGCTCCAGACCACGCTCCTTGAGCGGGTTGATGCACACCACCTGGGCGCCACGTTTTACCGCATCGCGCAATGGGTCGAGCATGCGCGGATGGTTGGTGCCGGGGTTCTGGCCCCAGACAAAAATGGAGTCGGCGTGCTCGAAGTCGTCGAAGGTGACAGTGCCCTTGCCGACCCCGACGCTTTGCCCCAATGCCACGCCGCTGGCCTCATGGCACATGTTCGAGCAGTCAGGGAAGTTGTTGGTGCCGTAGGCGCGCACGAACAGTTGGTACAGGTATGCCGCTTCGTTGCTGGCACGTCCCGAGGTATAGAACTCGGCCTGGTCAGGGTTGGCCAGCTTGTTCAGCTCGCGGGCGATCAGGGCGAAGGCGGCATCCCAGCTGATCGGCAGGTAACGGTCGCTTGATGCGTCGTAGACCATCGGTTCGGTCAGGCGCCCTTGGTACTCCAGCCAATAGTCGCTCTGCTGCAGCAGCGAGGTGACACTGTAACGGGCAAAAAAGGCAGCATCGACACGGCGCTTGGTAGCTTCCCAGTTCACCGCCTTGGCGCCGTTCTCGCAGAACTTGACCATGCCGCTTTCTGGCGAATCACCCCAGGCGCAGCCGGGGCAGTCGAAACCGCCGCTCTGGTTGGTCTTGAGCAGGGCGCGAATGTTCTTCAGCGCGTTATCGCTGCCGACCCAGGCCTTGGCCACGCTACGCAGTGCGCCCCAACCGCCGGCGGGGCCGTGGTAGGGCTTGTAGCGAGGGGGGGAGGTTGGGGCGTTGTTCGGAAGAGGTTGGTACGAGGTCACGACTGTTACGACTCCGCCGCTGGGCTGTAGACCCGCGGTGCACTGTGCTTGGGCAAGTGGATAAGGTTGAGGTTGTGTTTGCGCGCCCATTGCAGGGCAAGGCCGGTGGGCGCAGACAGGCTGACCAGGGTCTGGATGCCGGCACGCAGCACCTTCTGGATCAGCTCCAGGCTGCAGCGACTGGTGACGATCGCCAGGCCGCCCTGGCTGTCGATGCGCTGTCGCAGCAGGGCGCCGATCAGTTTGTCGAGGGCGTTGTGCCGGCCGATGTCTTCGCGGCCAAGCAGCAGTTCGCCTTGGCGGTCCATGAACAGTGCTGCATGCACGGCGCCGCAATGCTGGCCCAGTGGCTGGAAGGCGTCGATGCGCTCGCGCAGGCCGACCAGCCACTGGGCCGGGGGCAGGGGCGCACCCGGTAACACGGCCAGATCTGGCAGCGCCTGCTCCAGGGCTTCGACCCCGCACAGGCCGCAACCACTGGTGCCGGCCAGTTGGCGGCGCTGGTTTTTCAGGTTCCAGAACGCCCGGCTGGAAATCTCCAGGTCGGCGTACATTGCCGCGCCGCTGCCGGAAAGCTTGAGGTCGTAGATTTCTGCGGTGCCTTCGACAATGCCGCTGCCGACACTGAAACCGACGGCGAAGTCTTCCAGATCGGTAGGGCTTACCAGCATCACCGCCTGGTTGAGGCCGTTATAGACAATGGCCAGGGCCACTTCCTCGGCCAGCGGGGTGCTGTCGCGTTTGGCATCGCTGAGCTGGACGTAATCGTAGGTGTTGCTGGCGGCTGGCATGGACAAAGGCGATGAGGCCGCGCAGACCGGAGGCTTGCTGTTCATCGGGGCTGAATACCGGCGGCTTTCTGATAGCACAAGCCTAGGCGTGCGGGCCGGCGGCGTCTAATCGCTAGGGTCTATGCCTTGATAGACCGCGTCGATTGGTCGCACAGGGCGAGAGTGGTAAAGCTGGCCTAGACTCCTGTGTCCGAGGTTTCGTCAACAAGGAGAGCGCAATGAGCCTGTTCAGTTTCGTGAAGGAAGCCGGCGAGAAGTTGATCGACCTGCTGACCCCTGGCAACGCCAATGCCGAAGAGCAGCTTAAGAAACACGTGGAAGCTGTCGGCCTGGGCAACCCGAACATTAGCGCCACTGTAGAAGGAGACAAGATCATCCTCAAGGGTGAAGTGGCCAGCCAGGAAGAGAAGGAGAAGATCATTCTGGCGGCAGGCAACATCAGTGGCGTGGCCAGTGTCGAGGACCAGATCACCGTGACCGGGCCGATAGTCCAGGCGGCAAGGTTCGTCACTGTGAAATCGGGCGACACACTTTCAGCCATTGCCATGGTCGTGTATGGCAATGCCGGCCAGTACAACAAGATTTTCGAGGCCAACAAGCCGATGCTCAAGCACCCGGACAAGATCTATCCAGGGCAGGTGCTGCGTATTCCTGACTGATCGCTAAAGTCTGTGCAGGCCTCTTCGCGGGCGCGCCCGCTCCCACAGCTACAGCGCCAGCAGTGAATGTGGGAAGCGGGCATGCCCGCGAATGGGGCCTCACAGGCCTTCCAGTAACGCCCGGTAATCCTCGACCGCTGCAAACTCTTCGGTATCTCGTGGTTGTGCCTGGCTATCGGGCTGGCGCACCGCCAGCAAGTGCCCCACACCAAAACGCCGTGCACTGCGCAGAATCGCCAGCGTGTCGTCGATGAACAGGCTGCGCCCCGGCTCGAAGCCGATATCCGCCTGCAAGGCATCCCAGAACTGCGGGCTTTCTTTCGGGTAGCCATAGTCATGCGAGCTGATCAGCCGCTCGAAGTACGGTGCCAGCTCCACCCGTTCCAGCTTCAGCGACAGCGAGTCTCGGTGGGCATTGGTGATCATCACTACACGCTTGCCGGCCTGGCGAATCGCCGCCAGGAAGGTATCGGCATCCGGGCGCAGGGCAATCAGGTCGGCAATTTCCCGCTTCAGCTCGCGAATGGGCAGGCGTAGCTCGCGGCTCCAGAAGTCCAGGCAGTACCAGTTCAATGTGCCGGCATTGCGTTCGAACAGCGGTTGCAGCTCCATTTCCGCCATGGCCCGGCTTACACCGTGCAGCTCGGCATAGCGCTGAGGCAGGTGGTCCAGCCAGAAGCGGTTGTCGTAATGCAGGTCGAGCAGGGTGCCATCCATGTCCAGCAGGACGGTATCGATGGCAGACCAGGGAAGAACAGGCATGGGAAACTCTCGATCAGTCGGCAAGCCACGGTATAGTAACCCGTTCACGCCAAGGAGCCGCCCCATGCGCCAGAAACCCACCGTACTCAGCCGCGAAATTGTCGCCAGCAGCCGGCTGTTCCGCGTCGAAGCCGTACAGTTGCGCTTCAGCAATGGCGCCGAGCGCACCTATGAGCGCCTGGTGGGCCGGGGTAACGGCTACGGCGCGGTGATGATCGTGGCCATGCTCGACGCCGAGCACGCCGTGCTGGTGGAGGAATACTGCGGGGGCACGGATGAATACGAGCTGTCGTTGCCCAAGGGCCTGATCGAGCCGGGCGAAGACGTGCTGGCGGCAGCCGACCGGGAGCTCAAGGAAGAAGCCGGTTTTGGCGCGCGCCAGTTGGAGCACCTGACGGAACTGTCGTTGTCACCGGGCTACATGAGCCAGAAGATTCAGGTGGTGCTGGCCAGCGACCTGTACGAAGAGCGCCTGGAAGGCGATGAGCCCGAGCCGATGCGGGTCGACAAGGTCAACCTGCGTGAATTGTCGGCCTTGGCCATGCATCCGCAGTTCACCGAGGGGCGCGCCTTGGCGGCGCTGTACCTGGCCCGTGACCTGCTGATTCAGCGGGGGCTGCTGGAGCTATGAACGACCTGCAACTGATGCACGAAGTGGTCAAGCTGGCGCTGACGGCAGGCGAGGCAATCCTGCCATTCTGGCGCGCCGATGTCGCGGTGACCAGCAAGGCCGACGATTCGCCGGTTACCGCCGCCGACCTGGCGGCACACCGGGTAATTGCCGATGGCCTGCTGGCGCTGGCGCCACAGATTCCGGTGCTGTCCGAAGAGGACTGCAATATTCCGCTGGCCGAGCGCCAACGCTGGAGCCGCTGGTGGCTGGTCGACCCGCTGGATGGCACCAAGGAGTTCATTGCTGGCAGTGAGGAATTCACAGTCAACATCGCCCTGGTCGAGAACGGCGAAGTGGTGTTTGGCGTAGTGTCGATGCCGACCAATGGGCGCTGCTACTTCGGTGGGCGCGGCCTGGGTGCCTGGCGTGCTGATGCTGGCGAGGCCGCCCAACCGATCCAGGTACGCATCGCACCACCGGAGGGCGAGCGTTTTACCGTGGTTGCCAGCCGTCGGCACTCCAGCGCGGAACAGGAAGCGCTGTTGTCCGGGCTTGGGGCTGCGGTGGGAGAGCTGGAGCTGGCAAATATCGGCAGCTCGTTGAAGTTCTGCCTGTTGGCCGAGGGCAGCGCCGATTGTTATCCGCGCCTGGCGCCGACTTCGCAGTGGGATACTGCAGCGGCGCAGGGCGTGGTGGAAGGGGCCTGCGGCGAGGTGATCGGGCTGGATGGCTTGCCATTCCGGTATCCGCCGCGCGAGTCGTTGCTTAACCCGTATTTCCTGGCATTGCCCGCCAATGCTGCATGGCGCCAGGCCTTCCTGAACCTGATTTGACGGAGTCTCACCCTACCCTGTGGGAGCGGGCGAGCCCGGGAAGCATGCACCGCGGTGCGGGGCACCGGCTTCGCCGGTGTTCGCGGGCCTGCCCGCTCCAACAGGTTTTGCGCCAGCCTTTGGGGTTTGTGCAGCGCGGTTGCTTTCAGCGGCTGCTGGGCTAGCGGTGCAAGACGTACTGGCCGCTGAACCTCACCGCCGGCTCGTCACTGCCGTCATTGCTCACCGTGGTCTCCAACGTCAACCGTGCCCGCCCACGCCGCTGGTACAGGGCCAGGAATCGCTCCCAGGTCTTTTCGTCGGGCGCTGCACAACGCGCCACTGCCGTACCGGTCACTGGCAACGGGTAGCTGATCTGCCCTTCCTGGATAACGATGTGCCCGTCATCGATCCCCAGCTCACGCAGGCGCAGGTGCAGCCAGCCCCAACCCACCAGCACTGCTGCGCAGTACAGGCTGCCACCGAACATGGTGCTTTTGTGGTTGACGTTGGCCGCCAGCGGCAGTTGCAGGCGCAGGGTGTGCTGCTGCCAATCGATCACTTCCAGGCCCATTTCGCGGGTCAGGGGGATGTCGCTGTGCAGTACGGACTGCAGGTACTGACTATCGGTGCTCATTAACGGTTGTCCTCTTGATCATCATGCCCGCCGCTACCGCCGTCGAAGTTCAAGCCGTGCTTGCGCAGCTTGTCATGCAGGGTTTTGCGGGGGATACCCAGTGCTTCGGCCAGGCTCCGCATGGAGCTGTGTGGCTGGGCCAGTTCGGCAGCGATCAGCGAACGTTCGAACTGCTCGACCTGCTCGCTGAGGTTGCCGCTCAGCATGGGAGCTGCCGGTGCTGCTGCCGAGGGTGCCTGGCCATCCAGTGCCAGTTCCAGGCCAAGGGCGAAACGCTCGGCGGCGTTCTGTAGCTCGCGGACGTTACCTGGCCAGTCATGACGCAGCAGCAGGGCGCGTTGCGCTGGCTGCAGCGCATGCGGCGACAGGCCATGGCGTTGGCTGGCAGCATCGGCGAAATGCTGGAACAACACCAATATGTCGTCCCCGCGTTCGCGCAGTGGCGGAATACGCAGCGGCGCCACGTTCAGGCGGTAATACAGGTCCGCGCGGAATCGCCCTTGGTCGGCAGACTGACGCAGGTCTTCCTTGGTGGCGGCTATGATGCGGATATCCAGCGGGATCAACTGGTTGCCGCCCAGGCGTTCGACAACCCGCTCCTGCAGCATGCGCAGCAACTTCACTTGCACATCCAGGCTCATGCTCTCGATTTCGTCGAGGAACAGCGTGCCGCCGTTGGCAAATTCGAACTTGCCGATACGGCGCTTCTGCGCGCCGGTAAACGCACCGGGCTCGTGGCCGAACAGCTCGCTCTCGACCACCGACTCGGCCAGCGCGCCGGCGTTGATCGCCACGAACGGCCCTTCGCTGCGACTGGACAGGTCGTGAAGGGCGCGAGCCACCACCTCTTTGCCAGCGCCGGTCTCACCCAGAATCAACACATCGGCACGGGTGCCGGCCAAGGCGCCGATCTGCTCGCGCAGGCGCAGCATGGCCGGTGAATGGCCGACCAGGCGGGTTGCCAGTTGCTGGCGGTCGCTCAGAGCCAGACGCAGGCTACGGTTGTCCAGCACCAGCCGGCGCAAGGCCAGGGCGCGGCGTACGCTGTCGAGCAGGGCGTCTGTGGCAAAGGGTTTTTCCAGGAAGTCATAAGCCCCGGCGCGCATCGCCTGCACCGCCAGCGGCACATCGCCATGGCCGGTAATCAGCAGCACCGGCAGCTCGCTGTCACGGCCGTGCAGTTGTTCCAGCAACTGCAGGCCATCGATGCCCGGCATGCGGATGTCGCTGACCACCACGCCTGGCCAGTCGGCCTCGATACGCTCGGCCAGGCCTTGAGCTTCGGCCAGGGCGACTACCTTGAGCCCGGCCAGGTCCAGGGTCTGGCTCAAGGCTTGGCGCAGGTGGGGGTCATCGTCCACCAGGATGACCTGGGCTCGGCTGTCGATCAGTGTCTCGGTGGTCATGCCGAGGGGTCCTCCGAATTGGGCAAAGTAGCGCCAGACGCGGCCACACGCAGCTGGAGGGTCAGCATTGCGCCACCTTCCGGGTGGTTGGCCAGCAGCAGTTCACCGCCCAGGGCGCGCATCAGGCTTTCACAGATGGCCAGGCCCAGGCCCAGGCCCTGTGTACGGGTCTTGGTGGTGAAGAACGGCTCCTTGGCATGCTCCAGAGCCTGGCGGCTGAAACCGGGGCCATTGTCACGGATGTACAGGTAGACGCAGTCATCACGCTGCTCGGCACTTAGCCACAGGCGGCGCGGATTGGCTTTTTCGGTCAGGGCGTCGAGGGCATTGGCCAGCAGGTTGCCTAGCACTTGGCGCAAGCGGGTCTCGCCGGCCTGTACCCACAAGGTAGCTTCCGGCAGGTCGCGTATCAGCTCTACGGCCATCGCCCGGCGGCGCTTGGCCAGCAGCGCCAGGGCATCGTCCAGGGCCGGCTGCAGGGCCACGCTCTCTGGGGCATGGCGGTCACGACGGGCGAAGGCACGCAAGTGGGCAATGATCGAGGCCATGCGCCCTGTCAGTTCGCCGATCAGCTTGAGGTTGCCGCGGGCGTCTTCGGTACGTTGGTGGTCGAGCAGGATCTCGGCGTTCTCCGCGTAGCTGCGGATGGCGGCCAGAGGCTGGTTCAGCTCATGGCTGATACTGGCCGACATGGTGCCGAGCACCGACAGCTTGCCGGCCTGCACCAGTTCGTCCTGCGCACGCACTGCCTCCTGCTGAGCGTTTTCGCGCTCCAGCACGGCATTTTTCAGGCGGGTGTTCAGGCCTTCAAGGTCGGCGGTACGTTCGGCCACGCGCTTTTCCAGTTCCTGGCGGCCACGGGCTTCGAAGTCGATGCGGTCGATGTAATGGCGCCGCCGTTGCATCACCAGACCGGCCAGCAGCATCAGTACCAACAGCGTACCGGCACCTATGGCCATTACCGTCTGCACCGAGCGATCAACCAGCGTGCGCGGGGCGAGGATGCTGACTTGCCAGCCGGTTTCCTTGATGTCGCGGGTCTGTGTGATCCAGGCCTGCGGGTTGAGAACCAGTGGCTGTGGGGCCTGGGTCGGATAGGGCTGGATGGCGATGATGGCCTGGCGCTCGGCGTCGGTCAGCGTGCGGGTAGCACGGAAGCGCCAGTCGGGCCGCGACGTCAGGATGACCACGCCATTGTGATCGGTCAGCAACAGCTGCTCGGGTGTACGGCCCCACAGGGTTTCGGTGTGGTCGAGATCGACCTTGACCACCAGCACACCGACGATCCGCTCGCGGTCCCGCACGGCCGCGGCAAAGAAGTAGCCGCGCTTGGCCGAGGTGGTGCCCTGGCCGAAGAAGCGGCCCAGATGGCCGGCCATGGCTTCGTTGAAGTAGGGGCGGAAGGCGAAGTTTCGCCCGACGAAGGTGTCGTGCTTGTCCCAGTTCGAGGCGGCCAAAGTGTTGCCGCTGACGTCCATCAGGTACATCACCTCGGCACCGGTCTGTTGCACGATGTCCTTGAGCAGGCGGTTGGCGTTGGTCACCGCTTCCAGGCGGAACGGGTCGGCCAGCACGCCACGCAGCGCCGGTAGGTCGCCGAGAATTTGCGGCAAGGTCTCGTAGCGGTGCAGGGTGCCGAGCAGGTTGGCGACATACAGGTCGAGTGTCTGGCGGTTCTGCGAGGCCAGCTCATCCTGGTAATAGCGCTCGGCCAAGTGATGCAGGGGCCACAGCAATGGAGCCAGGCTCAGCGCCAGCAGGGCCAGGCTGCGCCAGCGGGGACGGCGTGGGGGCGTGGGTTTTGCAATCATCACGTAAATGCGCCAGAAAAGTCTGACGCAATTATGCGCTAGTTAAGGCAGCAGTTCCGCCTCTGCCAATGTCAGGCCCACCTTGTCCTTGTCCGATAACAGCGGTGGCTGCTGCAGCCCCCAGTCGATGTCCAGCTGGGGGTCGTCCCAGCGGATACAGCGGTCAGCACCCGGGTTGTAGTAGTCGGTGGTCTTGTAGAGGAACTCGGCCGATTCACTCATCACCGCAAAACCGTGGGCGAAGCCAGGTGGAATCCACAGCTGGCGATGGTTGTCGGCCGACAGGTGCACCGCGACCCATTTGCCGAATGTTGGCGAGCTTTTGCGCACGTCCACGGCGATATCGCGGATTTCCCCGTGCACCACGCGCACCAGCTTGCCCTGGGTGTTTGCCACCTGGTAGTGCAGCCCACGGAGCACGCCCTTGATGGAGCGCGAGTGGTTGTCCTGAACGAACTCCACGTTCACGCCGGTTTGCTGTGAGAACTCACGGGCATTGAATGCCTCGAAGAAGAAACCACGGCTGTCAGCGAACACCTTTGGCTCGATGATCAGTACTTCAGGTATTGCTGTAGGGATGATGTTCATAGCGGCTCGCTGGCCCGTCGCTCAAGTATTGACCCTAGTCGGCCTTGCCGGAAATTTCCGCGCGTAGCTGTAACAGGATGCATAAGGGATGGCTATGGTAGACGGCAGGCAGTTCCTTTAACCAGACCAGCCCTAACGATTGCCGATTGTTATCGATTTAAGTTCGCCATGAGGCAGCAAATTCTTAGGATTCCAGGCTTTAAATATCGATATATATCGGTTATAAATTGACAAACGCCCCAGCACACCCGGCTCAGGGCCATCACAGAGGTCACCCATGAAAACCCTCAACTCCACGCCCCGTGCCGATGGTTTCCACATGCCCGCCGAGTGGGCCCCGCAAACTCAGGTATGGATGGTCTGGCCGGAGCGCCCGGACAACTGGCGCCTGGGCGGCAAGCCGGCGCAGGCTGCCCACGTAACCCTGGCCAAGGCCATTGCCCGTTTCGAACCTGTGACCGTCGCAGTCTCCGCCGGCCAGTACGAAAACGCTCGACGCCAACTCGACCAGCCGAACATTCGTGTGGTTGAAATCAGCAACGACGATGCGTGGGTGCGTGACACCGGCCCGACCTTCGTCATCAACGACCATGGCGAAGTGCGCGGTGTAGATTGGGGCTTCAATGCCTGGGGCGGCTTTGATGGTGGCCTGTACGCACCCTGGAACCGCGACGAGGAACTGGCCGCCAAGGTGCTGGAAATGGAGCGCTGCCAGCGCTACCAGACCGAAGGCTTTGTGCTTGAAGGTGGTTCGATCCACGTAGACGGTGAAGGCACCGTGATCACCACTGAGGAATGCCTGCTCAATCGCAACCGCAACCCGCACCTGAGCCGCGAGCAGATCGAAGCGGTGCTGCGCGATCACTTGGCAGTCGACACCGTGGTGTGGCTGCCGGATGGCTTGTACAACGACGAAACCGACGGCCATGTCGACAATTTCTGCTGTTACGTGCGCCCGGGTGAAGTGTTACTGGCCTGGACCGATGATTCCAACGACCCCAACTATGCGCGCTGCCACGCGGCCATGGATGTGCTGAAGAACACCCGCGACGCCAAGGGCCGCGAGTTCATCGTGCACAAGATGCCGATCCCGGGCCCGCTGTTCGCCACTGCCGAAGAGTGCGCCGGTGTCGACCAGGTCGCCGGCAGCCAGGAACGTGACCCTTCGGTGCGTCTGGCGGGTTCGTACGTGAACTTCCTGATCGTCAACGGTGGCATCATTGCCCCAAGCTTCGACGACCCGGCAGATGCCGAAGCCAGAGCGATCCTGGCAAGGATCTTCCCCGACCACGAGGTGGTGATGATCCCGGGCCGCGAGCTGCTTTTGGGTGGCGGCAACATTCACTGCCTGACCCAACAGCAGCCGGCGCCGATCAAGCGCTGAACGCGTGATGAATAAAGAGGCCCGTCGTATGACGGGCCTTTTTTTGCGCGGGCGACGCCCGGAGGCCGAGCTGGCATACGTTTTGTATTGTTTTTCAAACAGATAGCGAGGTTGCACGGCCAGGCCGCGCCTCGGATCTGTAACAATAACTACGTAAATTAGCCACTCACGGGCCAGGGAGTACGTGTAGACATGAACGCAGCAAGTGAGTCGGCTTTGCGCCCATCGGCAGTTGATCGCCAATCGCTCAGGCTTGTGGCGAAGTGGTTGAAACACCATGGAAGCATCAGGGTCAGGACGACCGACCCACGACGTCTGCTTGCCGGGCGATACCCCCAAGGTTTGATCAGCGAAGCAGAGATGCAGGCGCTGATGGCGGTGTGGCACTGATTGATTGCAGCTGTACCTGCCTCTTCGCGGGCATGCCCGCTCCCACAGATATTTCACAGGTTTTGAAACATGTGGTGATCATGTGGGAGCGGGCGTGCCCGCGAAGAGGCAGGTACAGCCAACAAACATCAGAAGCTGTAGCTACCTGTCACTATCAGGCTACGCGGCCCCCCACTTCAAACTGCGCCGCGCCGGTCGCCGAGCTGTAATAGGTCTTGTCGGCAATGTTGCTCAATACCCCCGATCATCCCAGTCATGGGTCCGATACTCCGTCGGACACCGTCATCGGACCATTGTGCTGCCGGCCTGCGCTTCGATGGTCGAGCGGCGATCTTGCTCCGGAGACTTGCTGACCCTGCCCTCAGGAAATTGTCCGTTCGATCAAAAGGCAATTTCCCACACAAGATAAATTATCTGCTGATAGCGCAAGCTTGCATGGAAATGCACCAGATAGGCCGGTAATTTTGGTCATATAAACCTGCATTTCACGACTTTTTGACATTTGTAATCGCGCGCGGCTAGGATTCGGCCAACGCCTGCTGGCCATGGTATTGGCCAGGCTGCTGCCGAGGGCCGCCGTGAGCTTACCGGTAGGCCCGCCCGGCTGGATCCGCATAGCGTCGAACCTACGAAGGGGCGTTGGTTCCTGGCGTCATATTGCAGCGCGTTTTTGATTAAGAAATAAGGAAAACAACATGTTGAAAACCAGGATCAGCCTGGTCGCCCTGGCGATGATCGCCGCGACCCAGGCTCAGGCCAATGACCAGGCTGACAGCAAGGGCTTCATTGAGGACAGCCACGCCAACGTCCTTCTGCGTAACGCCTACATCAACCGTGACAAGAAGCATGGCACCGACGACCAGATCGAATGGGGCCAGGCGTTCATTGCCAACTTCTCCTCCGGCTTCACCCAGGGCACCGTTGGCGTCGGTGTTGACGCATTTGGCCTGTACGCCGTGCGCCTAGATGGCGGCAAAGGTCACAACGGTGGCGGCGGCGTCGACTTCTTCAAACCGCACGAAACCACCAATGCCGAAGGCAACGCCAGTTCGCCGCACAACCTGGCCCGTGGTGGTGCTGCAGTGAAATTCCGCATTTCCAACACCGTGCTTAAGTACGGTGACCAGATGCCAGCACTGCCAGTGCTGCAGTACGACGATGCACGTCTGTTGCCAGAAAGCTTCACCGGTACCCTGATCACCTCCAAAGAGATCCAGGGTCTGGAACTGAACGCTGGTCGCTTCACCCAGGAAGCGCGCAAGAGCGCCGAGCGCCGTGATGGTGGTGGCCTGAAGTCGATCAACGTCTTCGGTGCCAGCTACAAGTTCACCGACAACTTCACCGCTTCGCTGTACACCGCCGACAACGAAGACGTTATGAAGAAGCACTACCTGGGCTTGAACTACGTCTTCCCGATCGCCAGCGACCAGTCCCTGACCCTGGACTTCAACGGCTACAAGTCGGATATCAACAACAAGTACGTAAAAGCCGCAGGCCTGAACGGCGACTCCAACACCATCTGGAGCCTTGCAGCCACCTATGCGTACGGTGCGCACTCGTTCACCCTCGCTCACCAGCGCAGCACCGGCAGCACGGGCTACAACTACGGCTTCTACCAGAACGCCGGTGGCGTGGGTGACGGTGGTTCCACCATCTACCTGGCCAACTCGTACTGGTCCGACTTCAACGCCGAAGACGAGCGCTCCTGGCAGCTGGGCTACGGCCTGGACTTCGGTGCCTATGGCATTCCGGGCCTGACCTACAAGCTGGCCTACGTGGTGGGTGACAACATCAACACCCGTAACGTCGCCAACCCGCAAGGCTTCGGCGAAGGTAAAGAGCGCGAGATCTTCAACCAGATCCGTTACGTGGTGCAGGACGGCCCGGCCAAGGACCTGTCCATCAAACTGCGTAGCTCGTTCTTGCGTACCAACAACGCCGTGCAGCAGAACGGTTACAACGACGACGGCAACGAAGTCCGCGTATTCGTCGAGTACCCGATCAGCATCTTCTGATCCGCAGTTCTTTGCATGAAAGCTGGGGCCGCGCTGCGGCCCTTCGCGGGCTTGCCCGCTCCCACAGGTAAAGCGCCGCCTTCGATGGCGCTGCAAATTGTGGGAGCGGGCACGCCCGCGAAGGGCTGCAGGGCAGCCCCAGTCATGTTTGTCATGCAGGTTCAGTCTCTTCGTGGCGCAGTCTTGATGCCACAGTTCGTGTTGCAGTGTCCCCCGTCTCCGGTGCAAAGCTGTCGCTACGCGCCATCCGCCACATCCGTGCATAAAACTCGCTTTCGATCGAGCCACTGAGTAGCTCGCCCGGCTTTAGGAATGTGTGCAAGTCTGAAAACAACCCGATTTCGCTGGGGCTGATGCGCCGTGCCAGGTGCTTGGGCCTGAGCTCCGAAGGGTGCTCCAGGCCTGCGGCAGCCAACATCTCGGCCAGCGCGTGCAGTGTGTTGCGGTGGAAGCTGGCCACCCGCTCGGCTTTGTCTGGCACCACCAGGGCACGCTGGCGCAGAGGGTCTTGGGTGGCCACGCCGGTCGGGCACTTGTTGGTGTGGCAGCTCTGCGACTGAATGCAGCCAATGGCAAACATGAAACCGCGTGCCGAGTTGACCCAGTCAGCGCCGATGGCCAAAACGCTGGCAATGTCGAAGGCGCTGACGATCTTGCCCGCCGCACCAATGCGGATGCTGGAGCGCAGGTTCAGGCCGACCAACGTGTTGTGCACGAACATCAGGCCTTCGCGCATTGGCACGCCCATGTTGTCGCTGAACTCGCGAGGTGCCGCGCCGGTGCCGCCTTCCTTGCCGTCGACAACGATGAAGTCAGGAGTGATGCCGGTGGCGAGCATAGCCTTGGCAATGCCCATGAACTCCCAGGGGTGGCCCAGGCAGAACTTGAAGCCCACGGGCTTGCCGCCTGAAAGCTCGCGCAGGCTGGCTACGAAATGCAGCAACTCCACTGGTGTGCGGAATGCGCTGTGCGCCGCCGGCGAGATGCAGTCCTCGCCGGCGCGTACGCCACGGGTCTCGGCAATTTCGGGGCTGACCTTGTGCCCCGGTAAAATGCCGCCGTGGCCAGGCTTGGCGCCCTGGCTGAGCTTGATCTCGATCATCTTCACCTGTGCCGAACGGGCCTGTTCGGCGAAGCGCTGTGGATCGAAACGACCGTCCTCGGTGCGGCAGCCGAAGTAGCCGCTGCCAATTTCCCAGATCAGGTCGCCGCCGTGTTCACGGTGGTACGGACTGATGCTGCCTTCGCCAGTGTCATGGGCAAACCGGCCCATGCGCGCGCCGCGGTTGAGTGCAGCGATGGCGTTGGCGCTGAGGGCGCCGAAACTCATCGCCGAGATGTTGAAGATCGAGGCCGAGTAGGGCATTCGGCATTGCGGCCCGCCGATGGCAATGCGGAACGAGGCAGGGTCCGGCGTGGCCACCGGTAGCATGGAATGGCTGATGAACTCGAAACCAGGTTTGTAGGCGTCGTTGAGTGTGCCGAACGCTTTCTCGGCGCTTTCGTTCTTGGCGCGGGCGTAGACCAGCGAGCGTTGCGAACGGGAGAACGGCAGCTTGTCGTCGTCACCTTCGATCAGGTACTGGCGGATTTCCGGGCGGATGGTTTCGATCAGGTAACGGATATTGCCCAGGATCGGGTAGTTGCGTCGCACCGCATGGTGGCTTTGACGCAGGTCATTAAGGCCGACCAGGCTGAGCAGCGCGGTGATCAGCGTTACCGGCCACAGCCAGGCATGCTGGGACAGCAGGGGCAGGCTGGCGAAGGTGAAGACAAGGCAGAGTACGAAGCAGGCGTAGCGGCTGGGAAGAGAGTGTTTCATGGGTCCATCGCAGGCAGGATGACCGGGCATAGGATAGGCAAACACAGGGGACGGAAAACCTGGGTAATCGGTAAAAGACTGTTACACGCCGGCCCCTGGATCAGCCTTTAGACGGGGAGCTGCAGGCTGACCCGTAACCCGCCGCCCGCTCGGTTCGCCAGCATCAGCTCACCCCCATGGCTGGTGGCGATCCGCTGGGCAATGCTCAGCCCCAGCCCATATCCCCCGGATGCCTGGTTACGCGACCCCTCACCGCGCACGAACGGGTCGGTAATGGTCGTCAGCAGCGCTGGCGCAATCCCCGGCCCGCGGTCGTCGATGTGGATGAACACCCCTGTGGTCGTTCGCTCCAGCGTGACGGAAACATCCTTGGCATAACGCAACGCATTGACCAACAAGTTCTGAAGACAGCGCTGCAGCAGCAGGGCATCCCCCCGCAAGCTGTTCACCCGGCCGTGCACCGGCAGTGGTTCCTGGTCAGTCGCCAGGTCCGCACACTGGCGCGTCACCAGCCGGTCCAGGTCCACCTGCTGCAAGTTCTGCTGCTCTCCGGCACGCAGGTAATCCAGAACCTGACCGATCATATCGTCCATCTGCGTGATGTTCTGCTGCAGGCGCTGGCGGTGTTCGTCATCGGGTAAGCGCTCCAGTCGCAGGCGCATGCGGGTCAGTGGGGTACGCAGGTCGTGGGACACGGCGGCCAGGAAGTAGGCCTTGTCGTTGACCATGGCAATCAGCCGCTGCTGCATCGCGTTGAACGCCTGCGCCGCCTGGCGTACTTCTTCCGGCCCATCCAGTGCCAGGGGAGGCTGTTCGAGGTTACTGCCCAGCCCGCGCGCAGCATCGGCCAGGCGATGCAACGGGCGCAGGCACAGGCGCACGGCAATCAGGCACACCAGCAACACGGCGACAATACGCAGCGCATACACCCGCAGCAGGTAATCGCTGATCAGCACCCAGGCCGACTCGCCGCTCCAGCCCTGCAGTTCCTGGCCCGCAATGGTCAGCCAGTGCCCATCGGCCAGCGGCAGCGCGAACTGGATATGCGCCTGGGCCGTGCGCAGGCCGAACAGGCTGCGCCAGACGATCGGTTGGCCCAGTTCGTCGGTGAGTTGCACGTTCATAAGGCGCACGTCCTGGGCATGCCCCAGTTCGTACTTCAGGGCCTGCTGCAGCAACAGCTCGACCCGCCTGCGCCCAGGGCGCTCGTCATGCTCTTGCCCAGGCAGGCTTTCGACGCAGCGAAGCTGGTAGTGGGCTGGCGCCTGCAATGTACCGCCGTGGCAGTCGATCTGGGCAATCAGGGGGGCGCTGCGTGCAGCAACCAGTCGCACGGGCACCTCTAGCGCCTGGGCGAAACGCACATCGAACCAGATGCTGCTCGACATCAACTGGATCACCAGCGTGCCACTGACCATGATCAACAGCAGTTGACCAAACAAGGTGCGTGGCCACAGCCGGTGAAACCAGCGCATGTCAGGCCCCGGCCGTGAGGCTGGCGATACTCAGCAGGTAGCCTTCGTTGCGGATGGTCAGGATTTGCGCGGCCCCCGCCGGTGCCCGGCGCAGTTGCTGGCGCAGGCGGCTGACGCACATGTCCACCGAACGGTCGTCGGGCAGGTGGTCGCGGCCGAACGCGCTGCGGGTCAGTTGGTCACGGGAGACCACACGGTTGTTGGCTTCCAGCAGTTCGCGCAGCACGCGGTAGTCGGAGCGCGGCAGGGTCAGGGTCTCGCCATCCGGGCGGGTGAGCAGGCGCTTGACGTGTTCCAGACGAAAGCCTGCGAACAGCTGGGCGTCCACCACGGGTTCTTCGGCACAGGTGCCTAGGCGTTGCGGACGACGCAGTACGGCTTTGATCCGGGCGATCAGTTCGCGTGGTTCAAAGGGCTTGGCCAGATAGTCGTCGGCACCCACTTCAAGGCCGATGATGCGGTCCAGCGTGCTGCCCTTGGCTGACAGCATGATCACCGCCAACCCGGGTGTGGCCTGCAACTGCCTGCACAGACTAAGGCCGTCCTCACCCGGCAACATCAGGTCGAGCACCACCAGCTCAACTTTGTGCCTGGCCAGCTGGTCGCGCATCTGTTCACCGTCGGCTGCGGCCAGCACGTTGTAGCCGGCATCGGTCAGGTAATCACAAAGAAGTTCGCGGATCTCGTCGTCATCATCGACAACCAGCAGGGTCGTGCTCATGCAGAAAAACACCTGTTAGGTGAGGGCCGGTGGCGCTCGTTACGTTCAATTACATCCCCGTACATGTCGGGGCTGGAGCCCGGAGGGCTGATCCCTAGAATCCTAACAAAAAATCATCTGCAAATACGAAGCCTTCCCAAATGAATCCCAAGAGCATCCCGACAGCGTTCACCCCCTTCAGTCAAAGTGGCAGTCGCCTAAAGCCGCTGGCCTTCTGCGTTGCCGTCGCCATCAGCGGTGGGGCAATGGCTGCCGACGGCAAACCCCTTGTACTGGACGCCACGCAGATCGAAGACAGCGCATTACTGCCTGCCGACGAGGCCGGCCAGTTGGGCTACACGGTCGAGAGCACCCGTAGCTCTACAGGCCTGGCACTGACACCACGGCAGACGCCGCAATCGGTTACCACCATCACCCGCCAGCAGATGGATGACCGCGACATCCACACCATCGAGCAGGCACTGGGAACCACCCCAGGCGTAACGGCCAACAAGTCCGAGGTGGGTGGGCGTACCGACTACCGCGCGCGTGGTTACTCGATCAGCAACTGGAAGGTCGATGGCCTGCAGACCCAGGGCGGTTCCGATTTCAGTGGCAGCGGCAATGCGCTGAACATGGACCTGTATGAACGCATCGACATCGTGCGCGGTGCCAACGGCCTGCTGGGCGGCACCGGCGACCCCTCGGCCACCGTCAATCTGATCCGCAAGGCACCGACCAAAACCTTCGGCGGCAGTGCTTATGCCACTTACGGCAGTTGGGACAAGCGTCGTCTGGGGGCTGACTTGAACCTGCCTCTGTCCGAAGATGGCCGCCTGCGTTCGCGTTTTGTGATGACCCAGCAGGATGCCAACTCCTTCCGCGACAACCAGTCCGAGCGCTCCCGCGCCGCCTTGGCCAATTTCGAGTTCGACCTGGACGACGCCACCACCCTGGGCGCCGGTTATCAGTATGAGTACAACAAGGTTGTGGGCGGCGGCTGGGGCGCGAACATCCCGATCTGGTACCGCGACGGCAGCAAGACCGACTTGCCGCGCAGCACCAACCTGGTGCCCAGCTGGAGCTTTGGCGAATACACCACCCGCACTGCGTTCGGTTCGCTAGAGCACCGCTTCGACAACGACTGGACCCTGGACCTGAAAGCCGCCCAGGCCACCACCGAAGCCCTGAACCACCGGGGCCTTGCCAAGGTAAACTCGGCAGGGCGCGGCAGCTACGGCGGCTATTGGGACCAGGACGGCAGCGGCGCCGTACTGAATGGTTTGCACAGCTCCAGCGACACCACCCAGCAGTCGGCGCAGATCGACCTGTCCGGCCCGTTCCAGCTGTTCGGCCGCACTCACCAGGCCATGGTCGGCTACAACGACAGCCGCACCGTCGGCTGGTCGCCCCAGTACACCTGCACCATGGTCGGCGACGGCATGGCCAGCGCGCCTGCACTGGGTTGCCAGTTCCGCGCCAACAACGGCTTCCCGGTGACCGACTGGCACAATGGCGTGGATGACGACTACGACCTCATCGCCTCGCGCACCGGCCTTCACAGCAAGACCACCACCCGCCTGCAAGGCATGTACGCCGCCACCCGCCTGAGCATCACCGACCCGTTGTCGGTGATCGTTGGCGTGCGCACCAGCAACTATTCCTCGGTCACCCGCAGTGTGGCCGGCGAGCGCAGCAGCCAGGAAGAAAACGGCATCGTCACCCCCTACCTGGGCGCGGTGTATGACCTCAATGACAACTACTCGGTATACGCCAGCTACACCGACATCTTTACCCCGCAAACCTCTGAAACCAGCAGCGGCAGCAAGGTCGAACCGATTCGTGGGCAGAGCTACGAAACCGGTATCAAGGGTGAGTGGTTCGATGGCCGCCTGAACGCCTCGGCGGCGTACTTCCGCACCAAGCAGGAAAACAAGGCCGTGCTGGACGGCGACCTGACCACCCCGACCGGCGGCAGCGCCTACAAGGCCGGTTCCGGGCAGGAAACCGACGGTATCGACCTGGAAGTCGCAGGCGCCCTGACCCCCAACTGGAACGTCTACGCCGGCTACACCTACCTGCACTTCCGTCGCGTCGACAGCGACGGCCGCAGCGACCCGTCGCACTTGTTCAAGGCCTCCACCACCTACCGCCTGAGCGGCCCGCTCGATCGCCTGACCCTGGGCGCCGGCGTGACTGCGCAGAGCAACATCCGCGCCATCTCCAGCCCGGCTGGCCAGCCCACCAACGGTGTGAGCAATGGTGCCACTGACGTGAACTGGTCCGGTTATGCCATCTGGAATGCCATGGCCAAGTACCAGTTGACCGATGAGACCAGCGTCAGCCTCAACGCCAACAACCTGTTCGACAAGCACTACTACAGCCAGTACGGGTTCTATGCCGGGGCGATTTATGGTGACCCGCGTAACCTGTCGTTGACGGTAAGCACCGCGTTCTGATCAGCTCTTCCACAAGGCCTGGCGCTGTACCTGTAGGAGCGGGTTCACCCGCGAACACCGGCGCAGCCGGTGCCTGCAACCGCATCGCCAGCGTCGCGGGCACGCCCGCACACGGAACCAGCGCTGGGTTCAAGGCCTGCGCTGGGCCGCCAAGCGGCCCTTTCTTACCTGGGCTCTGCCGCTTGCCTTGGATCAACCGGCTTCTCCAACTGGCCCTCGAAGCTATCCCAATCCTCGCCAAAAAGCTCCACCGGATGCATGGTCCGGTCTGCGCCATTGCCACAGGCTAGCGCCTTGGCAGGGCAGTACAGGTCGCAACCCCAGCAGATACGCTCGGGGTGGCGAGGGTTTGTGGGGAATCTCTTGGCCATGTTCATCCTCCCTCAGGGCTGCCTGTTCTGAACGTAAACTCCTCGCCCAGCCCGTCGTTTGACGGGCATCAATCCATTGGCGATCGCCAGGTCACCGTACATCGCGCATCCAGATATCTGGTTGACAGATATCTGGATAAGAGATATTTTCCACCCTATGTTGGTGCGCCGGGACAACACAATGCGGGTCATAACGAAAGCGGCGGTAACCAAGGCGATTGAAGCCCACGGCCAGTGGAAAGCGCCCCTAAGCCTGTGGCTGACGACCTTCGACAGGGCGACGCTGCGGTTTGAATCTTTTGAACAGTTAAGGCAGACGTGGGTCACTGTGTCTGGCTGGAATGTTGATCGCATCCCCCACTCAAAACTTAGGCCCGCCAGCCGCAAAGGGCCGCTTGATATCTACGTGTTCGATATCAAGAAAAACGAATGCCGCCTGATCGCGTGGCTCAATGCGCGAACGGGCACTCTCTACATCAAGGCCATTCTGTCGCACGCCGAGTACGACAAATGGTGCAGAAGCGATATCAGGTAGCAACCTGGGCCGCGCGATATTTCAATTCGACAGGTGACAACATGAAGCGGGATAAAATCGAAGCCAATGGACTAGATGCCTTCATCGCTAATATTTCACCCATGCTCGATGGCCTGAACACTCAGATGGCAACCATGGCCCAGCTTCTAGCCGCCTGCCATGACCCCATCAAGGACGATGCCGAGCTTGAGGCACGCATGGCATTGATCGACGAGCTCTACTCCCATGCGGACAGCGAAGGCCACGCTGCGGCACGCTTTGCCGAGATGGTAGCGGACCGCGTCTACGAGTATGAGAGTGAGTCTGTATTGGTGCCGTTCGCGAGCCAGGCCGAAGCGTTGGCCTTTCTGCTGTCGGACAGGGGCGTGAAGCAGAAGGACCTGTCGGCGATAGCGACCCAGAGCGCGGTATCCGAGATTCTGAACAACAAGCGGAAGATGACGGTTGCCCAGATAAAGGGCTTTGCTGAGTTTTTCAGCGTACCGGTTGAGTTCTTCATGCATGGGGTGATTTGACAGGCTCGATAGCCGTCTCCGACCACAACCCAGGGTCGACCAGCGCACTGCATGCCATGGCTCGGAACCCGTGGCCGCAGATGTCCGCCTTGGTGTCGTAGCCATCGTCCTGAGTGCGGCAACCCCCGCGAACACCAAGTCGAATTTGCCAGTGATCGCGTAGATCTGCCCAAGCAAGGCCACTGCATGCGGCGGG
This sequence comes from Pseudomonas sp. LTR0, assembly GCF_036630035.1. Taxonomy (NCBI): domain Bacteria; kingdom Pseudomonadati; phylum Pseudomonadota; class Gammaproteobacteria; order Pseudomonadales; family Pseudomonadaceae; genus Pseudomonas; species Pseudomonas sp. LTR0. The sequence goes on from NZ_CP123734.1 coordinate 252,794, forward strand.
GTACAACGTGAATGTAGCCGGCCCCAAATGAGGTCGAACTGATTTCAGCGGGCGAGAGAAACACGATATTTCAGGGTATACCGCGAAACATTTCTAATTCCGCCAACTGCAAGCCACTGCGCTAGATTCGCTCCTCTTGGCATCCATGCCTTCACCAATACTGCATCTCGCCGTGGCTGCGACGCATCCAGTATGGCCAGGACCCAGAGCGGCCGATCAAGTCGTTGACCGAGTCGGTAGGGGCGGGTGCGATTGAGCTCATCATCAACGGCAGCCCTGCATTCCGATGTGTGTATGTGGCCAAATTTGCAGACATGGTCGTCGTGTTGCATTCGTTCGTAAAAACGACCAACAGGTCCGACCGGCACGCGATGCAGGTCGCCGAACAGCGGATGAAGGAGTTGAAGCAAGAACTGAGAAAAATGGGATACAGGGTTTAGCTGCCAGGCGTTTGGGTGATCACGATCTGGGGCGGTGAACCGGCATCGTTCGAGGGCAGGGTCAGGGTTGTGCGAAAGCCGAGCTTGTCCAGCATGTCCATCATGGCGTCCAAGGTGAATTTCTCGATCTTGCCATTTGCAAGCTCGGATATGCGGGATTGGGTGACGTTCAGCTTGGCTGCGGCATCATGCTGTTTGAGGCCCATTTTTTTGATGCAGTCAGTGATGAAAATGGACAAGTCCATTTTCAAGGCCATTTTGCTGGCGGTATCTGCGTCGTGGGTGGCGTGGAAAGGGCTTTCGTGGAATTGAAGCGCCATCGGCTTGCCTCGGCAGAAATATCTAAAATTTGCGATAAGTCGTAGTGGGGATTGGTTGGCGAGTCAAAGCGTTTGTGTTGGAGGGTGTGTCTGTTTTTGAGCTGGGCTGTGATCAGAGAATTGCATCTGCTTGGGGGGGGCTGCTGCGCAGCCCATCGCAGGCAAGCCAGCTCCTACACTGATCGCGGTGGCTTCAGGGCATCTGTAAGGCAGGGGATTGGGGGCTGCGGGGGGGAAAACAAAAAAGGCCCACCTTTCGGTGAGCCTTTCTTGATACTGCGTATGGTGCCGGCACCAGGAATCGAACCCGGGACCTACTGATTACAAGTCAGTTGCTCTACCATCTGAGCTATACCGGCAATGGGGCGTCATTATAGCGATCGTTTGGCGCCTGTAAACCACTTCCTTGCGAATGTTCGCAAAAGACCTAAGTCACCGGCCCAAAAGAAGAATTTTCCTACCAGCCGCGGTGCATGGTGGTGACGCTAGGCTCGCTTTTGCCCGGGTTGAAGAACAGCTTGTCGTTGTCGCAGCCGCGCTTGCGGCAGGGGCTTTCGGTGCGCAGGGGCAGGCCGTTGTCGCCGCCCAGTTGCATGCCGGGGTGGTTCCAGTCCAGGTTGCTGCTGGGGTTGGGCGAGGTGCCGCCGGCACAGCCGGTCAGGGCGAAGGTCAACAGGGCGAGGAGTTTGGCTCGGGTCACGATGGTCAGGTCCGTTGGTCCATTGTCGGTTCTGGCGCAACGCCAGAAGGCCGCGGGGCTGGCGGGCAGCGCGCGACGTCACTTTTTAATGATTTGGGGGGTGGATGATACACCGTTGCGGCGGTGGAGCATTAGCCTTGTGTTGCCTGGCATGGCCTCTTCGCGGGTGAACCCGCTCCTACAGGGGGCCGGGTAAGCCGGGTTATCTGTGTAAGGCAATTCTGAACCATGGGGTCAAAAGCTTCAGGGTTTGGATGCTTCGGAAGTATCCTACGCGCGCCGCCGAAGTAACGCTGTTGTCGGGGAAGTGGCTCACGGATACCGTTTTCGGGTCGCTCTGGCGACCTGGTGTGAGAACCCGACTTTGAACGTATCGGCTGCGTAATGGCGACTGTGCGCGGGCAGACCTTGGTCTGGCCGAGCTTCCTACGTTCACTCGGTTTCTCACCTCGTGCACGGTTGCCGCCTTTGTTCCGTGAGAAAGAATGAACACGGCAACTCCTTTTGAACTAGGGAGTTTGAAAAGTGAAAACGATCGATTCTGATCCCAACAGCCCCAAACCAATCACAACCGCAGGCGTGGAAACCTTCCTCGCAGCCGGTAACCCGTCCCTCAATCTGCTACGCGTAGAGCCCGGCGTCCCCATCGATGCTGCCTACGAGCATGTCTCGATCCTGATGGGTTACATCAAGCACCTGGTGCGCGAGGGGGATATGGAGGACGACCATAAATTCCTGGGTGCAGCCGATTACCTGTGCGACATGGCCAAGGCGCTGATGAACGATATCGAGATCGCCAAGGGTAAGGCGAATTGAAAAAGTCAGACCGCCGGGGCTGCTTTGCAGCCCTTTAGCGACGCAAGGGCCGCTCCCACAAGCGACCGTGCAAACAGCGCTTGCGCTAACCACAAGAAATCTTTATGCACAAGTGGCATCAGGGGCCTGAGCGAAAGGCATGCCGGATCGCTACGCCGCTGGTCTTTGCGCAAACGCCTGTTTTTACTGGGTTGCAGCTGCAAGCGGGAATAAGCCAAGCGCTTGAAATAGCGCTTGGATCCAACAGGTAATCACAAGCTTGTTCACAGACTTATCCACAGGTTGTGCTGCGGCTAACCGTCGCGTTCCGCGAGAATGAGCAGGTTGCGCGGGGTCAGTGGGTAATCGCAAAACAGGCCCAGGCGCACGTCATAGCCTTGTTCTTCGAGGAACAGGGCGCGATCGAGTACCAGCCACAGCTCCAGTGGCCGACGGAACAGGTTGCGTACGCGCTCCAGGTTCCGAACCTCGGCCAGGCGTTGCCAGCCCGCAGCTTCCAGCATTGCCCAGTCCGGATTGCCGCTCACTGGCAATTGCTTCAGTTCAGCCAAGTCACGGCAGTATTGTTCGAAGGGTTTCTCCAGCCAGGCCACCGGCAGGGAAGGCGTCGGCAGGTATTCATCGGTCTGGCGCTGCTGGCGTTGCAGCAGGTCGAAGCCCAGGCGCCGGGCCATCGAGGTGTCGCGCTGGCGCCGCACGCGGGCGCCGGCAGTGACGGTTTCGCTCAAGGGCAGGCCCAGGTCGTCCAGCGACAGCTGCAGGCTCGACGCCTGCGCGGCTGTGGATAACGCCTGGTATTGCTGCACGGCGATGCGGTTGTAGCAGCAGGGGGCTACGGCCAGTTGCCGGCAACCTTGCTGGCTGGCCAGTTGCATCAGGCGTACATGCAAATCGCCACAGGCATGCAGGGCAACCACGCTTTTATCGTCAGCCAGGTGGCGAGCGCTGTCTGTGGCCATCACGTCCTGGTGTACGTGCTGTGCCGGTAGGTGATGGTGCGTGCTCAGGGCCTGGCCTGCGGTGACCAGTTCTGCGTCGTACTCCAGGCAGGTCAACTGCTGGCCGGGTTGTAGCAGGCGGCGGCCGAGGTGGCCTTTGCCAGAGCACCAGTCCAGCCAGTGGTGGGGCCGGGCACGGAATGCCAGGTGGCTGGCGAAGGCTTCGATCTGCTGCCATTTGCGGCCGGGGACGGCGACGTCCAGGCGGTGGGCGGCAGGTGGCAGGTCGGTTTGCGGAAGGCTGCCGAGCGTAACGAGCTGTCGGGCTTGCTCGGCCAGTTGCGGGAATGGGGCAGGCAAGCGGTCAGTGGCGCTGTCGGCTTCGGCGTCTGCCAGTGAACATTGGCGCAGGTGGGCGGCAAGCGCTGGGTGGGTGGTTTCCCAGGCCAGTTGCAGGGTGGTGAAGGGGCGGGGTTTCCACAGCCGTTGGTGCTCGATCAGGAACTGGTCGAGGGCCTGGAAGCGGGTGCTTAGGTGGTGGCTGTGGAGGTGGTTGGGCATGGGTAGACATGTGTTGGTTTTCGGGGCCTCTTCGCGGGCGCGCCCGCTCCCACAGGTATAGTGCACAGGCTAAGCACTGTGCAGTACTTGTGGGAGCGGGCGTGCCCGCGAAGAAGGCCAGGAGATGTCAGCGCCCTTGGCACGCATCCACGCGCAACCAGCGCTCCAGCAGCTTGAAACCTTGCACCAGCATGAACGAGATCACCAGGTAGAACACGCCTGCAGCGAAGAAGATTTCCACCGGCAGGTAGGTGCGGGCAATGATGGTACGGGCCATGCCGGTCAGCTCCAGCAGGGTCACGGTACTGGCCAGGGCACTGGCCTTGAGCATCAGGATCACTTCGTTGCTGTACGCCGGCAGGCCGATGCGTGCGGCGCGTGGCAGCATGATGTAGAACAGCGCCTTGCCCCGCGACATGCCCAGCGCCCGCGCCGCTTCGATCTCACCTTTGGGGATCGACTGCAGTGCGCCGCGCAGGATCTCGGCGATGTACGCGGCGGTGTGCAGGGTCATGGTCAGCACCGTGCACCAGAACGGGTCGCGCAGGTACGGCCACAGCGAGCTGGAACGAACTGCATCGAATTGCGCCAGGCCGTAATAGACCAGGAACAGTTGCACCAGCAGTGGCGTGCCGCGGAAGAAGAAGATGTAGCTGAACGGCACGGCGCGCACGTACCAGTGGCGCGAGGAACGGGCGATGCCCAGCGGGATGGCCAGGATCAACCCGGCAACCACGGCAATGGCCACCAGTTCCAGAGTAAGGACCGCACCCTCGGCCAGGCGTGGCAGCCATTTGAAGATGACTTCCCAATTCATTATTCAGCCCTCGCAAAGCCGCGAGCGGCGCGTTTTTCCATGAAATGCATACCGGTCATGGCAATGACGGTCAGGCCCAGGTAGATGCAGGCTGCAACCATGTAGAAAGTGAACGGCTCTTTGGTCACGGTCACGCCGATTTGTGCGTGGCGCATGATTTCTTCGAGGCCGATTACCGACACCAGGGCGGTGTCCTTCATCAGGATCATGAACAGGTTGCCAAGGCCGGGCAGGGCGATGCGCCACATCTGCGGCAGGATGATCCGCGAGAGGATGCGGCCCTTGGACAGGCCCAGCGCTAGGCCAGCTTCACGGTGGCCTTTGGGGATCGCCAGGATGGCGCCACGGAACACTTCGGTGGCGTAGGCACCAAAGCACAGGCCCAGGGCGATCACGCCCGCGGCAAAGGCGCTGAGCTCAAGGCCGGGCATGTTCAGGGCTTCGCCGAGGCTGCTCATGAGCCCGACGGTACCGAAATAGATAAGCAGCACCCACAGCAGTTCGGGCACGCCGCGAACCAGGGTCGAGTAGAAGCCGCCAAGCCATTGCAGCGGCTTGAGCGGAGAGGTCTTGGCCAGGGCGCCGAGCAGGCCCAGGACCAGCCCCAGCAGCAAGGCGCAAAGCGCCAGTTTTACGGTCATCAGGGTGCCGGCCATCATGGCCGGACCGAATCCGTGCAGGTCGATATTCATGGGCAGGTCATTTTAGGGACTGGCGCGCCGCAAGGGCGCGCCGGTCAGGGCGGATCATTCGATGCTGAACGGGAAGTACTTGTCGTTGATTTTCTTGTACGTACCGTCGGCTTTGATTTCTGCCAGGGCTTTGTTCAGGTCGTCGCGCAGCTTGGTGTCACCTTTGCGCACGGCAATGCCGATCTTGTCGCTGTCCATCACCGGCTCACCCTTGAACTCGAAGTTCGAGCCGTCTTTGCTTTTCAGCCACTCGTACTGCACGTACTTGTCGGCCAGGATGCCGTCGATACGACCGGAGACCAGGTCGAGGTAGGCGTTTTCCTGGGTGTCGTAAAGTTTGATATCGACATCCGGGTAGTTGTCTTCAAGGTAGGTGCCGGCCAGGGTGGCGCGCTGGGTGCCGATGACCTTGCCCTTCAGCGACGCTTTGTCGGTCTTGAAGTCGACGTTTTTCGGCGCGATGAACTGCAGCTTGTTGGAGTAGTACGGATCGGTGAAGTCCACAGCCTGCTTGCGCTCGTCGGTGATCGACAGCGACGACACCAGGAAGTCGAACTTCTTGGCGTTAAGGGCCGGGATGATGCCGTCCCAGTCGGAGGTAACGACCGAGCACTCGACTTTCATCTTGGCGCACAGGGCGTCGCCGATGTCTTTGTCGAAGCCAACCACGTTACCGCTGGCATCCTTGTTGTTGAACGGTGGGTAGGCGGCTTCGATGCCCATGCGCAGTTTTTCTGCGGCCATGGCGTTTGCCGACATCACCAGCGTGGCAGCAGCTGCCAGGAGAAACTTCTTGTAGGTGTGCATGTATTGCTCCGTTAGCGGTGGCTGGACATGAATTGCTTGCAACGCGCCGAGGTCGGGTTTTCGAAGACCTGCTGCGGCGATCCCTGCTCTTCGACCAGGCCCTGGTGCAGGAAGACGACTTCACTGGACACATGGCGGGCAAAGCTCATCTCGTGCGTCACCAGCAGCATGGTACGGCCTTCTTCGGCCAATGCGCGGATAACGTTAAGCACTTCCTGGACCATTTCCGGATCGAGGGCCGAAGTGGGCTCGTCGAACAGGATCACTTTAGGCTTCATGGCCAGGGTACGGGCAATGGCGGCGCGCTGTTGCTGGCCACCGGAAAGCTGGGCGGGGTAGCTGTGGCGTTTGTCGTAGATGCCGACCTTGTTCAGCAGCGCTTCGGCGGCTTCGATGGCCTCGGCCTTGCTTTGGCCGAGCACGCGGCGTGGCGCCTCGATGATGTTGTCGAGGATCGACATGTGTGGCCACAGGTTGAAATTCTGGAAGACAAAGCCGATTTCACTGCGCAGGCGATTGATCTGGCGGTTGTCGGCTGCAATCAGGTCGCCATTCTTGGCGGCCTTGAGCTTGAGGGCTTCACCGGCGACCAGGATTTCGCCTTGGTGCGGGTTCTCGAGCAGGTTGATGCAGCGCAGCAGGGTGGACTTGCCGGAGCCGGACGACCCCAGGATGGAGATCACGTCACCGTCGCGAGCGGTCAGCGAAATGCCCTTGAGAATTTCCTGCTCGCCGTAGCGTTTGTGCAAATTGCGGATTTCCAGCGCGGGCGTGGCCTGAGCCATGTGCGGTCCTCATGTGTTCGGGTGCGTTCCCAGCTGTTGGCGGCCTTCCTGGCGTGCGCCAAGCTAGCATAGCGGCATTATGACGGCCAACAGGGTCGCCGGGGACTGGGGGCGCTGGTGGGGCAGTTTGTCGCATCGCTACAGCGTAACGTCGCGCAGATGTCCGCGAAGGTGTCGCCCAGCACCAGAGCCTTGATGAAAAAAGGCGCGATGGTGCCAGCTTTGGCCGGCTCATGGAAGCTGTTTTGGCCCATTGGAGGGGTAAACCCTACCTTTTACCTGTGGGAGCGGGTTACCCCGCGAATGCTTCGTTGGGGTCATAAGGTTGTACCCATGGGTTGCACTTCTCGGCATTGCAGTGGTGCAAAGGTGTTACCGAGGAGCACCTTTGGTGCATTTGTAAGTGGGTATTTCAGTAATCCGCCTATTTGGTGCCCTTTCGGTCAAGGAATGGCCGAAAGCCCTCCGGGCCGCATCCTAAAAGGCCTGCAGAGTTTTCTGATGAATGTATTCAGCACCTGGCGCGCTTATTGCCAGTAGGAAACCGCCGATTGCAGCGACGCCTAGGTCAACCCCTGGCGCGCTCTGTATCCGCAGTCGGCGTGGTCCACTCCTTACAAAGGTAGTTTCAATGAGCGGTAACAATTCCAATGACCTCGCTCAGGGGCTCAAACAACGGCATGTAACCATGCTGTCCATCGCTGGCGTCATCGGTGCCGGCCTGTTCGTAGGCTCCGGCCACGCCATCGCAGCTGCCGGCCCTGCCGTGCTGCTGGCTTACGCTGCCGCTGGTACGCTGGTCGTGCTGGTCATGCGTATGCTGGGTGAAATGGCAGTCGCCTCGCCTGACACCGGTTCGTTCTCTACGTATGCCGACCGCGCCATCGGGCGCTGGGCCGGTTTCACCATTGGCTGGCTGTACTGGTGGTTCTGGGTGCTGGTGATTCCGCTGGAGGCCAACGCGGCCGCGGCCATTCTGCATGCCTGGTTCCCCGCAGTTGATCTGTGGGCGTTCTCCCTCATCATTACCCTGGCACTGACACTTACCAACCTGTGCAGCGTGAAGAACTACGGTGAGTTCGAGTTCTGGTTTGCCTTGCTCAAAGTGCTGGCGATCATCGGCTTCATCGCCGTGGGCTGTGCTGCTTTGTTCGGCTTTGTACCGAATAGCCAGGTGAGCGGTGCCAGCCACCTGTTCGATACCCAGGGCTTCATGCCCAACGGTCTGGGCGCAGTGCTGGCCGCGATGCTGACCACCATGTTCTCGTTCATGGGTACTGAAATCGTCACCATCGCCGCTGCCGAGTCGAAGGACCCGGGCAAGCAGATCAGCCGTGCCACAAACTCGGTAATCTGGCGTATCTGCCTGTTCTACCTGGTGTCGATCTTCCTGGTCGTGGCCCTGGTGCCGTGGAACGACCCGGCCCTGGCCGAGGCTGGCTCCTACCAGACCGTGCTGAGCCGTATCGGTGTGCCGAACGCCAAGCTGATCGTCGACATCGTCGTGCTTGTTGCAGTAACCAGCTGCCTGAACTCGGCGCTATACACTTCTTCGCGCATGTTGTTCTCGCTGAGCAAGCGTGGCGACGCTCCGGCCATCGCCCAGCGCACCACCAAGGCGGCGACCCCGCACGTGGCGGTACTGCTGTCCACTGCGGCGGCGTTTCTCTGCGTGTTCGCCAACTTCGTGGCACCGGCCCAGGTATTTGAGTTCCTGCTGGCCAGCTCTGGCGCCATTGCGCTGCTGGTGTATCTGGTGATCGCCGTGTCGCAACTGCGCATGCGCGCCCAGCGTGAAGCCCGTGGCGAAAAGATCACCTTCAAGATGTGGCTGTTCCCGGGGCTGACCTGGGCGACCATTGCCTTCATCGTTGCCATTCTGGTAGTCATGGCGCTGCGTGAGGATCACCGTGTAGAGATCATTGCGACTGCGCTGCTGAGTATTGGTGTGGTGGCGGCGGGCTTGCTGGTTCATCGCAAGCGCGAGGCTGCCGGGCGGGTGGCGCTGGACAGCTGATCCGCGCTGGCTTAAATGAAAAGGCCGCGCCCTGTGAAGGGTGCGGCCTTTTCTGTCGCCTGTGATGGCCCTTTCGCGGGCAAGCCCGCTCTCACAGGTTCACCACAGGCCTGTCAGCCAAACTGCTTCTGCTGTTGCTGCTGCTTGGCCACGAGTTCGGAAGCTGCGATATAGGCTTCCTGGAATTCATCACTCTCCAGCCAGGCCATGGTGGTCTCTTCGTCAGCGCCGTCCAGCCATTTGCGGTAGGCGTTGAACACCAGCACGATGTAGTCGGTGGCGTGTTCTTCCTTGTGCCCCTTGAGCACGAGGGCGAGTAGCGGGTCCACCAGGAACACCGAGATCATTGGCACCAGGCCGCCTTCCTGGGCTTCCTTCATCTTGTTGAACATCGCGTCGTAGCTGCCCGACTCCATGGCCTTGTTGTACACCTGCTCGACGCTGGCGCTGTCGCCGGCGCTGGCCTTGACCGCTTGGCCGCTGCGTACCATGCGGTTCTGCTTGGCCTTGCTGGCGGCGCGCTTGGCGCGTTTCTGTTGCTTGGTAGGGGTGGCCATGGGCAAATCCTTGGGTGTGTCTGAAAGTGCGCGTATTGAAGCGCAATTGCCCGATAAACCCAAGCAGTGCTCCCGAGCGCTGCAGTGGAGAGGTCTGTGGGATGGTAGGCATGCCGAGCGTTCAGGTGGCTGGCTGCGGAGTCTCATCTTCTTCGAAGCCGCGTGAAGCTCGGCCTACCAGCAGAGGGTCGGGTGCATACGCCACCCGAGGGTCTTTACCCGGGTAGTCCAGCGAATGCAGGAAATGCCGGATGCAGTTGATCCGCGCCCGCTTCTTGTCATCTGATTTGATCACCGTCCACGGCGCATCGGCTGTATCGGTATGGAAGAACATCGCCTCCTTGGCCGAGGTGTAGTCCTCCCACTTGTCTAGCGACTTGATGTCGATGGGTGACAGCTTCCAATGCTTGAGCGGGTCGTCCCGGCGCGAAATGAAACGGCGCAGCTGCTCTTCGCGGTTCACCGAAAACCAGTACTTGAACAGCAGGATGCCACTGTTGCACAGCATGCGCTCCAAGTCTGGCGTCTGACGCATGAATTCCAGGTACTGCAGTGGCGTGCAAAAATCCATCACCTTCTCGACTCCGGCCCGGTTGTACCAGGAACGGTCGAAGAACACCATTTCACCCTCCGTGGGCAGGTGCTGGATGTAGCGCTGGAAGTACCACTGGCCTTTCTCCTGCTCGGAAGGCTTCTCCAGAGCGACGATGCGCGCACCGCGTGGGTTGAGGTGCTCCATGAAGCGCTTGATGGTGCCGCCCTTGCCTGCGGCATCGCGCCCTTCGAACAGGATCACCACCCGCTGGCCGGTTTCCTTCACCCAGCTCTGTACCTTCAGTAGCTCGATCTGTAACGCATGCTTGGCCTTATCGTAGTCCTGGCGTCGCAGGCGGGTACGGTAAGGGTAGTTGGCCGGCAGGCGCGCCGAGGTGCTGTCTTCGTTGCTGCCCTTGGGGGCGGTGGCAACCTCCAGCGCTGCGGGTTGCTGGCTGATGCTGGTTATTGTCGGCTCCGGCTTGCGCTGGCGTGGGCGGCGGGTGCGGATCGGTGTGAGTGCGGATTCGCTGGGGGAGGGGAGCAGGAGGGGTGATTCTTCGCTCATGGAGGTCCTTGCTGGTCGATGCGGATGTCCGTATTCGATTATGAAGGTGAGCGAATAATGGCTATTTGATGCTGATCAATGAGAAAAATTACAGACAACAAAAAACCCGCACTAGGCGGGTTTCTTGTTGTCGCTTCGGGTAACTTTGCAACCACCAGAAGCTTGAAGGTGGTGCCCAGAGACGGAGTCGAACCGCCGACACGAGGATTTTCAATCCTCTGCTCTACCGACTGAGCTATCTGGGCGACGAGGTGAATTAAATAGATTTCCGGACCGCTCGTCAACGACTTTTTGAAAAAATTTTAAATTAATTCCGTCGCTTACGATTTTTGGGGTCATTCGGCCGGTGGAACGTAGCCTTCGGCCTGGGCGTATTCTTCGCCGGCGAAAAACTTGTCCATTTCGGCCTGGAGGAATTTGCGGTCCTCGGCGTTCATCATGTTCAGGCGCTTTTCGTTGATCAGCATGGTCTGGTGCTTCTGCCAGTCGGCCCAGGCTTTCTGCGAGATGTGTTCGAAGATGTCCTGGCCCTTGGCGCCGGGGTAGGGCGGGCGTTCCAGGCCTGGTAGTTCTTCTTGGTACTTGCGGCACATCACGGTGCGGGTCATCGGGCGTCTCCTGCAATCAGTTCGTCGGTCGCGCGTTCAAGCAGCTTTTTCACCGGGGCGGCGAGGCCCAGACGCGGCGGGGTGGCGAGGTTATACCAGAGCCAGTCGGCCTCGGCCACGTGCTCGCCGACCGGGTCGACGCGTACTAGCCAGGGTTCGATCGCCAGCTGGAAGTGGCTGAAGGTATGGGTCAGGCCGTCCATGGCGTGGCGGCCAGCCAGGCGCAGGCCGTGCTGATAGGCCAGGTCGTCGAGCTGGGTGATGTCGTCCAGTTCCGGGAGGCTCCACAAACCACCCCACAGGCCGCTGGAAGGACGTCGGTAAAGCAGGATGGCGCCTTCGTGGTTGGCCAGCAGAGGCATCAGTGTGCGCCGTTGCGGCAGCGCCTTGCGCGGTTTGGGCTCGGGGTAGCGGGTTTCTTCGCCGTGCAGGTGCGCTTCGCAGCCACGCTGCAACGGGCAGATCAGGCAGCTGGGCTTGCTGCGCGTGCACAGCGTGGCGCCCATGTCCATCATCGCCTGGGTGTAGTGGTTGGCGCGTTGTTGCGGGGTGAAACGCTCGGCAGTGGCCCATAGCTGGTTGGCAACCTTGGGTTCGCCTGGGTAGCCCGCCTGGGCGGTGTAGCGTGCCAGCACGCGCTTGACGTTGCCGTCGAGGATCGGTGCGCGGATGCCCATGCTGATGCTGGCGATGGCGCCGGCAGTGGAGCGGCCGATGCCGGGCAGCTCGGTAAGCTGCTCGACACTGCGCGGGAATTCGCCGCCATGTTGCTCGACGACGACCTTGGCGGCCTTTTGCAGGTTGCGTGCGCGGGTGTAGTAGCCCAGGCCCGTCCACAGGTGCAGCACTTCGTCCTCCGGTGCCTCGGCCAGGGCTTGCACGGTTGGCAGGGCTTGCATGAAGCGGTCGAAGTAGTTGAGCACGGTGCTGACCTGGGTCTGCTGCAACATGATTTCCGACACCCACACGCGGTACGGGGTGATGCCCTGTTGCCAGGGCAGGTCGTGCCGGCCGTGCTCGTCATACCAGTCCAGCACAGCGCTGGAGAACTGCTCGGGGCTCATCGCTTGAACAGCCCCTTGAGCGCGTCTTTCAGTTCCGGGCTCACTTTGTCTCCAAGTTTTTCATCAAGCTTTTCATCGATCTTGTCTTTCAGGCGGTTGCCGGCCAGTTTGGCGGCAACCTTGCCCAGGCCGTTCTGGTCCAGGCGGCAGGCCTTTGCGCCGAGTTCCAGCGGGCCACGGCAGCGTAGGGGGACTTCAACACCCACATAACGTTCGTTGACCTGGCAGGCCGGGTCTGGCATGGCACGCTGGTCGCCTTCGACGATTACGCCGATGTTGTAGTCCATGCCCAGCACGCGCAGGTCGAGGTCACCATGGCCGTTGACGGTCAGGCCCGGGATGCGCGCCTTGAGGTCCGGGTTGCTGGCGACGCCATTGCGTATGACCAGGCTGCCGCGCAGTTCCTGGAACGGGGTGTCCTTGCCGCGTGGTTCGCTGCTCAGCGTCTTGCGATTGAGCGTGGCGATGGCCTGGCACAGTTGCTGTTCCAGGTTGGCATTGACCAGCACGCCATCGTTGATGGCGAAGTTTGCGCTGCCGTTCAGGGTGTCGACCAGTGCCTTCTGGCTGTTACCGGTGGCTGTCAGATCACTGGTCAGGGTCAGCAGGCCCTTGACTGGTGGCGTCTGTTCCTTGCCTTCGGCCTTGATGAAGTGCTCCACCGGCACCCGCTGGATGTTGGTGTTCACACCCAGCTGCGGCACGGCAGGGCGCACGTCGACCGTGCCCTTGGCTTCGAAGGTGCCGTTGTACAGCTCTCCGCGCAGGGTTTGCAGGGTCAGCAGGCCGCCTTGGCCAACGGCCTTTAGCTGGGCGTTTTCGATCGGCAGCTTATCCAGGGTCAACGAGCCGAAGGCCAGGTCGGCCTGCAGATCGAGGGCGCGCAAACGGTCGACCGGCAGCAGCTTGTCGTCGCTCCATGCCACTTGTGTCGGGGCACTGGGCAGTGGTGTGGAGCCGGCACTGGCTACGGCGCTGGCCTCTTGTTGCTTGACCTCGGCCTGGCGCGCAGCGGTGGCGCCCTTGGCCTCTTCGCTCTTGGCCGGCAGGTAGCGGTCGGCGTCGAAGGTGTCGCCCTTAAGCTGCAGGCGCAGGGCCTGTCTGGCGAAATCTTCGACGGCCACGCGGCCGCTGAAGGTGCTGTCGTCCAGCTTCACCGCCAGGTCTTCCAGGGCCAGGCTGTCAGGCGTGCCCTTCAGGCGAGTTACCAGTTCCAGTTTGGCGAAGGCGGCCGGGTCGTTGGTGGCCGGCAGCGGGCGGCCGATGCTTTCAAGGAAGGTGCGCAGGTTGAACTGGGCGATGGACAGGCCGCCGCTCAGCTGGGGTGCCTTGTCCAGATCACGCAGGTTCAGCTCACCGAGGGCGCGCAGTTGGTTGGCCGAAACTTTCAGGCCGTTCCACGTGGCGACATTGGCGGCCAGGTCGACCAGCAGTTGGCCTTGGGCGGCGAAAGTCACGGTCTTGCCGCCAGTTGGCTCACCCGAGGTCTCGCCCGACAGGCGCATGTCTTCGAAGTTGTAGCGCTTGAGCTTGCGGTCGAAGCGCAATTCGCCGGCCAGTTCGGTACGGGCCTTGATGTTCGGCTGGCTGGCGCTGATGAAGGCGCTGGCCTTGAGCGGGATGTTTGCGCCTTCATGGACCGGGCCGGTGCTCAGCTGGATGCTCTCGGCGCTGTAGCTGTGACCGGTCTTGGCATCGGTGTACTGCACGCGGGCGTTGTTCACGGTCAGGCTGTCGATGTCCAGCTTGATGGCGCGCTCGTTGCTGTCGACGGTCGCAGGCTTCTGCTCGGCAGGTGCCTGTGCCGGTGCATTGGTACTTGCGCCATTCTCCGCGGGCAGCGGCTTGCCGATGTCCTCCCAGTTGCCATGGCCCTGTTCGTCGCGCGTCAGGGTCAGGTTCAGGCCTTCGACACGTACGTCGCTCATTTGTACTTCGCGACGCAGCAGCGGCAGCACACGGACTGAAAGGCCAAGCATCTGCAGATCGGCGAACGGCTCCTTGGGTTTGTTCAAGGTAGCGATGCTGGCTTCGTGCAGCTCCAGGCCCAGCCACGGGAACAGGCTCCAGCCGATGTCACCGTTGAGGGTCAGTTCGATGTGAGCCTTGTCGCGTGCCAACTGGCGAATCTCGTCTTTGTAGTCGTTGGGATCAAAGAGGTGGGTCAGGGCGAAGCCCAGCGCCACGATGATCAGCAGTAACCCGAGAAGCCCCAGTCCCAGGATTTTGCCGAACGCTTTCATGGGCGAGTCCTTTTAGTCCGTTAGTGAGTTCAGGCGGCAGAGTATAACGCTGTAGCGGTTCCCCCTGCTTGTACGACTAGAGATGTAGGAAATTCCTACGCCTGTATCAGATGGTACGGCTTTCGACAGCTTAATATTGAGCTTGTGCCGGAACCATGACCGTTTCAGTCGGGCAGAATTGAACGATGGCAGATTGCTTTCATCCTGCTTGATGCTGCTACCCTTGCGCCGCTTCGCGAGCACCTTCCCAATAACAAGGATCAGATCCATGACCAGTACTGTCGCGACGGGAACCTCGGCCAGTGCGCCAGGTTTCCTGTCGAAGGAACGCATAATCGCCCGCCCAGGCTTCAACCGCTGGCTGGTTCCGCCAGCCGCCCTGGCTATTCACCTGTGCATCGGTATGGCCTACGGCTTCTCGGTATTCTGGCTGCCTTTGTCGCAAGCCCTTGGGATCACCGCCCCCGTCGCCTGTGCAGCAGACATGGGCTTCATGGCCCGAATGTTCAGCGCCGAATGCGACTGGCCAATCTCGATGCTGAGCTGGATCTACACCCTGTTCTTCGTATTCCTCGGCTGCTCGGCGGCGGTGCTGGGCGGCTGGCTGGAGCACGCCGGCCCGCGCAAGGCTGGCCTGGTGTCGGCGTTGTGCTGGTGCGGTGGCATGCTGCTTTCGGCGATAGGTGTGAAAACCCATCAGCTGTGGCTGATGTGGCTTGGCTCCGGCGTGATCGGCGGTATCGGCCTGGGCCTGGGCTACATCTCGCCGGTGTCGACCTTGATCAAGTGGTTCCCGGACAAACGCGGCATGGCCACCGGTATGGCGATCATGGGCTTTGGCGGCGGGGCCATGGTAGGGGCACCGCTGGCCACCGCGCTTATGGGGCATTTTGGCAATGAGCACGAAGTTGGGGTATGGCAGAGCTTTGTCGCCATGGCGGCGATCTACTTCGTGTTCATGACCGCTGGCGCCTTGGCGTATCGCGTACCACCGACCGGCTGGAAGCCTGAAGGCTGGGCTGCGCCGTTGAAGAATGCCAGTAACGCCATGGTCACCGACCGTCACGTGCACGTCAGTGTGGCCTGGAAGACCCCGCAGTTCGCGCTGATCTGGCTGGTGCTGTGCCTGAACGTGTCGGCGGGCATCGGCATTATCGGTATGGCTTCGCCGCTGCTGCAGGAAGTGTTCGCCGGTAAATTACTGGGCAACGAACTGACCTTCAGCCAGCTGAGCACTGCGCAGTTGGCGCAAATTGCCGCGATCGCCGCCGGCTTTACCGGCCTGCTGAGCCTGTTCAACATTGGCGGCCGGTTCTTCTGGGCATCGTTCTCCGACTACATCGGCCGCAAGAACACCTACTTTGCCTTCTTCGCTTTGGGTGTGGGCTTGTACAGCCTGGTACCGAACATGGGGCACCTGGGCAACGTGGCACTTTTCGTGGCCGCGTTCTGCATCATTCTGTCGATGTATGGCGGTGGCTTTGCAACGGTGCCGGCCTACCTGGCCGACCTGTTCGGCACGCAGATGGTGGGTGCCATTCATGGCCGCCTGCTGACCGCTTGGGCGGCAGCCGGGTTGCTGGGGCCGGTGCTGATCACCTACCTGCGCGAGTATCAACTGGCGGCGGGCGTGGAGCGGGCGGCGGCTTATGACATGACCTTGTACATCCTCGCGGGTCTGCTGGTGCTGGGCTTTATCTGCAACATGCTGGTGCGTCCGGTGGCCGACAAGCACTTCATGAGTGATGCCGAACTGACGGCCGAGCGCGCGTTGAGCCATGACAAGGGCGCCGATGGGGCGCGGTCGCTGGAGTGGAAAGCGGCGCCAGGCAGCCTGCCACTGGTGCTGCTGGCGTGGGCGGTGGTGGTTGTGCCGTTGGCCTGGGGTGTCTGGGTGACCTTGCAGAAGACCGCTGTGCTGTTCCATTGATCAGCAGGGGGCGCGTTGCGCCCCTTTCGCAGATGCAGGAGCGGGCCGTTGTGGTTGTATAGACCTGTAGCGGTATTCAGTCCGTGTAGATCCTGGCTTTGCCATATGTCATCCGCGTTTCAAGCTGGCGCGTTCTGGGCCTATAATGAAACCCTTTTCGCCCAATGATTTTGCGGAGCTGGTGATGGTTGAACGTAAGGCTTCCGTCGAGCGCAATACCCTGGAAACCCAGGTCAAGTGCTCGATCAACCTCGATGGCAGTGGCAAGGCCCGATTCGATATCGGTGTGCCCTTCCTTGAACACATGCTGGACCAGATCGCCCGCCATGGGCTGATCGATCTGGATATCGAGTGCAAGGGTGACACGCATATCGACGATCACCATACCGTCGAAGACGTCGGCATCACCCTGGGCATGGCATTCGCCCAAGCCATCGGTGACAAGAAAGGTATCTTCCGCTACGGCCACGCCTACGTGCCGCTGGACGAAGCGCTGTCACGCGTGGTCATCGACTTCTCTGGCCGCCCAGGCCTGCAGATGCACGTGCCGTATACCCGTGCCAGCGTTGGTGGCTTCGATGTCGACCTGTTCCAGGAGTTTTTCCAGGGCTTCGTCAACCATGCCCTGGTAACCCTGCACATCGATAACCTGCGTGGTCACAACACCCACCACCAGATCGAAACCGTATTCAAGGCTTTCGGCCGCGCCCTGCGCATGGCCATCACTCTCGACGAGCGTATGGCCGGGCAGATGCCTTCCACCAAAGGGTGCCTGTAAATGCAAACGGTAGCCGTAATCGACTATGGCATGGGTAACCTGCACTCGGTGGCCAAGGCGCTTGAGCACGTAGGTGCCGGTAAAGTGCTGGTTACCAGCGATGCCTCAGTGATCCGCGAGGCCGACCGTGTGGTGTTCCCGGGCGTGGGCGCGATTCGCGACTGCATGGCCGAGATCCGCCGCCTTGGCTTCGACAGCCTGGTGCGCGAAGTCAGCCAGGACCGCCCGTTCCTTGGCATCTGCGTCGGTATGCAGGCGCTGCTCGAACACAGTGAGGAAAACACCGGCGTCGACTGCATCGGCCTGTTCCCTGGCCAGGTGCGCTTTTTCGGCAAAGACCTGCAAGAAGACGGCGAGCACCTTAAGGTGCCGCACATGGGCTGGAACGAAGTCGCCCAGACCATCGATCACCCGCTGTGGCACGACATCCCTGACCGCGCACGTTTCTACTTCGTGCACAGCTACTACATCAATGCCGGCAAACCAGGCCAGGTGGTGGGGCGCGGTCACTATGGCGTCGACTTCGCCGCAGCGCTGGCCGACGGTTCGCGTTTTGCCGTGCAGTTCCACCCGGAGAAGAGCCATACCCATGGCCTGCAGTTGCTGCAGAACTTCATCGCCTGGGACGGGCGCTGGTAAATGAGCAGGTCGAAGACCAAGGCCCCGAGCATCACCCTTGCCCCCGAACAGGAGCGCGAAGCGCTCGATACCTTGAAGCGCTTCCTCGAAGACCGCTTCGAGCTGCAGTTGGGGTCATTCGAGGTGGCCGAGGTCCTCGAGCTGTTCAGCAAAGAGATTGCACCCCATTACTACAACAGGGCGATTGCCGATGTTCAGCTGCACCTCAAGGAGCGGTTCGAGAGCATCGAAAGCGACCTGTGGGCACTCGAGAAGCCCTGAAACCCAACAAATAGACAGGTTCCCAAGATGCTGATTATCCCCGCTATCGATCTGAAGGACGGTGCTTGCGTGCGCCTGCGCCAGGGCCGCATGGAAGACTCTACGGTATTTTCCGACGACCCGGTGAGCATGGCCGCCAAGTGGGTCGAGGGTGGCTGCCGCCGCCTGCACCTGGTCGACCTCAACGGCGCCTTCGAAGGCCAGCCGGTCAATGGTGAAGTGGTTACCGCCATCGCCAAGCGCTACCCGAACCTGCCGATCCAGATCGGCGGCGGTATCCGTTCGCTGGAAACCATCGAACACTACGTCAAGGCTGGCGTCAGCTACGTGATCATCGGCACCAAGGCAGTCAAGCAGCCCGAGTTCGTCGCTGAAGCGTGCAAAGCCTTCCCGGGCAAGGTCATCGTCGGCCTGGACGCCAAGGACGGTTTCGTCGCCACCGACGGTTGGGCCGAAGTCAGCTCGGTGCAGGTCATCGACCTGGCCAAGCGTTTCGAGGCCGATGGCGTCTCGGCGATCGTCTACACCGACATTGCAAAGGACGGCATGATGCAGGGCTGCAACGTGCCCTTCACCAAGGCACTGGCTGAAGCCACCCGTATCCCGGTGATCGCCTCGGGTGGCATTCACAACCTGGGCGACATCAAGGCCCTGCTGGACGCCAAGGCCCCGGGCATCATCGGCGCCATCACTGGCCGTGCCATCTACGAAGGCACCCTGGATGTCGCTGAGGCCCAGGCCTTCTGTGACAACTACCAAGGCTGAGGACTGAACCATGGCACTGGCCAAGCGCATTATCCCTTGCCTGGACGTGGACAACGGCCGGGTGGTCAAGGGCGTCAAGTTCGAGAACATCCGTGACGCCGGCGACCCGGTGGAAATCGCCCGTCGATACGACGAGCAAGGTGCCGACGAAATCACCTTTCTCGACATCACCGCCAGCGTCGATGGCCGCGACACCACGCTGCATACCGTCGAGCGCATGGCCAGCCAGGTGTTCATCCCGCTGACGGTCGGCGGTGGCGTGCGTACCGTGCAGGACATCCGCAACCTGCTCAACGCCGGTGCCGACAAGGTCTCGATCAACACCGCCGCGGTGTTCAACCCGGAGTTTGTCGGCGAGGCGGCGGACCGTTTCGGTTCGCAGTGCATCGTTGTCGCCATCGATGCCAAGAAAGTGTCCGGGCCAGGTGAAGAGCCGCGTTGGGAGATTTTCACTCACGGCGGGCGCAAGCCGACCGGGCTGGATGCAGTCGAGTGGGCGAAGAAGATGGAAGGCCTGGGCGCTGGCGAGATCCTGCTGACCAGCATGGACCAGGACGGCATGAAGAATGGCTTCGACCTGGGGGTCACCCGCGCTATCAGTGATGCGCTGGGCATTCCGGTGATTGCCTCGGGGGGCGTGGGTAACCTGCAGCACCTGGCAGACGGCATTCTGGAAGGGCACGCCAGCGCGGTGCTGGCGGCCAGCATCTTCCACTTTGGCGAGTACACAGTGCCGGAGGCCAAGGCCTACATGGCTTCGCGCGGGATTGTCGTTCGCTGATCCATTGATCGGGGCTGCTTTGCAGCCCTTCGCGGGCACGCCCGCTCCCACAGAGATCTCAGCAAACCTGTGGGAGCGGGCGTGCCCGCGAAGGGCCGCGAAGCGGCCCCAATTGCCTCAACCGAGGTTCTTGCCGAGCAGCGCGTGGTAAAGCTCGGTATCCCCGAGAATCCCCACCACCTTGTCGTTATCCTGCAGCACCAGCTTGTTGCCGGTCTGATAACGAATCTGCAGTGCGTCACGCATGCCAATATCGGCGTGCACCACAGTCGGCCTGCGCTCCAGCAACTCCACATCTTGCCCCGGTGCCCATTTCTGCATGTCCAGACCGTTCTGGCCCTGGCGTGCACGCTTTAGCGCGCCGCCTTCGCCAAGGTCCAGCCACGAGTCGATACCTGGGTCCAGGCACACCGAGCCATTGACCCGTTTGCAGTTGTCCAGGCTGCGCATCAGGCTGCGGCCGCACAGCACGTTCAGCGGGTTGGTATGGGCGACGAAGGTGCGCACGTATTCGTCGGCCGGGTTCAGCACGATCTCCTCCGGTTTGCTGTACTGGATGATCCGCCCGTCTTTCATGATCGCAATGCGGGTACCCAGTTTCAGCGCTTCGTCCAGGTCGTGGCTGACGAACACGATGGTTT
Source organism: Pseudomonas sp. LTR0 (assembly GCF_036630035.1). Lineage (NCBI taxonomy): Bacteria > Pseudomonadati > Pseudomonadota > Gammaproteobacteria > Pseudomonadales > Pseudomonadaceae > Pseudomonas > Pseudomonas sp. LTR0. The sequence continues at coordinate 273,056 of NZ_CP123734.1, forward strand.
TGCTCAGCTTGGCCTGCAGGCCAAGCAGCTCATCTTGCAGGCCCTGGCGGATCAGGGGATCCAGCGCCGAGAACGGTTCGTCCATCAGCAAGATGTCGGCATCCATCGCCAGCGCCCGGGCCAGGCCCACGCGCTGTTGCATGCCGCCAGAAAGCTCATCCGGCTTCTTGTTGCGCCACTGGGTCAGGCCCACCAGCTCAAGCTTCTCGTCGACCAGCTTGCGCCGTTCCTTTTCCGGACGACCCTGCATCTCCAGGCCAAAGCTGATGTTCTCGCGCACCGTCAGCCAGGGCATCAGGGCAAACTTCTGGAACACCATGGCAATGCGCTTGGTGCGCATCATCTTCAGTTCGGCCGCGGAGCAGTTGGCAATGTCGATGTGCCTGCCTTCATGTTCGACGAACAACTTGCCGCGGCTGACGGTGTTGAGGCCGTTGATGCAGCGCAGCAGGCTCGACTTGCCCGAGCCGGACAAGCCCATCAGCACGCAGATCTCGCCTTTGTTGATATCGAGGTTGGCCTTTTCGACACCCACCACCAGGCCGGTCTGCTTGAGGATCTGCTCGCGGGTCTGGCCTTGGTCCAGCAGCGACAGTGCCTCGCGCGGCTTGTTGGAGAAGATGACGTCGACGTCTTCGAAACGAATGATGCTCATGCCTCACCCCTTACCGGCAGTTCCGGTTGCTTGCAGATACGGTCGAGCATGATTGCCAGCAGCACGATCGCCAGGCCCGCTTCGAAGCCCAGGGAGATATCGGCGGTGTTCAGTGCGTTGACCACAGGTTTGCCCAGGCCGTCAGCGCCGACCAGGGCGGCAATTACCACCATCGACAGCGACAGCATGATGCATTGAGTGACACCGGCGGCGATGCTTGGCATCGCGTGCGGAAGTTCGATACGGGTAAGCAGTTGCCGACGCGAGCAGCCAAAGGCCTTGCCGGCGTCCATCAACTCTTGCGGCACGTCGCAGATGCCCAGGTAGGTCAGGCGAATGGGCGCTGCGATGGCGAACACCACGGTGGAGATCAGCCCCGGTACCACGCCCAGGCCGAACAGGGTCAGGGTAGGGATCAGGTAGACGAAGGTGGGCACCGTCTGCATCAGGTCGAGCACCGGGCGCATGGCGGTATAGAACATCGGTTTGTGCGCGGCGAGGATGCCCAGTGGTACGCCGATCAACACACATACCACCGTGGCGAAGGTGACCTGCGCCAGGGTTTCCATGGTTTCCTGCCAGTAACCCAGGTTGAGGATCAGCAGGAACGACAGGGCAACGAACGCGGTAAGCGCCCACTTGCGCTGGATCAGGTGCGCCAGGGCGGCGAACAGGGCGATGAGAACGAGCGGGTTGAACCAGGTAAGGATACTGGTAACCCCGTAGATCATGAACTCCAGGCCTTGCGCGATGGCGTCGAAGTAATTCGCGCCATGCTGGGTCAGCCATTCGACGAACGACGCGATGTACTGGCCCAAGGGTATTTTCTGATCGATAAGCATGATAGCGAGCTTCCACCTGCATAGATTGAAATCAACCCGGAGCAGGCACGGTCCTGCCCCGAGGTAGCGCTACTGCGTAGTTCGTTATTGCGTAAGCTTGGCCTTGGCCGCCTCCAGGCCGGGTTTGCCATCAACGGTAGTTACGCCGGCCAGCCAGGCATCCAGCTTGCCTGGGTTGTCCTTGATCCATTTTCTGGCGGCGGCTTCGGGTTTCATCTTGTCGTCCAGGACATAGCCCATCATGGTGCTTTCATCCTTGAGCTCGAACGACAGGTTTTTAAGCAGTTGGCCAACGTTGCTGCATTCCTGCGTATACCCCTTGCGGGTGTTGGTCAGCACGGTGGCCTTGCCGAAGTCGGGGCCGAAGAATTCGTCCCCGCCGGTCAGGTACTGCATCTTGAAGCGAGTGTTCATCGGGTGTGGCTCCCAGCCCAGGAACACCATTGCCTCGCCGCGTTTCTGCGCGCGATCAACCTGCGACAGCATGCCCGCCTCGCTGGACTGCACGATCTTGAAACCGGCGTCCTTCAAGCCAAAGGCGTTCTTGTCGATCATGCTCTGGATGGTGCGGTTGCCGTCGTTACCCGGTTCGATGCCGTAGATCTTGCCGTTCAGTTCTTTCTTGAACTTGGGAATGTCGCTGAAATCTTTCAGGCCCTTGTCATACAGCGCCTGGGGGACTGCCAGGGTGTACTTGGCGTTTTCCAGGTTGGCGCGCACGGTTTCTACCGTGCCGGCGTCGCGGTATTGCTTGATGTCGTTCTCCATGGTCGGCATCCAGTTGCCGAGAAACACGTCCAGGTCCTTGCCGGTGGCCAGCGACTTGTAGGTCACCGGTACCGAGATCATGGTGGTGTGGGTCTTGTAACCCAGTGCTTCGAGCACAACGCTGGTGGTCGCGGTCGTGACTGTGATGTCGGTCCAGCCGACATCGGAGAAGCGTACAGTCTGACACTGCTCGGGTTCGGCTGCCTGGGCCAGCAATGGCGCGGACAGCAACGCAACCAGCAACAGCGAGGGTGAACCTTTCATGGATGGACTCCTGAGATATTGTCTTCGGGTTCGCGTGGGTCGCCGGGCTTTCTGAGGGTCCGGTCGACCAGGCCTGCAGAGGGCAGGATGCGTGGCCGTGCTTTACGAGTCGCTTTCGATAATCCTCCAGCGCCGGGCAATCGCCTACTGGTGGGGTCGTATCCAGTACGGAACGGGTCGTATCCAGTATGGGCGATGTCGCTTATGGATTTTTCCACCTCCTCACACGCATTTTTGCGTCACCAGGCCGCTGGAAAACGGCGTGGTGGGCGCAGTTCCTCGTTAAAAACAGCGCGGCGCTGCTGGACAAAAGTACGTCGGTTGCAGACGGCGAGGTGGGCGGTAAAAGCCCGATGATGCTGGCATTCAAGGCGGCCCGCTGTTTGAGCCTAGCAGCTACTCCGCCCTGCGCATGGCGCGCAGAGACAAGCCCAGCAAGAGGTGATTCGACAATGGCCATCAGCGTGTTCGACCTGTTCAAGATCGGTGTCGGGCCCTCCAGCTCCCACACCGTCGGCCCCATGCGTGCTGGCGCCCTGTTCGTTCAGGGCCTGCGCGAACGCGGCGAGCTGGAACGTGTAAAACGGATCGAAGTGCGCCTGTATGGCTCGCTGTCGGCCACCGGTATTGGTCATGGCACCGACAACGCCACCATCATGGGCCTGATGGGCGAGTGGCCTGACGCCATTGACCCGACCCAGATCGTGCCGCGTATCGCCGACCTGCGCGAAACCAACACCCTGCAGTTGGATAGCCGCTTGCCCATCGAGTTCGTCTGGGCCCGCGACATGCTGCTGCTGGACGAGAACCTGCCGTATCACCCCAACGCCATGACCCTGATTGCCGAAGGCGAGCAGGGCGAGTTGCACCGCGACACCTATTACTCGGTGGGTGGCGGCTTTGTAGTCGATGCAGCCCAAGCCGCCAGCGGTGTGCTGGATGCTGACCAGACGGTGTTGCCGTACGACTTCAACAGCGCCGCCGAACTGCTGCGCCTGTGCAAGCAAAACGACCTCAGCGTGTCGCAATTGATGATGGCCAACGAGAAGGTCTGGCGCAGCGAGGAAGACATCCGCGCTGGCCTGCACAAGCTCTGGGAAGCCATGCAGGAATGCGTCAACAACGGCCTCAAGTACGAGGGCACGCTACCGGGCGGGCTGAACGTGCGCCGCCGCGCCGCCAAGCTGCACCGCAGCCTGCAGGAAATCGGCAAGCCCAACGTGATCGGCTCGACCATGAGCGCCATGGAATGGGTCAACCTGTTCGCCTTGGCGGTCAATGAAGAAAACGCCGCCGGCGGGCGCATGGTGACCGCACCAACCAACGGCGCGGCGGGCATCATCCCGGCGGTGCTGCATTACTACATGCGTTTCAGTGATGAGGTTGATGAGTCCAGCGTTGTCGATTACTTCCTGGCCGCCGCCGCCGTGGGCATCCTGTGCAAGAAGAACGCCTCGATCTCTGGTGCCGAAGTAGGTTGCCAGGGGGAAGTCGGCTCGGCCTGCGCGATGGCCGCAGCAGGCCTTGCCGAAGTACTCGGCGCCACTCCCGCACAGGTTGAGAACGCCGCTGAAATTGCCCTGGAACATAACCTTGGCCTGACCTGCGACCCGGTTGGCGGGTTGGTGCAAGTGCCCTGCATCGAGCGCAACGCGATTGCTGCGGTGAAGGCCATCAACGCGGTGCAGATGGCGTTACGCGGTGATGGTGAGCACTTCATTTCCCTCGATCAGGTAATCCGCACCATGCGCGATACCGGGGCCGATATGCACGACAAGTACAAAGAGACCTCGCGCGGTGGCCTGGCGGTCAGCGCTATCGAGTGCTGATTTGCTGATCTGACCTCCAGGGCGTCTTCGCGGGCAAGCCCGCTCCTACAGGAACTGTGCAAATCCCTGTAGGAGCGGGCTTGCCCGCGAAGAGGCCCTTGAGGCTGATGCAGGTGCAACACAACCGCCTATGCCTCTTTATGGTGCGGCGCCACGCTACCGATCGTCGGATGTCGCGATCAGTGTGAGGGTTGTCGGTGACACTTAAAGGTGTCGCTTCTGGGAAACCCACGCGGCGCGTGTCACTAAACTGCTCAACCGTTACAGGCAACGCGCTAGCTCGCCTGTTTTGGACGACTGGCCAACACGATGCAAGTACTTGAAATGCCCAATAAAGGCGTCGTTTTCAGGTTTTTTTGGATGGCCGTTCAAGTTTAGGCACGGCGTTTGCGTTGAGATTGGCAAGCCTACCCCCGGAAAATGACCGAGGGGTCATAACAAGAAGTAAGTGCCCGCCTGAGGCACACCCTGCATTTGTGTGAGGAGAAATCGCGATGACGTCGTACAACTCCGGGAATCCAACCCAGAACCGCACAACACCCCAGTCCATCGGGTTTCTTCTATTGGACAATTTCACCCTGATTTCCCTGGCATCGGCGGTCGAGCCGCTGCGCATGGCCAACCAGCTGTCTGGCCGTGAGCTGTATCGGTGGCACACGCTGACGATCGATGGCGGTCAGGTGTGGGCCAGCGATGGTCTGCAAATCACACCGGATGCGGCAATCAGCAATGCTCCGCCCATCGACACCGTGATTGTCTGTGGTGGTGTTGGCATCCAGCGTTCCGTCACCCGTGAACACGTCACCTGGTTGCAAGCCCAGGCCCGTCAGTCGCGCAGGTTGGGTGCCGTGTGCACCGGCAGTTGGGCACTGGCCTGCGCTGGCCTGCTCGACGGCTTCGATTGCAGCGTGCACTGGGAATGCCTGGCCGCAATGCAGGAAGCCTTCCCGCGGGTGAACATGAGCACCCGCCTGTTCACCCTTGACCGCAACCGCTTCACCAGCTCCGGTGGTACCGCGCCGCTGGACATGATGCTGCACCTGATCAGCCGTGATCACGGCCGTGAGCTGTCGGCGGCGATTTCCGAGATGTTCGTCTACGAGCGTATTCGCAACGAGCAGGACCACCAGCGTGTGCCGCTCAAACACATGCTTGGCACCAACCAGCCGAAGTTGCAGGAAATCGTCGCGTTGATGGAGGCCAATCTGGAGGAGCCGATCGACCTGGACGAACTGGCGGTGTATGTATCGGTTTCGCGACGCCAGCTTGAGCGCCTGTTCCAGAAGTACCTGCACTGCTCGCCGTCGCGCTACTACCTGAAGTTGCGCCTGATCCGTGCGCGGCAGCTGCTGAAGCAGACGCCAATGTCGATCATCGAAGTGGCATCGGTGTGCGGATTCGTGTCGACCCCGCACTTCTCCAAGTGCTATCGCGAGTACTTTGGCATTCCGCCGCGTGACGAGCGTGTGGGCTCCAACACCGCGCAGCAGGTGGCCATGATGCCGATTCCGCAGGCCATGACCCTGTCGCCGCACAGCGGGCCGATGGCGGCCCTTAGCCAGGCGCGCAACGAGTCGACATTTGCCAGTGTAAGGCTCTGAGACCGCGCCGGCCTCTTCGCGGGCACGCCCGCTCCCACAGGTCACACCCGCTGAGCTTGAGCCAGCGGTGACCTGTGGGGGCGGGCATGTTCCGCGAAGAGGCCGGTCCTGGGTAAATGAATTACGCGCGTTTGTTGAACTGCGCCAATGCCGGCAACAGTTGCTTGTCGATGGCCTGGCGCACCGCAGGTAGGATCGTCGCACTACCGGTGTACATCTGCTCCACCATCCCCTTCAGCGCTCGCGCATTGGGCTCGTTCAGCCCGCGAACCACCGCTTCACAAGCCTGTTCGGCACTGGCTCCGGCAGGAATATCGAAACCGCGCGCGCGCAAGTGGCCGGCGAGGTCGTCCTGATCAATCAAATCCGCATGCATCATGGCTGTTGTCCCTTTTATCGCTAAGAGAGTGCTGCTGTGATTTACGACCGATTCTGTGACGTGCGCGACAGCCTCGCAAGGACAGAATGTCGCCATGGCTGCTTTGGCTAAGAACAGGTCGTTTACGACTAAATCCCCTACCAGGCAAGCACGCACACTGAAGCCATTCACGGTACAGAGGGTTTGGTCACCCTCGCTCACGCACAGTGGATGTTGCTCGCTCTTGGCCCCGGTAGCTCACGGCTTTCCGGGGTTATTTTTTTTGCAACTGTTATTTATATTGGTTTTTGGGAATCGATGTCCGTGGACGAGTAAGGCTCCGATATCTGGAGCATGAACATGGACCGGGAAAAATTAAAGTTTGGCTTGTTAGGTGCTGTGTTTATTTTTGCAGGGTGTACAGCCTCGGAGCATTCGAATTATCTCGAAGGTTTAGCCGGCACGCTATTTCAGATTAAATCTGATCAGCGCCGTGAAGCACTTGAAAGTGTTAGCAAGGATAATTATGTCGATCCCGTGCGGGCTGAGGTAAAGACTTCGACAGTGGATTACCCCGAGCAAGTTATGTCCGTCAACATTTTTACATGGTAAAGAGCTGTTAGGCGGAAAAATAACTTTTCTGGGGCATAACCACGGATGTACATTTTGGCGGTGGTAAACCAGAAGTGTTCAGATTTACAAGAAGACTGACCGGGCCAGTATATAGAGCGTTCGCTATGGTTGTCCGCTTCTGTACTGTCTGATTGTTGCGAGTGAAGGCGCCAGGGTGCTTCGTATCTATGGAGACCTTGGCGCCGGCTCCCTGGTCATTCAAGAAGGAAGTTTTAAGGTGCGCCCGATGTATTGCGGCGCCGGCGCCCCCTCCTGTTGCTCTGCCAAGTGGTTCAATTGGTAAACAGTGGTGTGCCCAAAAGGCGCTGACTGCGGCCCCGCCAGGTCCACGTGCAGTAACATCTGCTCGCTAGCCGCCAGGACGTCGTCGAACCCTGCCCGGTGCAGGCTGTGATACACGTGAAGACGCTTGTGGTCGAACCCGATGATCTGCGTCTGCACCCACACCTCGGTGCCCAGCTTCACCTCGTGCAGATAATTGATGTGCGCCTCCAGCGTGAACAGCGAATTTCCGCTTTGCCCACGGCTGTCGGCGTCCAGGCCAATGCGCTCCATCAGGGCGTCGGTCGCGTAGCTGAAGATCAGCAGGTAGAAGGCATCGCGCAGGTGCCCGTTGTAATCGACCCAGTCCTCCTGGACCGTGGTGCGGTAAGTGATCAAAGCAGGCATCTTGGTCTCCTTAATCGCCGAACGACATGCCGTGGCTGGCCTTGCTGGACTTCACCGCTTCCAGTACCGCCAGCAAGGTGTCGTCACGGTAGCGCTCCAGTGCAGCGATGCTGCGCTCGCCCTGTTGCTCAGCGGTGCCGCTCACCACATCGTCGATCAGCTTGTCGGTCAGTTCCGGTGCTGGCAGGTACGTCCAGGGCAGCTTCAGGGCAGGGCCGAACTGTGACATGAAGTGGCGCATGCCGGCATCGCCACCGGCCAGGGTATAGGTCAGAAACGTGCCCATGAACGACCAGCGCAAGCCTGCGCCGAAACGGATCGCGTCGTCGATTTCGCCCGTGGTGGCAACCCCGTCGTTGACCAGGTGCAGAGCCTCGCGCCATAGCGCCTCGAGCAGGCGGTCGGCGATGAAGCCTGGCACTTCCTTGCGCACATGCAGCGGGCGCATGCCGAGTGCGGTGTAGATGGTTTTGGCAGCTTCAATGGCCTCGGGTGAGGTGCGGCTGCCGCCGACGATCTCGACCAGCGGCAGCAGGTACACCGGGTTGAACGGGTGGCCGACGACGCAGCGTTCAGGGTGAGTGGACGACTCGTAGAACTCGCTGGGCAGCAGGCCCGAAGTGCTTGAACCGATGATTGCGTCAGGCTTGGCTGCGGCGCTGATTTTGGCGTGCAGGTCGAGCTTGAGGTCCAGGCGCTCTGGTGCGCTTTCCTGGATGAAATCGGCGTTACGTACGCATTCCTCGATGGTCGCCACGAACTTCAGGCGGTCTTGCGATGCGCCGGGTGCCAGGCCCTGTTTTTCTAGCGCCGGCCAGGCGTTGGCGATCCGTTTGCGCAGTGCCTGTTCGGCGCCGGGCGCCGGGTCCCAGGCCACCACGTCCAGGCCATGGGCAAGGGCGCGGGCAACCCAGCCGCTGCCGATCACGCCGCTACCCAGGGCGGCGAAGGTTTTGATTTCAGTGATAAAGGGCATAGCTAGTCCTCAGGGTAAAACACAGTCATCAGGGTTACTGCCTAACCCTGTGGGAGCGGGCATGCCCGCGAACACCGGCGCGGCCGGTGCCATCCATCGCGTTGCCTGCTTCGCGGGCACGCCAGCTCCCACAGGGTCTTCGGTGCATTTGCGATCGTTGGATCAGCGGCGCTTGAGGTTCATTTTTTCCCGGCCTTCTGCCGGGCTGAGCACGCGGCCACCCATGCGGGTGATGATCTCGCTTGCGCGTTCCACCAGTTGGCCATTGCTGGCCAGCACGCCACGGTCCAGATACAGGTTGTCCTCCAGACCTACCCGCACATTGCCGCCGAGCAACACAGCCTGAGCAGCCATAGGCATCTGCATGCGGCCGATGCCGAAGCCGGCCCAGGTGACGTTGGCAGGCAGGTTGTCGACCATGGCCTTCATGGTGGTGGTGTCGGCCGGTGCGCCCCACGGGATGCCCAGGCACAGCTGGAACAACGGATCTTCAAGCAGGCCTTCCTTCATCATTTGCTTGGCGAACCACAGGTGGCCGGTGTCGAAGATTTCCAGCTCGGCCTTCACCCCCAGTTCGGTAATGCGCTTGGCACCGGCGCGCAGTTGGGCCGGGGTGGACACGTAGATTGAGTTGCCGTCACCAAAGTTGAGGGTGCCGCAATCGAGGGTGCAGATTTCCGGCAACAGTGCTTCGACATGGGCCAGGCGCTCCAGCGGGCCGATCAGGTCGGTGCCCGGGCCGAACTCCAGCGGCGTTTCACCCGGGCCGATTTCCAGGTCGCCGCCCATGCCGGCGGTGAGGTTGACGATGATGTCCACGTCGGCTTCGCGGATACGCTCCATGACTTCGCGGTACAGCGCCACATCGCGGCTGAAACGGCCGGTCTGCGGGTCGCGGACGTGGCAGTGGACCACGGTGGCACCTGCTTTGGCGGCTTCCACGGCGGCTTCGGCGATCTGCTTGGGGGTAACCGGGACCAGGTGGCTTTTCGAGGCGGTGTCGCCTGCGCCGGTAAGGGCGCAGGTGATGATGACGTCGTGGTTCATGGTGCAGTTCCTTGTGATGTCGGTGTTGGCTTTTTCGCGGGCATGCCCGCTCCCACAGGATCAATGTGATCCCGAGTGTGGCGGCGTACCTGTGGGAGCGGGCTTGCCCGCGAAAGGGCCCTGTCAGTTGGCGGTAAGCTTGAGGTTGTCAGCAGCCGGCTTGCCATCGAAGGTGGTCACACCCTCAAGCCAGCGCGCCTTGTCCTCGGGGTGGTCCTTGAGCCACTGGCGGGCCGATTCCAGCGCGTCCTTGTGGTCGAGCAGTGGCTGCATCATGCGGCTCTCGTCCTCGGCGCTGAACTTCAGGTTGGCCAGCAGGCGGTGGGCATTGGGGCAGCGTTCGGCGTAGTCCGGCGCCGTCACTGTCCACACCGTCGCACGGCCTTCGTCAGGGCCGAGCGCATCCCGGCTGTCACCCAGGTAGGCCATGTCGATGTTCACGTTCATCGGGTGCGGCGCCCAGCCGAAGAACACCACGGCCTCCTTGCGCCGCACCGCACGGTCGACGGCGGCGAGCATGCCGGCCTCGCTGGACTCGACCAGCTGGAACTTGCCCAGGTCGAACTGGTTCTTGGTGATCATTGCCTTGATCTGGGTGTTGGCGCCGGAACCCGGTTCAATGCCATAGATCTTGCCGCCCAGCTCTTTCTCGAACTTGTGGATGTCGGCGAAGGTCTTCAGGCCCTTGTCGTAGAGGTATTTCGGCACGGCCAAGGTGGCGCGCGCGTCTTCCAGGCTTGGCTTGTCCAGCACTTTGACCTGGTTGGCATCGATGAACGGGGTAATGGTCTGAGTCATGATCGGGTTCCAGTACCCCAGGAACATGTCCAGGCGCTTGTCGCGGATGCCGGCGAAGATGATCTGTTGCGAGGCACTGGTCTGTTTGGTCTGGTACCCCAGGCCGTCGAGCAGCACCTGGGCCATGGCGCTGGTGGCAATGACGTCGGTCCAGTTGACCACACCAAGGCGCACGTTTTTGCAGACGGCGGGCTCGGCGGCGAAAAGCGGGGTGGCAACGATGCTGCTCAGGGCAAGTGACAACAGGCTGCGGCGGATCAAGCTGTGCATGGTGGCTCTCCATCGGCAGTGCGTATTGTTATTGAGGGCGGCCTCTGCGGACCGTGTGAATACGCTACGCTGGCGCTACCTTGCCCAAGCGCACGCTAGCGACAGGAATTAGCACCTGGGCGACCAGTTTTCTGTGGAGGAGGGGATGATGGAGACGATAGCCTTTCTGTTGGTGCCCGGGTTTTCCGCCATGGGGTTCATTTCGGCGGTGGAGCCACTGCGGGTGGCCAATCGTTTTGGTGGGCAGTTGTACCGGTGGCAGGTGCTAAGCCTGGATGGTGAGGCGGTGCTGGCGAGCAATGGCATGTCGATCAATGCCGATGCCGCCTTGGGGGAGGGGGAGCCGGCCAACATCCTGCTGGTGGTTGCGGGCTTCGAGCCACTGGCCAATGTCGCACCCAAACTGCTGCATGCGCTGCGCCGGCTCAACCACGAAGCTGTCATGCTCGGTGGTATCGACACGGGCGCGATGGTGCTGGCCGAGGCAGGGCTGCTCGAGGGCTACCGGGCGACATTGCATTGGGAGGCGCTTGAGGCATTCAAGGAACGCTATCCAGGCCTTCAGGCCACCCAAGAGCTGTTCGAGATTGACCGCAGCCGCATCACCTGTGCCGGCGGAACGGCCTCGATCGATTTGATGCTGCACCTGATTGCCCAGTCTCACGGCAGCGAACTGGCGGTCAAGGTGTCCGAGCAGTTCGTGCTGGGTCGCATCCGTCAGCGCCAGGACCACCAGCGCATGCAGATCGGTGCGCGTTATGGCATCAGCAACAAGAAGCTGATCCATGCCATCGGCGAAATGGAAAAACACATAGAGCCACCACTGAGCACGCTGGATCTGGCTGCCGCGATCAGGGTAACAAGGCGTCAATTGGAGCGTTTGTTTCGCATGCACCTTGATGCCACACCGAGCAGTTTCTATCTCGCGTTACGGCTGGACAAGGCGCGCCAGCTGCTGGCCCAGACCGACATGTCGGTGACTGAAGTCAGCCTTGCCTGTGGCTTTGAACTGCCATCGTATTTCACGCGGCGCTACAAGCTCAGGTTTGGAAGGTGCCCGCGGGAGGAGCGTCGGCCTGGGGGTACAAAGTGAGCTTCAATCCAGCTCGCGCTCGAGAATCGCCCTCAGTTTTTCACGATTCCTTGCTTGCAGATCCTTGCGAAGCGAGGCAAAACCCGCTGCATTGAAGCGTGCACCCAGATGGTCGAATATCAGGTTCAACTTTCTGGTGGGCTCGACCGGGTCGGTAATGCAGTAGGTGTAAAACAGGATCGCAACCGGAACCTGGTCCCCTTCATGGTCCATTTCGATGCTTAGATGTGAAGAGGCGTTCATTACGGTGAAAGTATGCGTACCTGCCGACTGCAGAGCGGCTTGAACATTTTCTTCAAGGCTCTTGAACCAAGGCCCTTTCTCGCGGGGCGGGGGTAGATAGCCACTGTACACATCGCTCAATGCAAGCAGGTGCGGCTCATACACAATGGTTTTATGTGTATGTTCGAACAAGGTGAATTTCAATGATTGCAAGGTGGCGAGAGCGACAGCGAACCATTGCTGAGGCTGGGTCTCCATCGAGTATTTTTCATTGGCCATCGCTTGTGAATAACGCAGGCATAGCTGCAAATCTTCCCATGTCTCGAGTGTCAGCCAGGGCGCAGGCTTGATTCTTAGCCGCTCCTCGAATATTCGGGTGTCCAGGCTTGTATCGCCCATGTGGCATTGCTCCTCGATGGATGCATATGACCAGAACCGGGTACCAGCGCGCTCTGGTACCCGGCCTCGCTAATCAGATAGCGAGAAACGCGGCGATGTCGCCTTTGATCTTCTCGTTCACAAGATCACGTGCAGCGTCGAAGTGACGAACGCTGAACGTGCCCTGCTGCGACGCGCGATAGACGCGGGTAGAGGTTTTGTCGACCTTGCGGGTCAGGGCGCCTTCACGCTCGACTTTCGAGTCGTAGCTGGCCTGGAAGCTGGTCATGTGCATCGCCGGCAGGCCTTGTGGCGTCATTTCGCACTGGGCGACCACGAAGTTGCTCGATTTGCCGGATTCGCTGTGGCTGTGCTTTTCCAGATGCGCCTTGACTTCCGGTTTCTGCACGACAATTTGCAGAACACGCCTGGCGCAGGCGGCGCGACGAGGGTCCGCAGAGACACTGATGGTGACGGACTTGGTGATCAGCTCTGCCAAGGTCAGGTTGTCCTCATCAATGGCATCTTCGGCATGTGCTGCACCCGTCATGGTCCAGCCGAACTTGATCAGGCCATCGTTGTAGAAGTTGTACCACTCGCGCTGCTGGGTTTCCTTGTCGAACTTCTTGTTGGCCAGTTCGGTCATCAAGCGCATGCCGGCCAGGATGTCTTCTGCAATGTTGGCAGGGACATTGTCAGCGAAGACGCAGATGGTCTGGCCGGTAGCGGCTACGCGCTCTTGACCCTCTTTGCGGATTTTTTCCATTTCAACTTTGATGTCAGCCACTTTGTAATTCCTTGATAGTTGTGAGTTCCAAGACACACATGGTGAGCACGTGGTCTGAGGGCACTATCGAGTAATTACGCAGGGGACATCAGCGGCATGTTGTTCCTCTGGAGTTGATCGTTCACTCGCGCGTACTGATCAATCTTCGGGTGCCAGCTCGTCACCGTTTTGCAGGCCCAGGCTGCGCAAGTACTCCGCTCGCTCATCGCTGTGCTGTGCAATGCAGCTGTTCCAGGCGATCTGGTAGGCCTTGCTGCCTGGTTGTTCAGCATGGGTTTCGACCTTGCAGTCTGCATCGCGCAGTTGGCTCCAGACTTGCTCGGCTGCCTCTAATCGCGACATCAGGCCGGCCTCGTCGCCAAACTGATCACGCATGCGCGCGACCAGGTCGTCGTAGGCCGACTGCAGCTCACGCTCGGCGATCTGCTTGTTGAATGCTGCGCAGGCGAAGGTCTGCTGGTCGGTCTCCACATTGTCGCAAGGTGTGCTTTCTTCCTCGCCGGCCTGGGCCCCGCTCACGATGGCCAGCAGCACCAGCCATGCCATTGATTTCATCCGCTTTCTCCTCAACAGGCTGTCGAATCGCAGGGATTCTCGCTCAGCCTGAGGCCAGGTGGTAGCTCCCTGACCAAATGTTCATGCAGCGGTCGCAAATGGCGTTATCGAGACTGCCTCTCATCGCCGAAAGACGCGCCAGACGTGCTCATGTCGCGCATTGACGCTTTCGGCAAACCCCCTGTCGTTTTTGCACCGGGGCGCCTCGGGGCACAGGCATATGCTGGCCTCAAAGCGCCGGCAGAAGGTTTGGCGCGACCCAACTCTATAAAAGGGGACAGCCTGATGAGCCCAGCCGAATTACACGCCGACAGCATCGTCATCGATGGCCTGATCATCGCCAAATGGAACCGCGAGCTGTTCGAAGACATGCGCAAAGGCGGTCTCACTGCGGCCAACTGCACGGTGTCGGTCTGGGAAGGGTTCAAGGCTACCGTCGACAACATCGCGTCCAGCCAGAAACTGATCCGCGACAACAGCGACCTGGTGATGCCGGTGCGCACCACCGCCGACATCCGCAAGGCCAAGGAGCTGGGCAAGACCGGCATCCTCTTCGGCTTCCAGAACGCCCATGCGTTCGAGGACCAGATCGCTTATGTGGACGTGTTCAAGCAGCTGGGCGTGGGCATCGTGCAGATGTGCTACAACACCCAGAACCTGGTTGGCACCGGCTGCTACGAGCGTGATGGCGGGCTGTCCGGCTTCGGCCGCGAGATCGTTGCCGAGATGAACCGTGTCGGCATCATGTGCGACCTGTCCCACGTCGGTTCCAAGACTTCCGAAGAAGTCATCCTCGAATCGAAAAAGCCGGTGTGCTACTCGCACTGCCTGCCCTCGGGCCTGAAAGAGCACCCGCGCAACAAGTCGGACGAAGAGCTGAAATTCATCGCCGATCACGGCGGTTTCGTTGGCGTCACCATGTTCGCGCCGTTCCTGGCCAAAGGCATTGACTCGACCATCGATGACTACGCCGAAGCCATCGAATACACCATGAATATCGTCGGTGAAGACGCCATCGGTATCGGTACCGACTTCACCCAGGGTCACGGCCAGGACTTCTTCGAATACCTGACCCATGACAAGGGCTACGCCCGCCGTCTGACCAACTTCGGCAAGATCATCAACCCACTGGGCATTCGCACTGTCGGCGAATTCCCCAACCTCACCGAGACCTTGCTCAAGCGCGGCCACTCCGAGCGTGTGGTACGCAAGATCATGGGCGAGAACTGGGTAAACGTCCTCAAGGATGTCTGGGGCGAGTAAGCCGCTCTCCAAGCCTGATAGCCCCTGCCAGCAACGCCGGGGCACCCACAAAAAATTTTTATGGAGTTGAGTTTCCATGGCCAAAATCGCCCCGCAATTGCCAATCGAAGTCGACAGCGAGACCGGTGTCTGGACCAGCGACGCCTTGCCGATGCTGTATGTGCCTCGGCATTTCTTCGTCAATAACCATATGGGCATCGAGGAAGTGCTGGGCGCCGACGCCTATGCCGAAATCCTCTACAAGGCTGGCTACAAGTCCGCTTGGCACTGGTGTGAAAAAGAGGCCGAGTGCCATGGCCTGGAAGGCGTAGCGGTGTTCGAGCACTACATGAAGCGTCTGAGCCAGCGTGGCTGGGGCCTGTTCGAGATCCAGGATATCGACCTGGATAAAGGTACCTGCAGCGTCAAGCTCAAGCACTCTGCATTCGTGTACGTCTATGGCAAGTGCGGCCGCAAGGTCGACTACATGTTCACCGGCTGGTTCGCTGGCGCGATGGACCAGATTCTCGCTGCCCGCGGCAGCAAGATCCGCACCGTGGCCGAGCAGGTCTATGGCGGGTCGGAAGAAGGCCACGAAGATGGCCTGTTCATTACAAAGCCGTTGTAAGCCGGAGATAGCGTCATGGCATTCGAAGCAATGTTCCAGCCGATCCAGATCGGCAAACTGACCATCCGCAACCGTGTGCTCAGCACTGCGCACGCCGAGGTCTACGCCACTGACGGCGGCATGACGACCGACCGCTATGTGAAGTACTACGAAGAGAAGGCCAAGGGCGGCATCGGCCTGGCCATCTGTGGCGGCTCGTCGGTGGTGGCCATCGACAGCCCGCAGGAGTGGTGGGCATCGGTCAACTTGTCGACCGACCGCATCATCCCGCACTTCCAGAATCTTGCCGACGCCATGCACAAGCATGGCGCCAAGATCATGATCCAGATTACCCACATGGGCCGTCGCTCGCGTTGGGACGGCTTCAACTGGCCGACGCTGATGTCGCCATCGGGCATTCGCGAACCTGTGCACCGCGCCACCTGCAAAACCATCGAGGTGGAGGAGATCTGGCGGGTAATCGGCAACTACGCGCAGGCTGCGCGTCGCGCCAAAGAGGGTGGCCTGGACGGCGTGGAATTGTCGGCGGTGCACCAGCACATGATCGACCAGTTCTGGAGCCCGCGGGTCAACAAGCGTACCGACGAATGGGGCGGCACCTTTGAAGGCCGCATGAAATTCGGCCTGGAAGTGCTGAAAGCCGTGCGTGCCGAAGTGGGTGACGACTTCTGCGTGGGCATGCGTATCTGTGGTGACGAGTTCCATCCCGATGGCCTCAGCCACGAAGACATGAAGCAGATCGCCGCCTACTACGACGCCACCGGCATGCTCGACTTCATCGGTGTGGTCGGTTCGGGTTGCGATACTCACAACACCCTGGCCAACGTCATCCCCAACATGAGCTACCCGCCGGAGCCGTTCCTGCACCTGGCGGCCGGTATCAAGGAAGTGGTCAAGGTCCCGGTGCTGCACGCGCAGAACATCAAAGACCCGAACCAGGCCACACGCATCCTTGAAGGCGGCTACGTGGACATGGTCGGCATGACCCGTGCGCACATGGCAGACCCGCACCTGATCGCCAAGATCAAGATGGGCCAGATCGACCAGATCAAGCAGTGTGTCGGTGCCAACTACTGCATCGACCGCCAGTACCAGGGCCTGGATGTGCTGTGCATCCAGAACGCCGCGACTTCCCGTGAATACATGGGTGTGCCGCACATCATCGAGAAGACCACTGGCGTCAAGCGCAAGGTGGTGGTGGTTGGCGCAGGCCCTGCCGGGATGGAAGCTGCCCGCGTGGCGGCTGAACGCGGCCACGACGTGACCCTGTTCGAGAAGAGGGACCAGATCGGCGGGCAGATCACCATCGCCGCCAAGGCACCGCAGCGTGACCAGATTGCCGGTATCACCCGCTGGTACCAGCTTGAACTGGCTCGTCTGAAAGTCGACTTGCGCCTGGGCACTGCCGCTGATGTGGCCGCCATTCAGGACCTGCGCCCGGACGTCATCGTGCTGGCGGTAGGTGGGCACTCGTTCCTGGAGCAGAACGAGCACTGGGGCGCTGCTGAAGGGCTGGTGGTCAGCAGCTGGGATGTGCTCGATGGCAAGGTAGCGCCGGGCAAGAACGTGCTGGTGTACGACACCATCTGCGAATTCACCGGTATGTCGGTAGCCGACTTCATCGCCGACAAAGGCAGCCAGGTCGAGATCGTCACCGACGACATCAAGCCAGGCGTGGCCATGGGTGGTACCACCTTCCCCACCTACTACCGCAGCATGTACCCCAAAGAAGTGATCATGACCGGCGACATGATGCTGGAAAAGGTCTACCGCGAAGGCGACAAGCTGGTGGCGGTACTGGAGAACGAATACACCGGCGCCAAGGAAGAGCGCGTGGTCGATCAGGTAGTGGTCGAGAACGGCGTGCGCCCTGACGAAGAGCTGTACTACGCGCTCAAGGAAGGTTCGCGCAACAAGGGCCAGATCGACGTGGAGGCGCTGTTCGCCATCAAGCCACAGCCGATCCTGAGCCAGCCGGGCGAAGGCTACCTGCTGTACCGCATCGGCGACTGCGTGGCCCAGCGCAACGTGCATGCGGCGATCTACGACGCCTTGCGCCTCTGCAAGGACTTCTGATCGTTAACAGTCGCCGCCATCGGGCGCGATCCCTGTAGGAGCGGGTTCACCCGCGAATGCGTCAGCACTGACAACACTGTTGCCTGACCGGATGCATTCGCGGGTGGACCCGCTCCTACATGGGGCCAGTCTCGCCCTCTGGTCGGCGCAAGAATCCAGCTGTTTGTGGGGAGTCTCCCATGTTGAACACCCTTCTACCCATTCTGCTGTTCGCTGCCCTTGGCCTGGCAGTGCTCGGTGCCTTGCGCCGGGTACGCATGTGGCGCCGTGGCCGGCCGTCCAAGGTCAACCTGATCGGCGGCCTGCTGGCCATGCCGCGCCGCTACCTGGTGGACCTGCACCACGTGGTTGAGCGCGACAAATACATGTCCAAGACCCACGTGGCCACTGCGGGCGGCTTTGTGCTGTCCGCTGCCCTGGCGATTCTGGTGCATGGTTTTGGCCTGCAGAGCAAGATCCTCGGCTATGCACTGCTGGTAGCCACGGTGATCATGTTCACCGGCGCCATCTTTGTCTTCAAACGCCGCCTCAACCCGCCCTCTCGCCTGTCCAAGGGCCCGTGGATGCGCCTGCCGAAGAGTTTGCTGGCGTTCGCCGTGAGCTTCTTCATTGCCACCCTGCCGGTCGCCGGTATCCTGCCGGCCAACACCGGTGGCTGGGTGATGGTCGCCATTCTGGGCCTGGGCGTGCTGTGGGGTGTATCGGAGCTGTTCTTTGGCATGACCTGGGGCGGCCCGATGAAGCACGCCTTCGCCGGTGCCTTGCACCTGGCCTGGCACCGCCGTGCCGATCGCTTCGGCGGCGGCCGCTCCACCGGCCTAAAGCCGCTGGATCTGGAAGACCCGAACGCCCCCCTGGGGGTGGAAAAACCGGTGGACTTCACCTGGAACCAGCTGCTGGGCTTCGATGCCTGCGTGCAGTGCGGTAAATGTGAAGCCATGTGCCCGGCCTTTGCCGCTGGCCAGCCGCTGAACCCGAAAAAACTCATTCAGGACATGGTCATCGGCCTTGCCGGTGGCACGGACGCGCAATTTGCCGGTAGCCCGTACCCTGGCAAACCGATCGGCGAACACGGCGGCAATCCGCATCAGCCGATCGTCAATGGCCTGGTCGACGCCGAAACGCTGTGGTCCTGCACCACCTGCCGTGCCTGCGTCGAGGAGTGCCCGATGATGATCGAGCACGTCGATGCCATCGTCGACATGCGCCGCCACCTCACCCTGGAAAAGGGCGCTACCCCGAACAAGGGCGCCGAGGTGCTGGACAACCTGATCGCTACCGACAACCCTGGCGGCTTCGCCCCCGGCGGGCGCATGAACTGGGCTGCCGACCTTAACCTGCAACTGCTGTCTGAAGTCAAAGCGACCGAAGTGTTGTTCTGGGTTGGCGATGGTGCCTTCGACATGCGTAACCAGCGCACTTTGCGTTCGTTTGTCAAAGTGTTGAAAGCCTCGGGCGTGGACTTCGCCGTACTCGGCCTGGAAGAGCGCGACAGCGGCGACGTGGCGCGCCGTCTGGGCGATGAGGCTACCTTCCAGCAACTGGCCAAACGCAACATCCAGACCCTGGCCAAGTACAAGTTCCAGCGCATCGTCACCTGCGATCCGCACAGCTTCCATGTGCTGAAGAACGAATACGGCGCCCTGGGCGGTGATTACCAGGTGCAGCACCACAGCACCTACATCGCCGAACTGATCGCGGCCAAGAAGCTCAACCTCGGCCAGCACAAGGGTGGTAGCGTCACCTACCACGATCCGTGCTACCTGGGCCGCTACAACGGCGAGTACGAAGCCCCGCGCGAAGTGCTCAAGGCGCTGGGTATCGAAGTGCGCGAGATGCAGCGCTCGGGCTTCCGTTCCCGTTGCTGCGGTGGTGGCGGCGGTGCGCCGATCACTGATATCCCTGGCAAGCAGCGTATTCCCGATATGCGCATGGACGACATCCGTGAAACCGAGGCCGAGCTGGTAGCTGTGGGTTGCCCGCAGTGCACTGCCATGCTTGAAGGCGTGGTCGAACCGCGCCCGCAGATCAAGGACTTGGCTGAACTGGTAGCCGACGTGCTGATCGAGGAGGACGGCTCCACTGTCCCAAAGCCGCAAACGGCTAAACGTGAACCTGCGGAGGTGCACTGATGAGCGACATTATCCGCCGCGATCCACGCGCCGAGTGGATCGCCCGTAACCGTCTGCACCCGCTGCATGCCGCGATGCAGACGCAGCAGACCAGCTGGATGGGGCCTAACGGCATCATCCGCAAGAATCCGCATGCGATTGCCGCGGGCTTTGTCGGCCCGGCCGGCATCAAGCGTATCGACCGCAGCGGCGCCCAGCAGGGCACCGGTGCGGGCGGGCGACGCACGGCGGCGGTCGAGGTCAAGTTGCCACTGCACCAGGTGCCGGAGCCGGCGTTCTACATTGCCGTCGTGCCGGACATGGTTGGTGGCCGCCTGAGCAGCCACGACCGCGACCTGCTCGGCCTGGCCCACAGCCTGGCCGGCAGCGACGGGGCGGTGCTGGCAGTGGTGTTCAACGAGCACAAGGAAAGCAACTTTTCCACAGCCGGTGTCGACCGCCTGCTGGTTATCGAAGGCGAGGCCTTTGAAGGTTATGCACCGGAGCAACTGGTGCAAGGCCTGCGGACTGTGGATAACCAGTTCACGCCGCGCCACTGGTTGCTGCCCGACAGCCGCACCGGTGGCGGTGAACTGGGTCGGCGCCTGGGCGCAGCGCTGGGCGAGCGCCCGGCAACGCGGGTATGGCAGGTCAAGGACGGCCAGTGCATCGGCCGCGCCGGTGCCGGCCAGCAAGACCTGCAACGCGCCGTGCCGCGCCTGATCCTGGCGGCAGCCGAGTGCGCCGAGCCGGTCAGCGAGACTCGTCACGAAGCGCTGCCGGTGGAGTTGTCCACAAGTGTGGTGCGCAGCCTGCCGCGCATCGAAGACCTTGGCTCGGTGGCCGTCGACCCGGCCACCATTGCCATGGCCGAAGCCGAGTTCATCGTCTCGGGCGGCAACGGTGTCAAGGACTGGGACCTGTACCACAAGGCCACTGCAGCCCTCGGCGCTACCGAAGGTGCCTCGCGGGTGGCAGTGGACGACGGCTTCATGCCGCGCAACCGCCAAGTGGGGGCCACCGGCACCTGGGTTACCGCGCGTGTCTACGTGGCTGTGGGTATCTCGGGCGCGATCCAGCACCTGCAGGGTATCGGTGCCTGCGACAAGGTGGTGGCGATCAACATGGATCCGGGCTGCGACATGATCAAACGGGCTGACCTGTCGGTGATTGGCGACAGCTCGGCGATTCTCAAGGCGTTGATCGAGGCTGTGGAAAACTTCCGCAGCGGCGGCCAGCGCGACGCGGCATAAGGGCACGAGCATGAGTACGAAAGTGATCAGCCTAGTTTCCATTGGTGCCCACCCCAGCTCCGGCCGCGCCCGCCGCGCCGAGCAGGATGCCCGCGCCGTGGAGCTGGGTTTGCAGCTGGCTGGGG
Source organism: Pseudomonas sp. LTR0 (assembly GCF_036630035.1). Lineage (NCBI taxonomy): Bacteria > Pseudomonadati > Pseudomonadota > Gammaproteobacteria > Pseudomonadales > Pseudomonadaceae > Pseudomonas > Pseudomonas sp. LTR0. The sequence continues at coordinate 294,236 of NZ_CP123734.1, forward strand.
ATAACTTGCAGGTGGTGCATGCGGGCGATCCACAGGAAGAGGCCTTGCGCGCTTACCTGGGCATGGGCCTGGACCACCTCGACGTGCTGGAGCAACCGGCCGGTGCCGATGTGCTGGGCGTGCTGGGTGATTATCTGCGCGACGCCGGTGCCCAGCTGGTGCTGACCGGCAGCCAGGCCGAGACTGGCGAGGGTTCGGGTATGTTGCCGTTCCTGCTGGCCGAAAAGCTCGGCTGGCCGCTGATTGTCGGGTTGGCTGAGGTGGAGTCGATCGACAACGGCACCGCGCAGGTGTTGCAGGCTTTGCCGCGAGGTCAGCGGCGTCGGCTGAAGGTACGTCTGCCATTGCTGGCGACTGTGGATAACGCTGCGCCCAAGCCGCGCCAGAGCGCTTTTGGACCTGCGCGCCGGGGGGTATTGGCGGCGCGTAACGTGGCCATTGTCGAAGATGAGCTGTTGGCTGAAGCCGAGTTGCAACCGGCCCGCCCACGGCCCAAGCGCTTGAAGGTGATCAAGGCCAAGAGTGGCGCCGATCGCATGAAGGCGGCAACCGCCAAGGCCAGCGGCGGTGGTGGCAAGGTGCTGAAGGACGTTTCGCCGCAGGAAGGCGCTGAGGCCATCCTCAAGCTGCTGGTGGAAGAGGGTGTCCTGCGCTGAGCAGGGCTAGAGGTCTCTTTATGGGAGCGTCCCGGCAAGGCCGCTCCCTCATTCAATACTCAGCATTGACCGAGCGCTTTTGCCCACCAAAACTGTTCGCCAAGGTGTGGATAAAGTGTTTGTGCATGTCTACAGGCCTTTTGTGACGTGCTCTCCAGGTTTTTGATCAAAAAACGTTCAGGCACTCTTCCAGTCTTTGCATGCGTGTATCTCAGCATTTTCCTGATTTTGCCCACAATCCCTGTTGGCCGGTCTGTGGATAATCTGTTCGGTTACGGCTGCAGGCTGCGTAGTTAAAGGTGTTGATAGGTTTGTTCAAAAAATGATCAATCCCGTTTGAATCTTGCTCGATCCCTGATAATCAGCTCTTTGAACCGCTTATCCACAACCCGGTTCCACACAATTCATCGGTTGCTCACAAAGTCTGTTGGGATCGTGTCCCGGGAAGTGGTGTAACTGAACCAGCCGAAGGCGCCCTGCGGGCGAAAGAGGATGGTCATCGTGGTTCTTGGCTAACGTTGAGTTTGCGAAGACCAAACACTCACCAGAGAAACCACGATGACCAAGCCCACTATCGCATTGACCGAGTTGGTTGAGAAAGGGGCAGACGCTGATCTGCTCAAGCAAATGATCCAGTTCGTTGCCCAGCGCATGATGGAGTTCGACGTCGAAGGCCTGTGCGGCGCGGGCTTCGATGTCAAAAGCCCAGACCGGACAAATAGCCGTAATGGCTACCGCGATCGTCTTTGGCAAACCCGCGCAGGCGACGTCGACCTTAAGATTCCCAAGCTGCGCCAAGGCAGCTATTTCCCTGGTTTCCTTGAACCTCGACGCACCGCTGAGAAAGCCATGGCGGCAGTCATCCAGGAGGCCTACATCCAAGGCGTTTCAACACGCTCAGTGGACGAGCTGGTCAAAGCCATGGGCATGACCGGCATCTCCAAAAGCCAGGTCTCACGGCTAGCTGGTGAGATCGATGAGCGCGTTCACGCCTTCCTTGACCGCCCGCTGGAGGGCGACTGGCCCTATCTCTGGATCGATGCCACCTACGTCAAGGTGCGGGAGGCCGGACGCATCGTCTCGGTCGCCGTAATAATCGCCGTGGCCGTGAACACCGACGGTGGCCGCGAAGTCCTGGGCATGCGGGTTGGGCCGTCAGAGGCTGAGCCGTTCTGGACAGACTTCCTGCGCAGCCTCATGCGACGTGGCTTGCGGGGCGTGAAGCTGGTCATCTCCGACGCCCACGAAGGCCTGAAAGCAGCTGTATCCAAGGTCTTCAACGCGACTTGGCAGCGCTGCCGTGTGCATTTCATGCGTAATGCCATGGCCCACGTCGGCAAAGGTCAGCGCACCATGGTGGCGGCCCTACTGCGCACGGTCTTCGCCCAGGACAGCCGTGCCGAATGCCATCAGCAATGGCGTTTGGTCGCTGATCAGCTACGCGAAAAATACCCCAAGATCGCGACACTCATGGACGGCTGCGAGGATGAAGTGCTGGCTCACATGGCGTTTCCAAAAGCGCACCGACAGCAATTACACAGCACCAACCCACTGGAGCGGCTTAACGCGGAGATCAAACGCCGCACCGACGTCGTGGGCATCTTTCCCAACGATCCTGCAATCACACGGCTGGTAGGCGCGATGCTGCTGGAGCAGAACGACGAGTGGTGCCTGCAACGGCGTTACATGCAGTTGGAGGCCTTTGAGGCAGTCAGCGATAATCCACAGGCCAAGCTGTCGGCCGTGATCAACTAAACGGCAAACTCAGTGGCCAGAGCCATGATGAGTTACACCACTTCCTGGGACACGATCGTCTGTTGGTGTCTCTGTGGACAAGGTGTATGAACCCCGCTGTAGCCCAGTGCTAATGAGGGCTTGGCTAATATGATCAAATAATGATCAGCGCCCTGCCTGGCATTGTTGCCAGTCCGCAAAACTCCAGCCAGCCATAATCGTGTCCACAGGGCTTCATGTTTGTGCGTAACTCATGGCGTCAGTTTGCGACCCCCGTGCTTATAAGCCTTACGGCGTTATCACGCAGCTCTGGCTCCTGGGCTGGCTTTTTGTGGACAGTATCGGGATCCAGTAACTTCACGAGGCTTGGGGATGGCGTCGAATGGGCCGACCTTGGGGTACAACTTCCTGGGGCCTCCTACCGATCGTCTGGGGCTTAACACTGCGTGAATGAGTACATTCGGTTCACTCTTGAGCTTGGGAAGCGCTGCGGCGCAATTTGCAGGAGTGGAGGGTGCAATTTTGGGGGCGAACGCCGGGGCGATGATAAGCCTGACGGCACTGGCGCACGCGCTATCAACGCTGCACTTGGCCCAAGAAGCAGTCCTCTAAGTCAGGTCGGGAAAAATTTCGATTTATTGACAGGCGGAGTCCCGGCTGAGGTTGCTCCGGAAATTGCTTTGGAAGGCGTACAGAGCTCACTTCAGCGTGGTCTGCCGGTGCGGCAATCTGTAGTCAACCGTCCTGCTCATGAAGTGGGCCGAGCAAGTCCCTTAGAGAGGGCTTCGGATTCATGGGCTTTTCAGAACGATACGATGATGCTTAGACAAAGACGACCTTCGAGGTGAATTGGAGGGGCCATGTTTCAGCCCCTCCACACCTCAGTGCAGTCGCTTATTGCGCCTGCACTTCTTTCAGATAAGCCGCCGGCTCTGCTCCCAGGTTGTTCAGCATCCGCCCGCTGTACCAGTCAATGAAGTTCACCACACCAAACTCGTAAGTCTTCGAATACGGGCCAGGCTGGTACGCGGTGGAGTTGATTCCACGCTGGTTCTCTTCGGCCAGACGACGGTCCTGGTCGTTGGTGGCGTCCCACACCTTGCGCATGTTCTCTGGGTTGTAGTCCACGCCTTCCACGGCATCCTTGTGCACCAGCCACTTGGTGGTGACCATGGTTTCCTGGGCGCTGATCGGCCACACGGTGAACACGATCATGTGGTCGCCCATGCAGTGGTTCCACGAGTGCGGCAGGTGCAGGATGCGCATCGAGCCAAGGTCCGGGTTCTTGATGCGACCCATCAGCTTCTGGCAGGCCTGCTTGCCGTCCATGGTCATCGACACGGTGCCCTTGAGCAGCGGCATGCGCACGATACGGTTACGCAGGCCGTGGCTCTTGTGCAGGTAAGGGATCTTCTCGGCTTCCCAGGCTGCAGCGGAGGCGGCCACGTGGTCCTTGAATTCCTGGCTGGCGCGCGGGTCGTTGGTGTCGTCCCACTCCAGCAGGGTTTGCAGCAATTCCGGGTGCGAACCGTTGCAGTGGTAGCACTCGCGGTTGTTTTCCAGCACCAGCTTCCAGTTTGCCTTTTCCATCAAGGTGGTTTGCACCGCCACCTTGGTGTTCTCCATGTCGTACGGTTCCATGTAATGGTCCAGGGTGGCCAGGAACTCGTCGATGGCAGGCGGGTTTTCCGCCAGGCTGATGAAGATGTAGCCCCCGGCAACCTTCACGTTCACCGGCTTGAGGCCATACTGGTTCATATCGAAGTCAGCACCCATCTCGGTGCCGGCGAACAGCAGGCGGCCGTCCAGCTCGTAAGTCCACTGGTGATATGGGCACACCAGTTTGGCCACCTTGCCTTTCTCGCTGACGCACAGGCGCGAACCGCGGTGGCGGCAGACGTTGTGGAACGCATGTACCTTGCCTTCGGCACCGCGCACCACAATGATCGGGTTCTTGCCGATCTGCAGGGTGATGTAGTTGCCCTTGGCCGGGATCTCGCAGGTCATGCCGGCGATCAACCATTCTTTATGGAAGATTTCCTGCATGTCGATCTGGAACAGACGCTCGTCGGTGTAGAAAGGCTGGGGTAGCGAGTAGGTGCGCTCGCGGGTCTGCAACATCTCGGCGGTGGCCTTGCGTGCAGGTTCAAGTGGATCGCCCAGGCTCAGGGTTGCGGTGACGTCCATCGTGTATTCCTCGGGGCCGTATGCGGCCGGCAAAAGGTGGCTAATCGTTGTTGTGGTGCCGCAAGGCTGCTTCAGATAAAACAGCTAGTTCTTTTGCCGTGGAGTGTGCGTCCGAAGACGCCGCGAACCGTATCCATGGGCGACATGGCCGATTTGAATAACGACGCGCCAGCCCTTGTGCCACGGGGCTGGTCGCGATAAGCACGTCGATGTCGCAGGCAGGAATGTACGTCGTCTTCAGCTTGCGCATTATCGCAGCCATGAAAAGGGCCATAGTCGGCCGCTGGAGAAGAACATGTCCGATACCTTCCTCAATCCGGTCACTACCCAGACCTGGGCCAACGGCCGCCACATTGTGCGCTGCGTCAAGGTCATCCAGGAGACCTGGGACGTGCGCACCTTCTGCTTCATGGCCGACCAGCCGATCATGTTCTTCTTCAAGCCGGGGCAGTTCGTCACCCTGGAGCTGGAGATCGAAGGCAAGCCCGTGATGCGGTCCTACACTATCTCCAGTTCGCCGTCAGTGCCCTACAGCTTCTCGATCACCGTCAAGCGCGTGCCGGGCGGCCTGGTGTCCAACTTCCTGCACGACACCATGCACGAAGGCCTCGAGCTGCCGGTGCACGGCCCTGTGGGCCTGTTCAATGCCATCGACTTCCCGTCGGGCAAGGTGCTGTACCTGTCGGGCGGTGTGGGCATTACTCCGGTGATGTCCATGGCGCGCTGGTTCTACGACACCAACGCCAATGTCGACATGGTGTTCGTGCACAGCGCCCGTTCGCCGAAGGACATCATCTACCACCGCGAGCTGGAGCAGATGGCTTCGCGCATCCCCAACTTCAGCCTGCACATCATTTGCGAAAAGCATGGCCTGGGCGAGCCGTGGGCGGGGTACCGCGGTTACCTGAACCAGCGGCTGATGGAGCTGATCGCGCCGGACTACATGGAGCGCGTGGTGTTCTGCTGCGGCCCGACGCCGTACATGACAGCGGTCAAGCGCCTGCTCGAAGCGGTCGGTTTCGACATGGCGAATTACCATGAGGAATCGTTCGGCGCGACGCCGGCAGAAGCCAAGGCCGATGCCGTGGAGCACGCCGAGCAGGCGGCCGATGCACCGGAGCTGGATGCGTCCGACCTTAATCTGGTGGAGTTCATCGGTAGCGAAAAGAGCATCCGCATCGCCCCGGGCGAGACCGTGCACGCGGCGGCAGCCAAGGTTGGTCTGATGATTCCGAAAGCCTGCGGCATGGGTATCTGCGGCACCTGCAAGGTGCTCAAGCTGGGCGGCGAGGTGGAGATGGAGCACAACGGCGGGATTACCGAAGAAGACGAAGCCGAGGGCTACATCCTGTCGTGCTGCAGCGTGCCGAAAGGGGATGTGCGGATCGATTACTGATTCGAGATATCGGGGCTGCTTGCGCAGCCCTGTTCTATTGCAGGACTGGCATTTTTGCCAGTTTCAGAGTGCCTGGTGGCCGAGTAAGGTTGCCTGAAACCACTCTGGATGACTGTATGAACCAAAGCAATTCGCTTGCCGTGAGTATGTGCCGCTCAGCGCCATATGATCCCTACGGCGCGCAATTTGGCAATCATGCTTCTCTACTCGCATTCAATGGAGAGCTGCGCGACGCCCCCACTGGCAATTATCTGCTTGGCAATGGCAGAAGAGCATATAGCCCAACCTTGAGGCGATTTTTGTCTGCAGACCAACTAAGCCCGTTTTCCAAAGGTGGCATCAACGCTTATGCCTACTGCCTGGGAGACCCGCTCAACAGGCATGATCCAAGTGGAACGTCCAGCCTCTGGGTGCTGGCTAAACGAGTTGTATGGTTTGGATCGCGAATCAAAGCATTTTTTTCTGGCCGCGATCGGTTGAAGACGTTGGGCGAGGGCGCTACATGGTTGGCCGGCATCGGCGGCGCCATGGCCTCTTACGGAGTACCCGGTGCCAAAGAGTTGGCTGCTGTTGGCAGCGTCGTGAGGTTCAGCGTTAAAGTCGTTTCGGTCGGTAAGGCTCTGAAGAAGCATGTTGATCATTTGATCCCTGCCTCAGGACCTTATGTGATGGATCTGGCTGGTGCCGAATTTTCGCCGTTTGTTGGCCCATTTGCCGGTAATCCTCAAATTGACTCGCAAGCCAGTAAGTCGGTCGGACCGGTGGGGCTGCAAAGCGGCTTCAGTTCCTCAGCAATGCCCCCCCGCCCCATGCCCGTACCTCGGGCGAAGTTTGTGAGGTAGCTATCTTTTTCCTGACCGGCGGTTGACTCAGGTCGGAACAAGGTGCCGGTTATCCTGTCAATCTGCGGGTTCGACACCTTATGAATCCGATATTTAATGGCGATAGGGCGCACTTTTCTTTATCGTGTGTGCCCCTCGCAACAACCTGAGATAGACCCATGCTGGAAGCTTCCCTGAATCAAATCGAGCAACTGGTCAGCGACCTGATGCAGAAAAACGCTCAACTCATCGAGCAGAACACCGCCCTTGGCCAGGAACTGGCCCAGGCCAAGGAAGAGAACGAAACCCTGCAACTGTCGCTGATGGAGCAGGAAGAGAAGAACGGCGCTACCGCAGCACGCATCCAGGCCCTGGTCGAGCGTGCCAGCGCGGGCGTTGTTGGCGCATGAGACTGCAGGAGCAGCCGATCAATGTCGTGTCGATTCTCGGCATCGACTATTCGATCAAGGCGCCCGAAGGCCAGGAAGAAACCCTGGCCCAGGCGGTACGGATGCTCAACAAAGCCCTTAACGAGACCAAGCGTCAGTACCCGACCTTGATCGGTGACAAACTGCTGGTGCTGGCTGCCCTTAACCTGTGCTCCAAACAGGTTGAACTGCAGAAAGAGCATCAGCAGACCCTTGCGCGTACTCAAGCGCAGATCGACGCCACGGTGGATGCCATCGTGCGGACCATTGCAGAGCAATAAGACCGCACACTTTCCCCTCTAGGAGCGGGTTTACCCGCGAATGCGTCAGTGGCTTCAACATCGCGTTCGCGGGTAAATCCGCTCCTGCGGGGTGCATCTGATTGCTTCAGATCACTGGATTAACTGGATACGCAAGTGTATACACTTTCCGCAGAACAATAATGTGCGGGGAGTAGGGGCATGCGTATCTGGCGTAAGAGCATCCAGTTGCAATTGATCACCAGCATGGGCGCTGCCTTGCTGGCGAGCATCCTGGTGGTGGTCATTATCTTCACCGTGGCGCTCAACCGTCTCACCGACCGCTACCTGGTCGACACTGCCCTGCCCGCCAGCGTCGAGGCCATCCGCAACGACATCGAGCGCATGCTGGGGCAACCGTTGGTCGCTGCCGCGGACATTGCCGGTAATACTCTGCTGCGCGACTGGCTTGCTGCCGGTGAAGATCCCGCGCAGGCACCCCAATTCATCGAATACCTGGCCGCCGCCAAACAGCGCAACCACGCTTTTACTGCGCTGTTCGCCTCGACCGAAACCGGCCACTACTACAGCGAGAAGGGCCTGGACCGTACCCTCAGCCGCAGCAACCCCAAGGACAATTGGTTTTACGGTTACATCGACAGCGGCGCCGAGCGGTTCATCAACATCGACATCGATGGTGCCACCGGCGAGCTGGCACTGTTCATCGATTATCGTGTGGAAAAGGAAGGCAAGCTGGTGGGTGTGGCCGGCATGGGCCTGCGCATGACCGAGTTGTCGAAGCTGATCCACGATTTCAGCTTTGGCGAGCACGGCAAAGTGTTTCTGGTGCGCAACGATGGTTTGATCCAGGTGCATCCCGATGGTGCCTTCAGTGGCAAGCGCCAGCTTGCCGAGCAGCTTGGCGCGGACGCAGCCAAAGGTGTCATGACCGGAGGCGCGAGCCTGCGTAGCAGCCGCTTCAGCCGTGACGGTGAGCGCTACCTGGCGCTGGGCTTGCCCTTGCGCGACCTCAACTGGACCCTTGTGGCCGAAGTGCCAGAGTCGGAAATTTACGCGCAAATGCATCAGGCCGTCTGGCTGACCAGCCTGATCGGTGGCGCCGTAGCGTTGGTGTCACTGCTGTTGGTGGTACTGCTGGCGCGAGGCCTGGTGCGGCCGATCCGCCGCGTTACCGCTGCATTGGTTCAGATTGGCGGTGGAGCGGGGGATCTCAGCCACCGTCTGGACGATTCGCGCCAGGATGAGCTGGGTGACCTGGCCCGTGGTTTCAACCGCTTTCTGGACAGCCAGCGCAGCCTGATCGGCGAGGTGTTGAGTACCTCCGAGCGGCTGCGGCGGGCCGTGGAGCAGGTAACCCAGGTGGTGGACAACACTGCCGAGCGCTCCGGGCGCCAGCAGGAGATGACCGAAATGGTCGCCACTGCTGTACACGAGATGGGCCTGACCGTGCAGGACATCGCCCGTAATGCCGGCGATGCGGCCCAGGCGTCGCAGTCGGCACGAGACGAGGCGTTGCAGGCGCGCGAGGTGGTGCAACGATCCATTCGTGGCATCGAGGGCATGTCGGGTGACATCGGCAAGGCGGCCGATGCGGTCAGCCAACTGGCTGACGAAGTCGCCTCGGTCGATGAAGTGCTCGCGGTAATCCGCAGCATTTCCGAGCAGACCAACCTGCTCGCGCTGAACGCTGCCATCGAGGCCGCGCGGGCAGGGGAGATGGGGCGCGGGTTCGCTGTGGTGGCCGATGAAGTACGTACGCTGGCCCGGCGCACACAGCTGTCCACCGATGAAGTGCAGCAGATGATCCAGCGCCTGAAGCTGGGGGCAGGTTCGGCGGTGAGTTCAATGCAGGCAGGGCAGCAGGCTACCGGCAGCGGCGTGGAATCGAGCCAGCGCACCGGGGCATCGCTGAGCGCGATTACCGACCAGGTAGAGCACATCAGTGACATGAATCACCAAGTGGCCACGGCTACCGAGGAGCAGTCGGCGGTGACCGAGGAAATCAACCGGACGGTGCAGGGGATTTCCGATTTGGCGCGTGAGACGGCGGCGGAGGTGCAAGGGTGCCGCGAGGAGTGCCAGGCGTTGCGTGGGTTGGCTGATGACCTGGCGCGGCAGATGGGTGGGTTCAGGCTTTAGATCGCCGGGGCCGCAAGGCGGCCCCAGCACTCGCTCAGCCACCAATGATCGTGCGGATATCCGCGGCCAGCTCACGCACCCGCGCTTCTTCGGTATCCCACGAGCACATGAAGCGCGCGCCACCGCTGCCGATAAAGGTATAGAAGCGCCAGCCCTTGCCCCGCAGCGCCTCGATGGCGTGCTCCGGCATCTGCAGGAACACCCCGTTGGCCTCCACCGGGAACATCAGCTCTACCCCCGGCAGGCCACTGACCAACGATGCCAGCAGCTGCGCGCAATGATTGGCGTGGTTTCCATGGCGTAACCAGGCGCCATCTTCCAGCAGCCCGACCCATGGCGCCGACAAGAAGCGCATTTTCGACGCCAGTTGCCCGGCTTGCTTGCAGCGATAATCGAAGTCTTCGGCCAACTGGCGGTTGAAGAACAGAATCGCCTCGCCCACCGCCATGCCGTTCTTGGTGCCGCCAAAGCACAGCACATCCACACCGGCCTTCCAGGTCAGTTCGGCCGGGCTGCAGCCCAGGAAAGCACAGGCGTTGGTAAAGCGTGCGCCGTCCATGTGCAGGTTCAGGCCCAGCTCCTTGCAGGTGGCGCTGATCGCCTTCAGCTCGTCTGGGCGGTACACCGTGCCCACTTCCGTGGCCTGGGTAATGGTCACCACGCGCGGCTTGGGGTAATGGATATCCTGGCGTTTGAGCGCCACTTCGCGGATCGACTGTGGCGTCAGCTTGCCGTTGACGCTGGCCGCTGTCAGCAGCTTGGAGCCGTTGGAGAAAAACTCCGGCGCACCGCATTCGTCGGTTTCGACGTGGGCGGTCTCGGAGCAGATCACGCTGTGGTAGCTCTGGCACAGCGACGCCAGGGCCAGGGAGTTGGCCGCGGTACCGTTGAAAGCGAAGAACACTTCGCAGTCGGTTTCGAACAGATTGCGGAAGTACTCCGATGCACGCTCGGTCCACTGGTCGTCGCCGTAGGCGCGGTCGTGGCCGCGGTTGGCTTTTTCCATCGCCGCCCAGGCTTCGGGGCAGATGCCGGAATAGTTGTCGCTGGCGAATTGTTGGCTCTTGTCTGTCATGGCACGGTCCTGTGAACGACGCAGAACAGCACTCTAAACCATCGATTCAGCACTTGCCTATACAACCCGTGCATCGGCTGATTTCTGTGTTGTCCGGGCTGGCCCTTTCGCGGGTGAACCCGCTCCCACAGGGCGCCGCAAGCCTTCAGAGCGCGACCGTACCTGTGGGAGCGGGTTCACCCGCGAAAGGGCCAGCACAAACAGCACAACAGCGAATGTCGTAAACGCGCCATTGCAAGGCGTGCGCAGGCATCTGACCCGACCCCACCAGTCATAACATCGCCACAAAGGGCCACAGTGCCCCACGACAAAAAATGATCGCTGCCGGGAGATACACAATGTTCAGCAAGCAAGACCAGATCCAGGGTTACGACGATGCACTGCTGGCGGCGATGAATGCCGAAGAACAGCGCCAGGAAGATCACATCGAGCTGATCGCCTCGGAGAACTACACCAGCAAGCGCGTCATGCAGGCCCAAGGCAGCGGCCTGACCAACAAGTACGCCGAAGGCTACCCGGGCAAGCGTTACTACGGTGGCTGCGAGCACGTAGACAAGGTAGAGGCCCTGGCTATCGAGCGCGCCAAGCAGCTGTTCGGTGCCGACTACGCAAACGTCCAGCCGCACTCCGGCTCGTCGGCCAACGGCGCGGTCTACCTGGCCCTGCTGCAAGCCGGTGACACCATCCTGGGCATGAGCCTGGCCCACGGTGGTCACCTGACCCACGGCGCCAAAGTGTCCTCCTCGGGCAAACTGTACAACGCTGTCCAGTACGGCATCGACACCAACACCGGCCTGATCGACTATGATGAAGTCGAGCGCCTGGCGGTCGAGCACAAGCCGAAAATGATCGTTGCCGGTTTCTCGGCCTACTCCAAGACCCTCGACTTCCCACGCTTCCGCGCCATCGCCGACAAAGTGGGCGCACTGCTGTTCGTCGACATGGCCCACGTTGCCGGCCTGGTTGCCGCTGGCCTGTACCCGAACCCGATCCCGTTCGCCGACGTGGTCACCACCACTACCCACAAGACCCTGCGCGGTCCACGTGGCGGCCTGATCCTGGCCAAGTCGAACGAAGAGATCGAGAAAAAGCTGAACGCCGCTGTATTCCCGGGCGCCCAGGGTGGCCCGCTGATGCACGTGATCGCTGCCAAGGCGGTGTGCTTCAAGGAAGCGCTGGAGCCTGAATTCAAGGCCTACCAGCAGCAAGTGATCGAAAACGCCCAGGCCATGGCCAAGGTGTTCATCGACCGTGGCTACGATGTGGTTTCCGGTGGTACCGACAACCACCTGTTCCTGGTCAGCCTGATCCGTCAGGGCCTGACTGGCAAAGATGCCGACGCCGCCCTGGGTCGTGCGCATATCACCGTCAACAAGAACGCCGTGCCGAACGACCCGCAGTCGCCGTTCGTCACTTCGGGTCTGCGTATCGGCACCCCGGCCGTCACCACCCGCGGCTTCAAGGTCGCTCAGTGTGTGGCATTGGCTGGCTGGATTTGCGACATCCTCGACAACCTCGGTGACGCAGACGTCGAAGCCGATGTGGCGAAGAACGTCGCGGCCCTGTGCGCAGATTTCCCTGTCTACCGCTGAGTGGAGTCACACACCATGCAACGTTACTCGGGCTTCGGCCTTTTCAAGCACTCCCTCAGCCACCACGAAAACTGGCAGCGGATGTGGCGCACGCCAACCCCTAAAAAGGTTTACGACGTGGTTATTGTCGGTGGTGGCGGCCATGGCCTGGCCACGGCCTACTACCTGGCCAAAGAGCACGGCATCACCAACGTTGCCGTGATCGAGAAGGGCTACCTGGGCGGCGGCAACACCGCCCGTAACACCACCATCGTGCGTTCCAACTACCTGTGGGACGAGTCGGCGCACCTGTACGAGCACGCCATGAAGCTGTGGGAGGGCCTGTCCCAGGACCTCAACTACAACGTGATGTTCTCCCAGCGCGGTGTTTACAACCTGTGTCACACCCTGCAGGACATGCGTGACTCCGAGCGTCGGGTCAGCGCCAACCGCCTCAACGGCGTGGATGGCGAGCTGCTGAATACTGCCCAGGTTGCGGCCGAAATCCCGTACCTGGACTGCTCCAAGAACACCCGCTACCCGATCCTCGGCGCCACCGTACAGCGCCGTGGCGGCGTTGCCCGTCACGATGCCGTGGCCTGGGGCTTCGCCCGCGCTGCCGACGCCTTGGGTGTCGACCTGATCCAGCAAACCGAAGTGATCGGCTTCCGCAAGGAAAACGGCGCGGTCATCGGTGTGGAAACCAACAAAGGCTTCATCGGCGCCAAGCGCGTCGGCGTGGTCACCGCCGGTAACTCCGGGCACATGGCCAAGCTGGCCGGCTTCCGCCTGCCGCTGGAATCGCACCCGCTCCAAGCGCTGGTATCCGAGCCGATCAAGCCGATCATCGACAGCGTGATCATGTCCAACGCCGTGCACGGCTACATCAGCCAGTCCGACAAAGGCGACCTGGTGATCGGTGCCGGTATCGACGGCTGGGTCGGCTACGGCCAGCGCGGTTCGTACCCGGTGATCGAGCACACCCTGCAGGCCATCGTCGAGATGTTCCCCAACCTTTCGCGTGTTCGCATGAACCGCCAGTGGGGCGGCATCGTAGACACCTCGCCGGACGCCTGCCCGATCATCACCAAAACCCCGGTCAAGAACATGTTCTTCAACTGCGGTTGGGGTACTGGCGGCTTCAAGGCGACCCCCGGTTCGGGCAACGTCTTCGCCGCGAGCCTGGCCAAGGGCGAAATGCACCCACTGGCCGCGCCGTTCTCCATGGACCGTTTCTACAACGGCGCACTGATCGACGAACACGGCGCCGCCGCCGTCGCCCACTAACCGGAGACACCGTCATGTTGCATATTTTCTGTCCCCACTGCGGCGAGCTGCGCTCCGAAGAAGAGTTCCACGCCTCTGGCCAGGCACACATCGCCCGCCCGCTGGACCCTAACGCCTGCTCCGACGAGGAGTGGGGTACCTACATGTTCTACCGTGACAACCCACGCGGTATTCACCATGAACTGTGGGACCACGTTGCCGGCTGCCGCCAGTACTTCAACGTCACCCGTGACACCGTGACCTACGAAATTCTGGAAACCTACAAGATTGGCGAGAAGCCGCAAGTGACCGCCAATGGCAAAGCCGCCAGCGCCACGTCGACCGTCAAAGGCCAAGGGGAAAAAGTATGAGCCAGACCTATCGCCTCGCCAGCGGCGGCCGTATCGACCGCAGCAAGGTCCTGAACTTCACCTTCAACGGCAAGACCTACCAGGGTTATGCCGGTGACAGCCTGGCCGCCGCGTTGCTGGCCAACGGCGTCGACATTGTCGGCCGTAGCTTCAAGTACTCGCGCCCGCGCGGCATCATCGCCGCCGGTACCGAAGAGCCGAACGCCATCCTGCAGATCGGCTCCAGCGAAGCTACCCAGATCCCCAACGTGCGTGCCACCCAGCAGGCGCTGTACGCAGGTCTTGTCGCCACCAGCACCAACGGCTGGCCGAACGTCAACAACGACGTCATGGGCATCCTCGGCAAGGTTGGCGGCAGCATGATGCCGCCGGGCTTCTACTACAAAACCTTCATGTACCCCAAATCGTTCTGGATGACTTACGAGAAGTACATCCGTAAAGCCGCCGGCCTGGGCCGTGCACCGCTGCAGAACGATCCTGACAGCTACGACTACATGAACCGGCACTGCGACGTGCTGATCGTCGGCGCCGGCCCTGCTGGCCTGGCTGCGGCATTGGCCGCTGCGCGCAGCGGTGCCCGCGTGATCCTGGCTGACGAGCAGGAAGAGTTCGGCGGCAGCCTGCTCGACACCCGCGAAACCCTCGACGGCAAGCCTGCCGCCGACTGGGTCAACGCAGTGGTCAAAGAGCTGGAAAGCCTGCCAGAAGTGACCCTGCTGCCACGTGCCACGGTCAACGGCTACCACGACCATAACTTCCTGACCATTCACGAGCGCCTCACCGACCACCTCGGCGATCGCGCCCCGATCGGCCAGGTTCGCCACCGCGTGCACCGCGTTCGCGCCAAGCGTGTGGTACTGGCTGCCGGCGCCCACGAGCGCCCGCTGGTGTACGGCAACAACGACGTGCCGGGCAACATGCTGGCCGGTGCTGTTTCCACCTATGTTCGCCGCTATGGCGTGGCCCCGGGTCGCAAGCTGGTACTGTCGACCAACAACGACCACGCCTATCGCGCCGCGCTGGACTGGCACGACGCAGGCCTGCAAGTGGTCGCCATTGCCGACGCCCGCCACAACCCACGTGGTTCGCTGGTTGAAGAAGCGCGTGCCAAAGGCATTCGCATCCTCACCTCCAGCGCCGTGGTCGAGGCCAAAGGCAGCAAGCACGTCACCGGTGCCCGTGTGGCGGCCATCGATGTGCAGGCGCACAAAGTCACCAGCCCAGGCGAAGTCCTCGAGTGCGACCTGATCGCGTCCTCGGGCGGTTACAGCCCGATCGTGCACCTGGCTTCGCACCTGGGCGGTCGCCCGGTATGGCGTGACGATATCCTTGGCTTTGTGCCGGGCGATGCGCCGCAGAAGCGTGAGTGCGTCGGTGGTATCAACGGCGTGTATGCCTTGGGCGATGTGATTGCCGATGGCTTCGAAGGCGGCGTCCGCGCAGCCACTGAGGCCGGTTTCAAGGCCACTGTCGGCACCCTGCCAAAAACCGTGGCGCGCAAGGAAGAGGCCACTGTGGCACTGTTCCTGGTGCCGCACGACAAAGGCACCAAGGGGCCGAAGCAGTTCGTCGACCAGCAGAACGACGTGACCGCAGCCGGTATCGAACTGGCCACCCGTGAAGGCTTCGAGTCGGTCGAGCACGTCAAGCGCTACACCGCGCTGGGCTTCGGTACCGACCAGGGCAAACTGGGCAACATCAACGGCCTGGCCATCGCCGCCCGTTCGATCGGCATCACCATCCCGGAAATGGGTACCACCATGTTCCGCCCCAACTACACGCCGGTCACTTTCGGCGCGGTAGCGGGCCGTCACTGTGGTCACCTGTTCGAGCCCGTGCGCTTCACTGCCCTGCATGCCTGGCACGTGAAGAACGGCGCCGAGTTCGAAGACGTCGGCCAGTGGAAGCGCCCGTGGTACTTCCCGAAAGCCGGCGAAGACATCCATGCTGCCGTCACGCGTGAATGCAAGGCAGTGCGCGACAGCGTCGGCCTGCTGGACGCCTCGACCCTGGGCAAGATCGACATCCAGGGCCCGGACGCGCGCGAATTCCTCAACCGCATCTACACCAACGCCTGGACCAAGCTCGACGTGGGCAAGGCCCGCTACGGCCTGATGTGCAAGGAAGACGGCATGGTCTTCGACGACGGCGTAACCGCCTGCGTCGGCGACAACCACTTCATCATGACCACCACCACCGGCGGCGCTGCCCGCGTGCTGCAGTGGATGGAGCTGTATCACCAGACCGAGTGGCCAGAGCTGAAGGTGTATTTCACTTCGGTCACTGACCACTGGGCCACCATGACCCTGTCCGGCCCTAACAGCCGCAAGCTGCTGAGCGAGCTGACCGACATCGACATGGACAAGGAAGCCTTCCCGTTCATGACCTGGAAGGAAGGCAACGTCGGTGGCGTGCCGGCCCGTGTGTTCCGTATCTCGTTCACCGGCGAGCTGTCGTACGAAGTGAACGTGCAGGCCAACTACGCGATGGGCGTGCTGGAACAGATCATCGAGGCCGGCAAGAAGTACAACCTGACCCCGTACGGCACCGAGACCATGCACGTACTGCGTGCAGAGAAGGGCTTCATCATCGTGGGCCAGGACACCGATGGTTCGATGAACCCGGACGACCTGAACATGAGCTGGTGCGTTGGCCGCAACAAGCCGTTCTCGTGGATCGGCCTGCGTGGCATGAACCGCGAAGACTGCGTACGTGAGAACCGCAAGCAGCTGGTGGGCCTGAAGCCGGTCGACCCAACCAAGTGGCTGCCGGAAGGCGCCCAACTGGTGTTCGACCCGAAACAGCCAATCCCGATGGACATGGTCGGCCACGTCACCTCCAGCTACGCGTCCAACTCCCTGGGCTACTCGTTCGCCATGGGTGTGGTCAAAGGCGGCCTCAAGCGCATGGGCGAGCGTGTCTACTCGCCGCAGGCGGATGGCAGCGTGATCGAGGCGGAAATCGTGTCTTCGGTGTTCTTCGATCCGAAGGGTGAGCGGCAGAACGTCTAAGGCCCCCGGTCCAACCGGTGTCAGGCGTGGAATGAGGTCTCTGTGGGAGCGGGCGTACCCGCGAAGAGGGCGGTGAATTCAACATCGCATTCGCGGGCATGCCCGCTCCCACAGGATGGCCGTCTCCCGCAGGCATCGTGGTCGAATCCAGAATTCAAGGCAGGTAAGAAATGAGCGCTATCAACGTCTTCCAGCAAAACCCCGGCGCCGAGGCCAAAGCCCAGTCGCCACTGCACCATGCCGACCTGGCCAGCCTGGTAGGCAAAGGCCGCAAGAACGCAGGCGTGACCCTGCGTGAACGCAAGTTCCTCGGCCACCTCACCCTGCGCGGTGATGGCCACAACCCGGAATTCGCCGCCGGCGTGCACAAGGCCCTTGGCCTGGAGCTGCCAGTGGCGCTGACCGTGGTCGCCAACAAGGATATGTCGCTGCAATGGGTCGGCCCCGACGAGTGGTTGCTGATCGTACCCGGCGGTCAGGAGCTGGCAGTCGAGCAAAAGCTGCGCGCGGCCCTTGAAGGCCAGCACATTCAGGTAGTCAATGTCAGTGGCGGGCAAAGCCTGCTGGAACTGCGCGGCCCGAACGTGCGCGACGTGCTGATGAAGTCCACCAGCTATGATGTTCACCCGAACAACTTCCCGGTGGGCAAGGCTGTGGGCACCGTGTTCGCCAAGTCCCAGTTGGTGATCCGCCGCACTGCAGAAGACACCTGGGAGCTGGTGATTCGCCGCAGCTTTGCCGACTACTGGTGGCTGTGGCTGCAGGACGCTTCTGCCGAATACGGCTTGAGCATCGAAGCTTAAGGAGACCAGAACATGAGTCGGGCACCGGATACCTGGATTCTCACCGCCGACTGCCCGAGCATGCTCGGTACCGTCGACGTGGTGACGCGTTACCTCTTCGAGCAGCGCTGCTACGTGACGGAGCACCACTCCTTCGATGACCGGCAGTCGGGGCGCTTCTTCATTCGCGTCGAGTTCCGTCAGCCGGACGATTTCGACGAGGCGGGCTTCCGGGCCGGCCTCGCCGAGCGCAGCGAAGCGTTCGGCATGGCCTTCGAGCTGACCGCGCCCAACCACCGCCCCAAGGTGGTGATCATGGTGTCCAAGGCTGACCATTGCCTGAATGACCTGCTGTATCGCCAGCGCATTGGCCAATTGGGTATGGATGTGGTGGCCGTGGTGTCGAACCATCCGGACCTCGAACCCTTGGCGCATTGGCACAAGATTCCTTATTACCACTTCGCACTCGACCCCAAGGACAAGCCCGGGCAAGAGCGCAAGGTGCTGCAGGTGATCGAGGAGACCGGTGCTGAGCTGGTTATTCTTGCCCGCTATATGCAGGTACTGTCGCCCGAGCTTTGCCGCCGTCTGGATGGTTGGGCGATCAATATTCACCACTCGCTGTTGCCGGGCTTCAAAGGCGCCAAGCCTTATCACCAGGCCTACAACAAGGGTGTGAAAATGGTCGGTGCCACGGCGCACTACATCAACAACGACCTGGATGAAGGGCCGATCATTGCCCAGGGTGTCGAGGTGGTGGATCACAGCCACTATCCCGAAGACCTGATTGCCAAAGGGCGGGATATCGAATGCCTGACATTGGCGCGGGCGGTGGGTTATCACATCGAGCGGCGGGTGTTCCTGAACGCCAACCGGACTGTGGTTCTCTAACACCTGTTCTGGCCTCTTCGCGGGCAAGCCCGCTCCCACAGGTACTGCGCCGCCTTCGGGCCCAGCACAGTCCTTGCGGGAGCGGGCTTGTCCACGAAGAGGCCAGTGCAGTTATGCGCCTCGGTATCTCCCTCATATCCTCCGACGACAGCCCTGCCGCGAAAAGGCATCTCCCTGTCGCTTCCAGTCAGTGCGTCCGGCCCCATCCGGCCCACAATTCCCTGCATTCCAGTAGTACATGCCGCCCACGGATGGCGGCGCTTCAACCAACGCTGCATAAATAATAATCAAGCGAGGTACAAGCAATGTCTGGCAATCGTGGAGTGGTATATCTCGGCGCCGGCAAGGTCGAAGTGCAACACATCGACTACCCGAAAATGCAGGACCCGCGCGGCAAGAAAATCGAACACGGCGTCATCCTGAAGGTGGTCTCCACCAACATCTGCGGTTCTGACCAGCACATGGTCCGTGGCCGCACCACTGCCCAGGTCGGCCTGGTCCTGGGCCACGAAATCACCGGTGAAATCGTCGAGAAGGGCCGCGATGTCGAGCGCATGCAGATCGGCGACCTGGTATCGGTCCCGTTCAACGTCGCTTGCGGCCGCTGCCGTTCCTGCAAAGAGATGCACACCGGTGTCTGCCTCACCGTCAACCCGGCGCGCGCCGGCGGTGCCTACGGCTACGTCGACATGGGCGACTGGACCGGCGGCCAGGCCGAATACGTGCTGGTGCCATACGCCGACTTCAACCTGCTGAAGCTGCCTGAGCGCGACAAGGCCATGGAAAAGATCCGTGACCTGACTTGCCTGTCCGACATCCTGCCCACCGGCTATCACGGTGCCGTGACTGCTGGCGTTGGCCCAGGCAGCACTGTCTACGTTGCCGGTGCTGGCCCGGTCGGCCTGGCCGCCGCTGCCTCGGCGCGCTTGCTGGGCGCCGCCTGCGTAATCGTCGGTGACCTCAACCCGGCCCGCCTGGCCCACGCCAAGTCGCAGGGCTTCGAAGTGGTCGACCTGTCCAAGGACACCCCGCTGCACGAGCAGATCGTCGACATCCTCGGCGAGCCGGAAGTGGACTGCGCTGTCGACGCCGTAGGCTTCGAGGCCCGTGGCCACGGCCATGAAGGTGCCAAGCACGAGGCCCCGGCCACCGTGCTGAACTCGCTGATGCAAGTGACCCGCGTAGCCGGCAACATCGGTATCCCGGGCCTGTACGTGACCGAGGACCCGGGCGCGGTCGATGCCGCTGCCAAGATCGGGGCACTGAGCATCCGCTTCGGCCTGGGCTGGGCGAAATCGCACAGCTTCCACACCGGCCAGACCCCGACCATGAAGTACAACCGCCAGCTGATGCAGGCGATCATGTGGGACCGCATCAACATTGCTGAAGTGGTGGGTGTGCAGGTGATCAACCTGGATCAGGCGCCGGAAGGGTATGGCGAGTTTGATGCGGGTGTGCCTAAGAAGTTTGTGATCGACCCGCACAAGATGTGGGGCGCGGCGTAAAAAGCAGTTGCCTGACAAGAGCCCCTCAATTTGAGGGGCTTTTTCAAGGCTGAATAACTGATCTCAAAGCCCACGAAGCTCCAACCTAGAGCCGAGCAAGTTCCGTTGTTCCGGTGGGTGAGGTTACGTGCGATGGGTGAAAGAGGTGCGCTGCTATCCATTCTGTATAGTCGCAGGGGCTACCTTACTGCAGAAAATGGTTTGTAGTAATGCACATAGCTAAGTTAGTTTCTAGGGTTGCCGCGAATATCCCCGTTTTCATCAAAAATGCTGTCGGTGCTGCTATGGCTAGACAAAGTTGGCCTGCGCCGGCCAGGGCGGACTACGATTGCATGCCTACGTCCGGTACCCAAGTCTGTGGGCGCTTCATTCAATCTCAAAAAATTGTCTTGCAAGGTTTCAGTTTGGTTGATTGCGTGCAGGATAACATCATTTCGTCGCGTCGATACTGAACTCGGTAGTGTGCCTTCGAATTGCATATCTCTAGTTTGTAGTACATTATCAATCGAGATTTTGCTGTTGGCTATTTTGTTAGATTCTATGCTGACGGCGGTGTGTATTTTTTTTGATGCGTGCGCGAGGCTTACAACATCTTTGCTGGGTAGGGTGGGTTGAATCTTTGAAATGATGTTTGGGTTAGTTAATATACTTTCCCAACCGTTTTCTCTAGCCTTGCGCCATGCCTTGTTTATGGATCTTGGTAGCATGGCAAATTTCGTTGAGGCGTGTCCCGAGGTATCGGTTCTATTAATGGGGTCGTCTAGACAATAACAGTAGCTATTAATGCCGCCAGTTCCAAATGGACTATGTGAGTCGGGAGAAGAGAAACGCATAAAAATGGGAGAGAATGCACGATATCCGTTACCCAAAAGATAGGCCCGTAAGACGGGGTCGATTAACTGGCCGTCGAAACCGACCATCGAATGGTCGGAAGGTATCTTGAGGCAGTGTCCATAGCTCATATATGCGTATACGCTTTGGTCGGATAAGCTCAAAGCTCCCATCACGGTTCCGCTCTTATCCGTCTCTAGCAGGTTAGCGGCCTTGTCACTATGCTCCGCAAGTGACAGGCCGGCAGCACGAAAGATGCTACGGATATCGAGAGCTGATTTTAGGGTGTGTAGCTGTCGATTTTGGTAAAAATATTCTCTCATTTATACATTATCCATTCTGGGGTATTTTGCTTATAAGTTTCAGGTCAATGTATAGTTCGGGCGATCGCTTTGGATAGTGTGGCTCGATGAGTGCGACCAAAATCTTCCACAGCCTCACCCGCTCCATTTTGATGGGTAGCAACTGCTTGCGGTATGCTACGGCCTACTTCGAATGGGGGCGACGGCATTGCTCGACAGGTCTGGGGAAGAATGAGGAGCGTGCCGTCGGAAAGGTGGTAGATTATACTCTCGGGTGAGCCTATCGATCTCTGCTTGTCTGTGATTGAAGTTATTAATCGCGCGATCAAGTACATCTTGGGGAACTTTGGTTAGGTCAGTGTTTTTGGCTTTTTCAATGTCAGATAAATGCTCATTGTATAGCCACCATCTGTCACTGCTGGCTTGCTTTTGTTCGTATGCACGAATGAACGGATTGTTGTTGGAGTTTTCGTCCTGTATGTTTTTGCTTTTAGTTGGCGTTCCTCGAGGGGGTTGTGGGGGGCGTTTAGATTTTGGTGTGCGGCCAAAAAATCGATTCTTAATGCCTTTGTATAGGCTATTAAGTGGCTTGATGATAATGAGGATAGGAATTCGCCCTGAAGGATCAATTTTCCCTATGGGGTCGCCGTTACAGTACATGTATGTGTTGATACCACCCTCTGAGAATGGGCTTAACTCGTCTGGTGAAAGGAATCGCATAAGCTTTGGGCTGTACAAGCGATGTCCATTGCCTAGCGGATAGGTGGTGGTCACAGCGTCAAAGAACTCGCCGTTGAAGCCGATCGATGGTCGCCCCGATATTAACGTCGCAGACTGGCCGTAGGGGGAATAAGTAAATGCTCTAATTCTTCTCATTGAGTTGGCCTCGTCGATCTGAAATCTCGCGTTCCCTGAGTGGGCTAGGGTGGTAAGGGCGATGAACGTTTATTATGGGCATGTTACAGGAAACGTTTAACTGGCGTGGGACATCAGTGGCGACGTCTCGCCTACGACTGCTTAGTTCTAGTAACGTATTCATTCGAAAAGAGAGGGCACTTGCGATATCCTGGTATTTGGATAATGTGCTGTTACTGTGCTCTTCCCTAAAGGCAGTGACAACTAGCAATTTTGTCAGGTATCGCCCGCTGGAACCAAGTCTCGAACGTCGGGTCTAAAGTTTACTTTCGCGGGCCATCCCGGCCTATGAGGTCTTCTTCCAATGAAAGCTTTCACCCTGGCAACCCTGATGACCCTGGCCGCAAGCCCGGTGTTCGCCTTCAACCTCAGCGACGCCGCCAACGCCGTGTCCGCCATGCAGAACCAGCAACAGCAAGGCCAGGTACAGGCACCGGAAGCGCAGGCCAATCTGCTCAACACCCTGGGCAGCCAGCTGAACATCACCCCCGAACAGGCGGTAGGCGGAGCAGGAGCCATGCTGGGGCTGGCACGCAACAACCTTAGCAGCGATGACTATGGGCAACTGACCAAGGCGGTGCCAGGGCTGGACCTGCTGGCCGGTGCAAATGCGCTGGGCGGGTTAAGTGGGTTGGGTGATTTGCTGGGCAAGAGCAGCGAGAGCCAGTCGGCGTTGAGCAACGCACTGGGCAACAACGTGGAAAACCGTAGCGACCTGGACAATGCGTTCAAGGCGCTAGGCATGGATACCGGGATGATCGGGCAGTTTGCGCCGTTGCTGCTGCAGTATCTGGGGCAGCAGGGGGTTGCCGGGGCGTTGTTGCAGAATCTGGGGAGTTTGTGGACCACACCGGCGCCATTGGCTCAGCCCTCGGTCTGAAGGTCGGGTGAGGATTCTTGCGCAGTCTGCCCGGGCCTCTTCGCAGGGTGCCCGCGAAGAGGCCCGGGCAGACACTTGAAAATTATCAGCTCATTTCCTGCCGTAGCTGCTCGATCCGCTGATCCTTGGCCACCCACAACTGGTTGACCCAGGCCTGCACCATCTGCCGAAACTCGGGATCATTCTCGTAATCCCCCGCCCACAACGCCGGGTCCAGCTCCCGCACCTGAATGTCGATAATCACCCGGCTGATGCTGCCATTGAGCAATTCCCAAAACCCCGGCGCCTTGTTGCCGGGGTACACGATGGTCACATCCAGCAGGGCATCTAACTGCTCGCCCAATGCCGCGAGCACAAACGCCACACCACCTGCCTTGGGCTTGAGCAGGTAGCGATACGGCGACTGCTGCTCCTGGCGCTTGGCTTCAGTAAACCGGGTGCCTTCCAGGTAGTTGACCACGGTCACTGGCTGGCGCTTGAACAGCTCGCAGGCCGCCTTGGTGATTTCCAGGTCCTTGCCCTTGAGCTCTGGGTGCTTTTCCAGAAACGCCTTGCTGTAGCGCTTCATGAACGGGTAATCCAGCCCCCACCAGGCCAGGCCCAGCAACGGCACCCAGATCAGCTCCTTTTTCAGGAAGAACTTGAAGAACGGTGTACGGCGGTTGAGGCTTTCGATCAGCGCCGGGATGTCGACCCAGGTCTGGTGGTTGCTCACGGCCAGGTACGAGGTGTCCTTGCGCAGGTTTTCCACACCGCGGATGTCCCACTGGGTAGGGATGCACAGGGCGAAGATGGCTTTGTCGATTTCCGACCAGGTTTCGGCCACCCACATCACCGCCCACGACGCGTAGTCGCGGCCACGGCCTGGCAACACCAGCTTGAGCAGGGCGAAGACCAGCAGCGGGCAGATCAATACCACGGTATTGAGCAGCAGCAGGGTGGTAGTGAGAATGCCGGTCAGCAGGCGACGCATAAAGAGACTCTTGTTGTGGGAGATAAACGGTTGGCAATGATAAGCAGGGCGGTGGCCTACGCCAAATGTCCAATGCCCGGCGGCGGGAACAAATGTTTCACGTTATGTTGTTTAGTCTTGTGTAAGCGAACCTCTCTTGCCAGTGCAGTCTAAGCACTGACCCTTTCAAGGAAGCCTGCCTGTGAAACCACTGCTTGCCCTGTTGTCGTTGTTGGCGCTGCCGGTAATGGCAGCCGAACCCACTATATACGGCCGTTACGAGAACATTGCCCTGCCTGAACTGGGCGAAACCCTGAAAGCCAAGATGGACACCGGCGCCTTCACCGCGTCGCTGTCGGCCAAGGATATCGAGCTGTTCACCCGCGATGGCGACGAGTGGGTGCGCTTCCGCCTGGCGACCAAGGACTCGGACGGCAAGGTTTACGAGCACAAGGTCTCGCGCATCAGCAAGATCAAGGGCCGTGCCGATGAAGAGGACGAAGGGGATGCGCCAGAGGTCTCCAAGCGCCCGGTGGTCGACCTGGAGCTGTGCCTGGGGGATGTGAAGCGTACCGTGGAGGTGAATCTGGTGGACCGCAGCAACTTCAACTACCCGCTGCTGGTCGGTTCCAAGGCACTGCGCGAGTTCAAGGCGGCGGTAAACCCGGCGAAGAAGTTCACTGCTGGCAAGCCAGGCTGTTGATCTGAAGCGTGCGCCATACAATGTAGGAGCGTGCTTGCCCGCGAACACACATAATGTGCTGTCAGGCACCGGCTTCGCCGGTGTTCGCGGGCAAGCCCGCTCCTACACTGAGATGTGCCAACCTTCAAAACCGCAAGGCCGGACGCCATGCCTCATATCCTCATCGTCGAAGACGAAGCCGCCATCGCCGACACCCTGGTCTACGCCCTGCAGGCCGACGGTCACAGCACCGAATGGGTAACCCTGGGCAGTGCCGCCCTCGACCAGCAGCGCCAGCGCCCGGCCGACCTGGTCATCCTCGACATCGGCCTGCCCGACATCAGTGGCTTCGAAACCTGTCGCCAGCTGCGCCGGTTCACCGAGGTGCCGGTGATGTTTCTCAGCGCCCGGGACGGTGAAATCGACCGCGTCGTGGGCCTGGAAATCGGTGCCGACGACTACGTAGTAAAACCTTTCAGCCCTCGTGAAGTGGCAGCGCGCGTTCGGGCGATCCTCAAACGCATGGCCCCGAGGGCCGAGGTTGTCGGCGAAACCACCTTGTTCCACCTCGACACCTTGCGCATGCAGATCACCTACCGCAGCCAGCCGCTCACGCTGACCCGGCATGAGTTCCGCTTGCTGCAATGCCTGCTCGAACAACCGCAACGGGTGTTCAGCCGCGAACAGCTGCTCGACGCTTTGGGCGTGGCCTCAGATGTGGGCTATGAGCGCACCATCGACAGCCATATCAAGAGCCTGCGCGCCAAGCTGCGCCAGGTAGCGGGTGATGCCGAGCCGATCCAGACCCATCGCGGCCTCGGTTACAGCTATAGCCCGGAGCACGCCTGATGCGCTTGGGTATTCGCATCTTTCTGGTGTACTTCCTGTTCGTCGGTTTGGCCGGTTACTTCTTGCTCAATACCGTACGCGAACAGATTCGTCCGGTGGTGCGCCAATCCTCCGAAGAAACCTTGGTAGACACTGCCAACCTGCTGGCAGAAATCCTGCGGGATGACGTCAAGGCCGGCACCCTGAACCAGGGCCGCCTGCCCGAGGTGCTCGAGGCCTACGGCTCGCGCAGCCCGGGCGCACAGATCTGGGGGCTGGCCAAGAACCAGGTCAGCCACCGCATCTATGTCACTGACGCCAAGGGCATCGTGTTGCTGGACTCCAGTGGCGAGGCCCTGGGCAAGGATTACTCGCAGTGGAATGACGTGCTGCTGACCCTGCGTGGCCAGTATGGCGCCCGCTCCACCCGCAGCGACCCCAACGACGAAAGCACCTCGGTGATGCACGTTGGCGCGCCGATCATCGACAACGGCAAGATCATCGGCGTTGTCACCGTCGCCAAGCCCAATAGCTCATTGCAACCCTACATCGACCGCTCCGAGCGGCGCCTGCTCAGCCTGGGGCTAGGGCTGATCGGCCTGGGCTTGCTGATCGGTGCGGCTCTGTCGTGGTGGCTTGCGCGCTCGCTGCGCAAGTTGGCAGGTTATGCGCAGGCGGTCAGCGAAGGGGAACGTGCGGAGCTTCCGCATTACAAGGGCGGCGAGCTGGCGAACCTGGCACAGGCAGTGGAGCGCATGCGCACCCAACTGGAAGGCAAGGCCTATGTCGAGCGCTACGTGCACACCCTGACTCACGAGCTGAAAAGCCCGCTGGCGGCCATCCGTGGTGCTTCGGAGCTGTTGCAGGCCGAGGACATGCCCGCTGATCAGCGGGCGCGCTTCGCCGGCAATATCGAGCGCGAGAGCGAGCGGTTGCAGCAGATGATCGAGCGGCTGCTCAACCTGGCCAGGGTCGAGCAGATGCAGGCGCTGGAGGACGAGCAGCAGGTGGCGCTGGCGGCGTTGGTCGATGAGTTGCTGCTGGCCCATGCAGCGCGTATCGAAGGCGCCCGTTTGCAGGTACGTCAGCGGGTGCCTGCCACTTTGCGCTTGCTCTGCGATCCGTTTCTGATGCGCCAGGCGTTGGCCAACCTGCTCGACAACGCACTGGACTTCACCCCGGAAGGGGGCACGCTGCTGTTCGACCTAGAGCGCGATGGCGAACGGGTGGCGTTGAGCTTGTTCAACCAGGGGCAAGCGATACCGGCCTACGCCATCGGGCGGGTCAGCGAGCGGTTCTACTCGCTGCCGCGACCCGGGAGCGGGCGCAAGAGCACCGGGCTGGGGCTGAACTTCGTGGCCGAGGTGATGCAGTTGCATGGCGGGGCATTGGCGGTGGACAACGTCGATGGCGGGGTGCGCGTGCGGTTGTGGCTGCCGGTTCGGCGCATCAGCTGAGACAGCCGGGGCTGCACAGCAGCCCCAAATACACTCAAATCACACAGTCTCTCCACAAAGCCTCCACGCAAGGCGCAGACACTGCGCCCACTGCCACAGGAGGCCACATGAACAAGACCCTCGGTTTCAAACTCGGCATGATCGCCATGCTGATGTTGCTGTTGCTCATCCCGCTACTGCTGATCAACGGCCTGATCGACGAACGCCAGGCCATGCGCGACGGCGTGCTGCGCGATATTGCCCAGAGCACCAGCTTCGACCAGCAACTCAGCGGCCCGCTGCTGGTGGTGCCGTACCGCAAGTACCAGCGCCGCTGGATCGAAAAGGACGGTGAGCGTACCCAGGAAACCAGCACCATCGCCGGCCACCTGTACTTCCTGCCGGAAACCTTCGACGCCGACCTGGGTGTGGACACCGAACTGCGCGCCCGCGGCATCTACCAGGCCCGGTTGTTTCACACCAAAGGCCGTATCAGCGGCCGCTTCAAGCTCCCGGCGCATTGGGGGATCGACAAGGACTTTGACGACTACCGCTTCGACACGCCGTTCCTGGTGGTGGGCATCAGTGATATCCGTGGTATCGATAGTGGTCTGGAGCTGAGCATGGATGAGCAAAAAGTGCCGTTCGAGGCCGGCACCCAGCTCGACTGGATGCGTGGCGGCGTGCACGCCAGCCTGCCGGGGCTGGACGGGCTACAGGCGCGAGCGTTCAGCTATGGCTTTGACCTGGCGCTGCAAGGTACCGGCCAGTTGCACGTGGTCCCCGTGGGCCGTACCAGCAGCGTGGACATGCGCGCCAACTGGCCGCACCCGAGCTTCGTCGGCAACTACTTGCCCAACCGCCGCGAAATCGATGCTCAAGGCTTCAGTGCCCATTGGCAAACCTCGTTCTTTGCCACCAACCTTGAGGATGCCATACGCCAGTGCGCTATCGCCGGGCAGTGTACGGATTTCAGTGAGCGCAGCTTTGGCGTGAGTTTTATAGACCCGGTGGACCAGTACCTGAAAAGCGAGCGGGCGATCAAATACGCGTTGTTGTTCATTGCCCTGACCTTTGCCGGCTTCTTCCTGTTCGAAGTAATGAAGAACCTGAGTGTGCACCCCGTGCAGTACATCCTGGTGGGCGTGGCGCTGGCGTTCTTCTATCTGCTGCTGCTGTCGTTGTCCGAGCACATTGGCTTTGGTCTGGCGTATGGGCTGTCGGCTTCGGGCTGTGTGCTGCTGATCGGCTTCTACCTGAGTCATGTTTTACGCAGCCTGTGGCGAGGGGTGGGTTTTGCAGCGGGTTTGGCGGCGTTGTACGCGCTGCTCTTCGGGCTGCTGAGTGCCGAAGACTATGCCCTGCTGATGGGGTCGCTGTTGTGTTTCGGCTTGCTTGGGGTGTTCATGGTGCTGACCCGGCGGCTGGACTGGGCGCGTGTGGGGAGGGCAGCATGAGGGAGGATAGAGAGATCGGGCGCTGGTTGGCGCTCAGGATCGAGCTGTTGTTTCCTGTGATACCTAGGTGAAGCTTTCGCGGGCAAGCCCGCTCCCACAGGTACGGCGCACACTACCTGTGGAGCGGGCTTGCCCGCGAAGGGGCCCTGTCAGGCCACTGGCGCTGTAGCGACCATCGACGGCCGCTTGACCACCTCGGCATACCACGCCGCCAACCCAGGCTGGCGCTCACGCCAGCCAAACCCGGGCTGACGCAGATCCAGATAGCCCAGCGCACAGGCCACGCCAATCGCCGCCAGGTCGAAGCCGGACATCAGCTCCGGCAAGTGCTCCTGCTCCAGGTTGGCCAGGCTCCGGCGGATCTTGTCACCCTGCGCCTGCAGCCAGCCCTCCCAGCGCTTGTCTTCTGGCCGCAGGAAGCTCTCATAACGGCTCGACACCGCCGCATCCATGATCGCATCGGCCTGCGATACCAAGGTCATGCGCCGCCAGCGCGCCGAACCTTCACGCGGCAGCAGCGGCAGGCCAACGTGCTGCAGGTCGAGGTACTCGCAGATCACCCGGCTGTCGTGCAGCACGGTGCCGTCTTCCAGGCGCAGGGCCGGGATCTTGCCGATCGGGTTGTCCAGGTTGAGCTGCGGGTCGCCGCTCACCGGGCTGATGTTCACCGGCTGCAACTGCACACGCTCAAGCTGGCCGGTCTCGTGCAACACCACCATGACCTTGCGCACGAAAGGCGACAACGGCGAGTGGAACAGGGTCATCGTGCTCATGCGTCAGTTACCTTGCAGGCTGGGTGGCAGGCACACGCCGGTGCCGCCGATGCCGCAATAGCCGTCCGGGTTCTTGGCCAGGTACTGCTGGTGGTAGGCCTCGGCGAAATAGACGGTCGGTGCCTGGTCGATTTCGGTGGTGATCTCACCGAAGCCGGCCTTGCTCAGCTCGGCCTGGAAGGCATCGCGGCTGGCCTTGGCCTGTTCCAGCTGTTCCGGGCTGGTGCAGTAGATGGCCGAGCGGTACTGGGTGCCGATGTCGTTGCCCTGGCGCATGCCTTGGGTGGGGTTGTGCAGCTCCCAGAACATTGCCAGCAGTTCGCGGTAGCTGACCTTGTCCTTGTCGAACACCACCAGCACCACTTCGGTGTGGCCAGTCAGGCCCGAGCAGACTTCTTCGTAGGTAGGGTGCGGGGTGAAGCCGCCGGCGTAGCCGACCACGGTGCTGACCACACCTTCACGCTGCCAGAAGCGGCGCTCCGCGCCCCAGAAGCAACCCAGGCCGAAGATGGCGAAGTCGATTGCGCCTTCGAAGAACGGGCCGAGCAGCGGGGTGTCTTTGAAGACATAGTGGAACTCGGGCAGGCTCATTGGCGTGTCGCGGCCAGGCAGGGCCTGTTCCGCAGTTGGCATGACGTTTTTGTTCACCAGGATTTCCGAACGCAGGACCATGGCCGTTCCTCTGTGTTTATTCAGTGGGGTAGGGGTTTGGGCCTTCTCGGGCATGCCCGCTCCCACAGGTACAGCACAGGTTTCAAAGGTTGTGGTGTTTCTGTGGGAGCGGGCATGCCCGCGAAAGGGCCCGAATGGCTTCTATAGTGCCCGAGGATTACGCAGCTGTCAGGCCACCGGGCCACGCGGATAGCGCTTCAGCCGCTCGGCCAGTTCGCGCCCGGGAATCGGTCGGTCGAACAGGTAGCCCTGGCCCACGTCGCAGCGGTGGCGGCGCAGGAACGCCAGTTGCTCCGGCGTCTCGATCCCTTCGGCCACCACCTTCAGCTTCAGGTTGTGGGCCATGGCCACCACCGCCGAGGTGATTTCCATGTCGTCCTGGTTGTCGGGGATCTCGTTGATGAAGCTGCGATCGATCTTGAGGATGTCGATCGGAAACTTCTTCAGGTAGCTCAGCGACGAGTAACCGGTGCCGAAGTCGTCCATGGCCAAGGTCAGGCCCAGGGCCTTCAGCTCGTCGAGCTGGCGGTGGGTGTCTTCGCTGGCTTCCAGCAGCAGGCCTTCGGTCAACTCCAGCTCGAGCAGGTGCGGGGGCAGGGCTTCTTCCTTGAGGATGGTGCTGATCGACGCTACCAGGTCCGGGTCGGAGAACTGTTTGGGCGACAGGTTGATGGCTACATGCAGGTTGCCCAGGCCGGCCTTGCGCAGTTGCTGGCTCATGCAGCACGCCTGGCGCACCACCCATTTGCCGATAGGGATGATCAGGCCGGTTTCCTCGGCCACGCTGATGAACTGGTCCGGGCGGATCATGCCGCGTTCGGGGTGGTTCCAGCGCAGCAGCGCTTCCAGGCCCAGCAGGCGACCGCTGCGCAGGCACAGCTTGGGCTGGTAGAACACTTCCAGTTCGTTCTGGGTCAGGGCACGGCGCAGGTTGTTCTCGACGAACAGCTTGTAGCTGGCTTCGGCATTGAGCACTTCGGTAAACACCTGTACCTGGTGTTTACCGTTGGCCTTGGCCTTGTGCAATGCAAGGCCGGCATTCTTCATCAGGCTGGCCGGGTCGACGCCGTGCAACGGTGCACAGGCCAGGCCTACCGAGGCGGTGACGTTGATCAGCTGGTTGTCGACGAACATCGGCTTGTCGAGGGTACACAGCAACTGCTGGGCAACGCCTTGGCCATCTTCAAGGCTGGTGTCGTCGAGCAGCACGGCGAACTCGTTACTGGCAAAGCGCGCCAGGATGCCACCGCTGTGCAGGCTGTTGCGTAGACGCCTGGCCAGGCTGATCAGCAGCTTATCGCCGGTCTGGTGGCCAAGGCTGTCGTTGATGCGCTTGAAGTTGTCGATGTCCACCAGCAGCAGGCACATCGAGCTTTCGCCATCGCGGGCGAAGCGCTCGTCCAGGCTGCGGATGAACGCCGGGCGGTTGCCCAGGTTGGTGAGGTTGTCGGTGTAAGCCAGGCGTTCGATGCGTTGCTGGGCCAGCTTGGTCTGGGTGACGTCTTCGTAGATGCCGATGTAGTGGGTCAGCTCACGGTTGTCACCGTATACCTTGGAGATCGACAACTGGCCCCAGTACGGCTCCAGGTTCTTGCGCCGGCTCTTGAACTCGCCCTGCCAACTGTTGCCCATGGCCAGGCTCGACGGCGAGTCGAACAGCAGTTCGCTGAGGTTCTCCAGTGCCGGTAGCTCACCCAGCTGACGGCCCTGCACTTCGTCGGTACTGTACTGGGTGATGGCGGTGAAGCTGGGGTTGACGTACTCCACCCGGCCGTCGCGATTCACCAGCAGGAAGGCGCTGGCGCTCTGCTCGACCGCACGCTGGAACAGGTGCAGGGCGCTGGCCGCGGCACGCCGTTTGTGGTTTGTGATCACTTGGGCAAACTGGTCGGCCAGCTCGCCGGCAAAGGCAATCTCGTCCGACTGCCAGGCCCGTGGCTGGCCGGTTTGCTCCAGGCACAACACGCCAATCACCTGGCCATCGACACGGATGCTGGCGTCGAGCATGGCCTTGTTTTCCGGGCGCATGCTTTGCGCCAGGGCGCGGGTGCGCGGGTCGTGGCCGGCGTTGTGAGCGTCGATGGCGCGGCTTGCGTGCAGTGCATCCAGGTAGTCCGGGAAGCGGCTGGCATCGATAGCTTCGGGCTGGCGGTGCTCTTGCGCGTCGCGGTACCAGGCGATGATCGGTTCCAGGCGTTGGTCTTCCAGGTGCCAGATGCTGGCGCTGTCGACCTTGTAGATTTCGCAGGCGCTCTGGGTAATCAGCTGGGCCGCTTCGAACAGCGAGTTGCCCGCGCTGTAACGCTGGCGGGCAAGGCGCAGGATAAGGTCCTGCTGGCCGCGTACGCGCTCCAGGTGCTCCAGCTGTTCTTGCTGCGTACGCTGGTTCTGTTGCAGGGCCAGCTGCAGGCGGTTGTTGCGTGACTCCAGGTCGCTGGCGCCAAGTTCGCCGCTATCTTCCTGCTGATCGTCGAGCACGCTCAGGTAGCCGCGCAACAGTTGGCGGTTGTGTTGCTTGTAGGCTTCACCCGCCTCCAGCAGGCGCAGCGAGGTGTTCGGCGTGTGCAGGGTGTAGCGCACGCGGTAGTAGCCGCGCTGGGCCAGTTGCAACTGGATTTCGTCGTGCAGCCGGTAGCGTGCTTCGGGTTCCATCAGGCTGGCGTAGGGCGCGTCAATCAGGGCGCACAGCTCGCCGGGTTGCATGCCGAACTGGCGCTCACAGGCCGGGTCAAGGTAGAGCATGGCCCAGGTGGCTTCGTTGAGCCGTTCGAAACGCAACATGCCGAGCCGCGAGGGCACGGGTAATTGCGTCACGACCTCGGCCGCCACACGGCTGGCGGCATCGGGTTGGCTTTTCATCGAAGACTCGCTTGAAGAGGGAACGCTGCCTTTTGGCTGCGGCGAATTTGGCAAGGTTGCATCATGTCCCGAGGGCTGGCAAGCGGCCATGCTTGATGCTGTGGACAGGTTATCGGCGGGTGGGGCGGAAAACTTAGATCGCCTTGGGATTTTTGCCGCCTGGGAGATCGAGCGCCGCCCGCGCGGCGCATCGCGAGCTACGCTCGCTCCTACGTTTGTTTCGGGCCAGTACAGCCTGTGGCAGGCGCACGCGACCGCCGTGTTAGTACGACGCTATATCGCGCCATGTATCAAGGCGATCGCGCGCAAGTCCCACAGGAAAATTGGCCCGAAATAAACGTAGGAGCGAGCGTAGCTCGCGATGCGCCGCGCGGGCGGCGCTCGGTCTCCCAGGCGGCAAAACCCTATCGGCGGACAAAAAAAGCCCCGCCAATCGACGGGGTTGAGGTACGAGCGTGGCAGCTCGAAAAGGGAACTGCCCCTCGCAAGGAGGGGCAGTGTGCTGCCTTACAGCAGCATGGTGCGGATATCGCCCAGCACGTCGCCCAGGCGCTTGGTGAAGCGCGCGGCGGCAGCGCCGTTGATCACACGGTGATCGTAGGACAGCGACAGCGGCAGCATCAGCTTTGGCTGGAAAGCCTTGCCATCCCAGACTGGCTGCATGGTCGCCTTGGAGACGCCCAGAATAGCCACTTCCGGCGCATTGACGATCGGCGTGAAGCCGGTGCCGCCAATGTGGCCGAGGCTGGAGATGGTGAAGCAAGCGCCTTGCATCTCGTCGGCCGACAGCTTCTTGGTGCGCGCCTTCTCAGCCAGTGCAGCGGCTTCGGCAGCCAGTTGCAGCAGGCTCTTCTGGTCGACGTTCTTGATCACAGGGACCAGCAGGCCGTCCGGAGTGTCCACGGCGAAGCCGATGTGCACATACTTCTTGCGGATGATGGCCTTGCCGCTTGGCGCCAGCGAGCTGTTGAAGTCCGGCAGTTCCTTGAGCAGGAAGGCGCAGGCCTTGAGCAGCAGTGGCAGCACGGTCAGCTTCACCCCAGCCTTCTCGGCCACGGCCTTCTGCGCAACGCGGAAGGCTTCCAGCTCGGTGATGTCAGCGGAGTCGAACTGGGTGACGTGCGGCACGTTCAACCAGCTGCGGTGCAGGTTGGCAGCACCGACCTGCATCAGGCGGGTCAGGGCCACTTCTTCCACTTCACCGAACTTGCTGAAGTCCACGGCAGGGATCGGCGGGATGCCGGCGCCGCCGGTTGCGCCAGCGGCGGCCGGGGCTTCCTTGGCCTTCTGCATCATCGCCTTGACGTATACCTGCACGTCTTCTTTCAGGATGCGGCCATGCGGACCGGTGGCGGCAACAGCGCCCAGGTCGACACCAAATTCACGGGCCAGCTGGCGAACCGCCGGGCCAGCGTGAACCTTGGCATTGCTGCCAGCGGCCGGTGCGGTAGCAACCGGTGCAGCGGCAGCGGCCGGGGCAGCAGCTGGAGCGGGTGCGGCAGCCGGAGCAGCCTCAGCCTCAGCCTTGGCCGGGGCAGCAGCAGCTGGAGCCGCTGCAGCAGGCGCAGCGCCAGCAACCTTGAGCTTGAAGATCAGGTCGCCAGTGCCGACTTCGTCTTCCAGCTTGCACAGAACTTCTTCAACCACGCCAGCAGCCGGCGACGGGATTTCCATGGAGGCCTTGTCGGACTCCAGGGTAATCAGCGACTGGTCAGCTTCGACGGTGTCGCCGACTTTGACCAGCACTTCGATGATCTTGGCTTTGCCCGACGAACCGATGTCCGGCACGTGGATGTCCTGCACGCTGGCAGCAGCCGGAGCTGCAGCCGGAGCAGGGGCGGCTTCGGCGGCCGGAGCCGGCGCAGCTGCCTGAGCAGGAGCGGCAGCAGCCGGCGCCTCAGGGGCCGCAGCAGCGGCGCCCTCGGCTTCCAGGACCAGCAGCTCGTCGCCTTCTTTCAGGCGGTCGCCCAGCTTGACCTTCAGCTCCTTGATGACGCCGGCCTTGGGCGCCGGGATTTCCATGGAGGCCTTGTCGGACTCCAGGGTCAGCAGGCTCTGGTCAGCCTCGATACGGTCACCGACCTTGACGAACAGCTCGATGATTTCACCTTCACCGCTGCCGATGTCAGGTACGCGAATGAGTTCGCTCACTTAAAAATACTCCTCAGCAGTCCAGTGGGTTGCGCTTGTCCGGGTCGATACCGAACTTGACGATAGCGTCTGCAACAACCTTGGGTTCGATCTCGCCACGGTCAGCCAGGGCTTCCAGGGCAGCCAGCACCACGAAGTGGCGGTCGACTTCGAAGAAGTGACGCAGCTTCTTGCGGCTGTCGCTGCGACCGTAACCGTCGGTACCCAGGACTTTGAACTCTTTGCTCGGTACCCACTGGCGAATCTGCTCGGCGAACAGCTTCATGTAGTCGGTAGAGGCGATGACCGGGCCTTTGCGACCGTTCAGGCACTGCTCGACGTAGGTCTGCTGTGGCTTCTGGCCAGGCTTCAGGCGGTTGGCGCGTTCCACGGCCAGGCCGTCGCGACGCAGTTCGTTGAAGCTGGTGACGCTCCACACGTCGGCACCGACGTTGAACTCTTCACGCAGGATCTTCGCGGCTTCGCGGACTTCGCGCAGGATGGTGCCGGAGCCCATCAGCTGTACGTGGTGTGCGGCTTCGCGGGTGTCCTCTTCCAGCAGGTACATGCCCTTGATGATGCCTTCCTCGACACCGGCCGGCATGGCTGGCTGCTGGTAGGATTCGTTCATCACGGTGATGTAGTAGAAGATGTCCTGTTGCTCTTCGGTCATCTTCTTCATGCCGTCCTGGATGATCACCGCCAGCTCGTAGCCGTAGGTCGGATCGTAGGTGCGGCAGTTCGGGATGGTGCCCGCCATCATGTGGCTGTGACCGTCTTCGTGCTGCAGGCCTTCACCGTTGAGGGTGGTACGGCCGGCGGTACCGCCGATCAGGAAACCACGGGTGCGGCTGTCGCCAGCGGCCCAGGCCAGGTCGCCAATACGCTGGAAACCGAACATCGAGTAGAAGATGTAGAACGGCAGCATCGGCTGGTTGTGGCAGCTGTACGAGGTACCGGCAGCGATGAACGACGACATGGCGCCGGCTTCGTTGATGCCTTCCTCGAGGATCTGGCCCTTCTTGTCTTCGCGGTAGAACATCACCTGGTCTTTATCGACTGGCTCGTAGAGCTGGCCGACCGACGAGTAGATGCCCAACTGGCGGAACATGCCTTCCATACCGAAGGTACGGGCTTCGTCCGGGATGATCGGAACGATGCGCTGGCCAATGTCCTTGTCCTTGACCAGCTGCGCCAGAATACGCACGAAGGCCATGGTGGTGGAGATTTCGCGGTCGCCCGAGCCGTCCAGGATCGCTTTCAGCGTTTCCAGTGGCGGGGTCGGCACGCTGAAGCTCTTGGCACGGCGCTGCGGTACGAAGCCACCCAGGGCTGCGCGGCGCTCGGCCAGGTACTTGGCTTCGGCAGAACCTTCTTCCGGCTTGAAGAACGGCAGGTTCTCCAGGTCGGCATCCTTGACCGGGATGTCGAAGCGGTCACGGAAGTGACGCAGGCTGTCGACGTCGACCTTCTTGGTGTTGTGCGCGGTGTTCTTGGCTTCGCCAGCACCGGTGCCGTAACCCTTGATGGTCTTGGCCAGGATGACGGTCGGCTGCTCTTTGTGGTTCACAGCCTGGTGATACGCCGCGTAGACCTTGTACGGGTCGTGACCGCCACGGTTGAGCTTCCAGATCTCTTCGTCGGACAGGTCTTCGACCATGGCCTTGAGTTCCGGGGTGTTGAAGAAGTGCTCGCGAACGTACGCGCCGTCTTTGGCTTTGTAGTTCTGGTATTCGCCGTCGATGACTTCGTCCATGCGGCGCTGCAGGGCACCGTTGGTGTCCTTCGCCAGCAGTGGGTCCCAGAAACGGCCCCAGACGACTTTGTTGACGTTCCAGCCACCGCCACGGAACACGCCTTCGAGTTCCTGGATGATCTTGCCGTTGCCGCGAACCGGGCCGTCGAGGCGCTGCAGGTTGCAGTTGATGACGAAGATCAGGTTGTCCAGCTTCTCGCGGCCGGCCAGGGCGATTGCACCCAGGGATTCCGGCTCGTCGCACTCACCGTCGCCCATGAAGCACCAGACCTTCTGCTTGCCGGCCGGGATGAAGCCACGGGCTTCCAGGTACTTCATGAAGCGTGCCTGGTAGATCGCCTGGATTGGGCCCAGACCCATCGAAACGGTCGGGAACTGCCAGAAGTCAGGCATCAACCATGGGTGCGGGTACGAAGACAGGCCGTTGCCGTCCACTTCCTGACGGAAGTTGTTCATCTGGTCTTCGCTGATACGGCCTTCCATGAAGGCACGGGCGTAGACGCCAGGCGAAGCGTGGCCCTGGAAGAAGACCAGGTCGCCGCCGTGTTCTTCGGTAGGGGCCTGGAAGAAGTAGTTGAAGCCGATGTCGTACAGGGTGGCACTGGAGGCGAAGCTAGAGATGTGTCCGCCCAGGTCCGAGTCTTTCAGGTTGGTACGCATGACCATGGCCAGCGCGTTCCAACGCACCATCGAGCGAATGCGGCGTTCCATGAACAGGTCGCCAGGCATGCGTGCTTCGTGGGTGACAGGGATGGTGTTGCGGTATGGCGTGGTGATCGCATACGGCAGCTGGGAGCCACTACGGGTGGCCAGCTCGCCCATACGGGTCATCAGGTAATGAGCGCGGTCTTCGCCTTCTTTGTCGAGGACCGACTCCAGGGCATCCAGCCATTCCTGGGTTTCGATTGGATCGAGGTCTTGCATGGCTTGCTCCAGGGCGGAAAGGCAACCAGAATCGATTGCCTGAGATTGCGACTGGCCTTATGGGCAGACGTCGTGAATTCTTGGATTACCGGGGTGTCTTCCGGCGCGTTGTAGTTTTACTACATTTGCTTTCGCATTTCATGCTTTTACACGACACGAGTAGTAGTAAAACTACATTTGTGCGACGTTTGGTCGCACCTTGGCTTGTGAGGAAAAACGTTCATGTTGGTTGGCATTGTGTCGCGAACGGGTGGTTCTTGATGTTTGTTGCCAAAATTTCGTTTTTTTCAGCTATTTCCAACTTTTGTACGACAGTCCAACCGTGGTCCGGCTTCCCCTTGGCCGCTTTCTCCCCTCTATTTCACGCCGATCAAGGATAGACCATGCGCCTACCTTTGCCCTCCGATCTGCCTGCCACCTTGCAGCCGCTGGTCACTCGCAACCAGCAGTTCATCAGCGATGCCGTGGCCGGCCACCCCGAACTCGACCTGCAGGCCTGGAGCCCCCTGCACCGGCAGCAGTTCGACCAAGTGGCTGCTGCCAGTGAATTCGTGCTCAGCCTGGCCCAGCGCGAGCCCGCCATGCTGTTTGCCCTGCTGGCCAGTGGCGAGCTGGAGCGGCGTTACGCCCCGGGTGAGCTGCGCGGGCAAATCGCCGCAACGGCCCAGGCAGCACAGAGCGAGGACGAACTGGCGCGCAATCTGCGCCGCGCGCGCAACCGCCAGCAGTTGCGCATTATCTGGCGCGACATTACCCGTCAGGCGGAACTTGGCGAAACCTGCCGGGACCTGTCGGACCTTGCCGATGCGGCCATCGACGAAGCCTACCAATGGCTGTACCCGCGCCATTGCCAGCAATTCGGGACGCCCATCGGCAACCGCAGCGGCCAGCCGCAGCACATGGTGGTGCTGGGCATGGGCAAGCTGGGAGCGGTAGAGCTTAACCTGTCGTCGGACATCGACCTGATCTTCGGTTTCCCCGAGGGCGGTGAAACCGAAGGGGTGAAGCGCTCGCTGGACAACCAGGAGTTCTTCACGCGCCTGGGCCAAAGGCTGATCAAGGCGCTGGACCCGGTTACTGTCGACGGCTTTGTGTTCCGCGTTGACATGCGCCTGCGTCCCTATGGTTCGGCGGGTGCCCTGGTGCTCAGCTTCAATGCACTGGAGCAGTACTACCAGGACCAGGGCCGCGATTGGGAACGTTACGCGATGATCAAGGCGCGAGTGGTGGCCGGCGATCAGGCGGCCGGCGCGCAGTTGCAGGAAATGCTGCGCCCGTTCGTGTACCGCCGCTACCTGGATTTTTCCGCAATCGAAGCGTTGCGCACCATGAAGCAGCTGATCCAACAGGAAGTGCGGCGCAAGGGCATGGCCGAGAACATCAAGCTGGGTGCCGGTGGTATTCGCGAAGTGGAGTTCATCGCCCAGGCCTTCCAGCTGATCCACGGCGGGCGTGACCTCAGCCTGCAGCAGCGGCCGTTGCTCAAGGTGCTGGCCACCCTGGAAGGCCAAGGCTACCTGCCGCCGGCGGTGGTGGTCGAGCTGCGCGAGGGCTATGAGTTCCTGCGCTATACCGAGCACGCCATCCAGGCCATCGCCGACCGCCAGACGCAAATGTTGCCGGAAGGTGAAACCGATCAGGCACGAGTGGCCTACATGCTCGGCTTTGCCGACTGGCAGAGCTTCCATGACCAGTTGATGTACTGGCGTGGCCGCATAGACTGGCATTTCCGCCAGGTCATTGCCGACCCGGATGATGAAGACGGTGAAGGCGAACTGGTGGTGGGTGGCGAGTGGTCGCCGTTGTGGGAGCAGGCGCAGGATGAAGAAGCCGCTGGCCGGCAATTGCAAGAGGCTGGCTTCAAGCAACCCGCCGAAGCCTTGAGGCGCCTGGCCGGGCTGCGTTCCAGCCCGCAGTTGCGCTCGATGCAGCGCATCGGCCGTGAGCGACTTGACGCATTCATCCCACGGCTGCTGGCCCAGGCGGTGGAGCATGACAACCCTGACCTGGTGCTTGAGCGGGTGCTGCCATTGGTCGAGGCTGTGGCAAGGCGTTCTGCCTACCTGGTACTGCTGACCGAAAACCCCGGTGCCTTGCGCCGTTTGCTGACGCTGTGCGCCGCCAGCCCGTGGATTGCCGAGCAGATTGCCCTTTACCCGTTGCTGCTCGACGAACTGCTCAATGAGGGCCGCTTGTTCAGCCCGCCCTTGGCGCCAGAACTGGCCAGCGAGCTGCGCGAGCGCCTGACGCGCATCCCCGAGGACGACCTGGAGCAGCAGATGGAGGCGCTGCGCCATTTCAAGCTGGCCCACAGCCTGCGCGTGGCTGCCTCGGAAATCAGCGGCAATCTGCCGTTGATGAAAGTCAGCGATTACCTGACCTGGCTGGCTGAAGCCATCCTCGACCAGGTGCTGGCCCTGGCCTGGCGCCAGACCGTGGCCCGCCACGGCCAACCCAAGCGCAGCGACGGCAGCCTGTGCGACCCAGGTTTCATCATCATCGGTTACGGCAAGATGGGCGGCCTGGAGCTAGGCCACGGTTCGGACCTGGACCTGGTCTTCATCCATGATGGCGATCCGCAGGCGGAAACCGACGGTGCGAAGCCTATCGACAGTGCGCAGTTCTTCACGCGTCTGGGGCAGCGCATCATCCACTTGCTGACCACCCAGACCAACTCGGGCCAACTGTACGACGTGGATATGCGCCTGCGCCCGTCCGGCGCCTCGGGCCTGCTGGTCAGCTCGCTGGGCGCCTTCGAGCGCTACCAGCAGAACGAAGCCTGGACCTGGGAACACCAGGCGCTGGTGCGAGCCCGCGTGCTGGTGGGTTGCAAGCAGGTGGGTGCGGCGTTCGAAGGTGTGCGCGCCAAGGTTCTGGGCCAGGCGCGCGACCTGGAAAAACTGCGCGACGAGGTGAGTGAAATGCGCGCCAAGATGCGTGACAACCTCGGTACCAAGGCTACGGCTGCCGGTACCGCGGCGAACGCCTTCGACGCCGGTGTACCCTTCGATATCAAGCAGGATGCCGGCGGTATCGTCGATATCGAATTTATGGTGCAATACGCCGCTTTGGCCTGGTCCCATGACCATCCGGCCATACTTCGATGGACCGATAACATCCGCATTCTGGAAGAGCTGGAGCAGGCGAACTTGATGCCGGCCAGTGACGCGGTGCTGTTGCGTGAAGTGTACAAGGCGTTCCGCTCGGCCTCCCACCGCCAGGCGCTGCAGAAGCAGGCCGGGGTGATCGATGCGGCACAGTTTGCCGATGAACGCCGTGAAGTGCGGCGGATCTGGGGTGAGTTGGGTTTAAGCTGATACCGTGTTGGCTTATTCGTGGGCAAGCCCGCACCCACAGGTACTGCGCAGGCCCTGAGCAGTGTGCAATCCCTGTGGCAGCGGGCTTGCCCGCGAATAGGCCATGTGAGTGGTACACTGTCCGCCACATAGCCTGAATATAAAGAGGGGAGGCCAGGCTGTACCGCAGCCTGTAGCCTCCCCGAGCGTTTCTGGACTAAGCATGAGAATACTGATCATTGGCCCCAGCTGGGTCGGCGACATGGTGATGGCGCAAACCCTGTTCCAGTGCCTGAAACAGCAGCACCCCGACTGCGTGATCGACGTGCTGGCTCCTGAATGGAGCCGGCCGATCCTCGAACGCATGCCTGAAGTGCGTCAGGCCTTGAGCTTCCCGCTCGGCCACGGTGCGCTGGAGCTGGCCACGCGGCGGCGCATCGGCAAGTCCCTGGCCGGCCAGTACGACCAGGCCATCCTCCTGCCCAACTCGCTCAAGTCGGCGCTGGTGCCCTTTTTTGCAGGCATTCCAAAACGCACCGGCTGGCGTGGTGAAATGCGCTTCGGCCTGCTGAACGATGTGCGCAAGCTGGACAAGGCCCGCTACCCGCTGATGATCGAGCGCTTCATGGCCCTGGCTTACGCACCCGGCGCCGAGCTGCCGCAGCCATACCCGCGCCCCAACCTGCAGATCGAAGCGCAAAGCCGTGACGCCGCCCTGGCTAAGTTTGGTCTGGAACTGGATCGTCCGGTACTGGCGCTGTGCCCTGGCGCCGAGTTTGGCGAAGCCAAGCGCTGGCCGGCAGAGCACTATGCCGCTGTGGCCGATGCGATGATTCGCCAAGGCTGGCAAGTGTGGCTGTTCGGCTCGAAGAACGATCACCCGGTCGGTGAGCAGATCCGCGACCGGCTGATTCCGGGGATCCGTGAAGAGTCGTACAACCTGGCCGGTGAGACCTCGCTGGCCGAGGCCATCGACCTGATGTCCTGCGCCCATGCAGTGGTGTCCAACGACTCCGGCCTGATGCACGTGGCCGCGGCGCTGAACCGTCCATTGGTGGCGGTGTACGGCTCGACTTCACCCGGCTTCACCCCGCCGCTGGCCGAACAGGTGGAAGTGGTGCGCACCGGTATCGAGTGCAGCCCGTGCTTTGACCGCACTTGTCGCTTCGGCCATTACAATTGCCTGCGGCTGCTGGAACCGGGCAAAGTGATCGCCGCCCTGCACAGCCTCAGCGGACCGGACCTGATTGATACCGTGGCCGAGGTCGACTAAGTGCGGGTACTGATCATCAAGACCTCGTCGCTGGGGGATGTCATCCACACCCTGCCGGCGCTTACCGATGCCGCCCATGCCATTCCCGGCATCCGTTTCGATTGGGTGGTAGAAGAAGGCTTCGCCGAAATCCCCAGTTGGCACCCCGCGGTCGACCAGGTCATCCCGGTGGCGATCCGTCGCTGGCGCAAGAACCTCTGGCAAACCATCAAGAGTGGCGAGTGGAAGGCGTTCAAGCAGCGCGTGCGCGAGCGCAAGTACGACCTTGTGATCGACGCCCAGGGCCTGGTCAAGTCGGCCTGGTTGACCCGTTACGTGAAGGCACCCGTAGCCGGCCTGGACCGCTACTCGGCGCGCGAAGGCTGGGCCAGCCGCTTCTACGACCGGCCTCTGTCGGTTGCTACCGGCCAGCACGCGGTGGAGCGGGTACGCCAACTGTTTGCCATGGCCCTGGCCTATGACCTGCCAGAAGGCATCGGCAACTACGGCCTGGACCTCGACCGCCTGCAACTGCCCCCGGCTGCGCCCTATGTGGTGTTCCTGCATGGCACCACCTGGGCGACCAAGCATTGGCCCGAAGCCTACTGGCGCGAACTGGCCGAGCGCATGGGCCGGCGCAAGCTGGAAGTGCGCCTGCCTTGGGGTAATCCGGCTGAGAAGGCGCGGGCCGAGCGAATTGCCCAAGGCTTGAACAACTGTCAGGTGCTCCCCAAATTGAACCTTGCCGGCGTCGCTCGTGTTCTGGCGGCGGCAAAGGCCTGCGTGGCGGTCGATACCGGCCTTGGCCACCTGGCGGCGGCACTCGATGTGCCTACCCTTTCGCTGTTTGGCCCTACCAACCCGGGCCTGACCGGCGCCTACGGACGGACCCAGATTCACCAGGCCAGTGACTGGCCTTGCGCTCCCTGCCTGCAGAAGAAGTGCACCTACAAACCGAGCGCCGATGACCTGGCCCGGTTCGATCTGAAACGCGAGTGGCCACTGTGCTTCACTCGCCTGAATCCCGAGCATGTGGCGAGCCGCTTGAGCGCGTTGCTGCTGGCTGAGGATGTCCGTTGATGCAACTGGCTTTCGTGCTTTACAAATATTTCCCCTTCGGCGGGCTGCAGCGCGATTTCATGCGCATTGCCCTGGAATGCCAGAAGCGGGGCCACCAGATCCGTGTGTATACGCTGATCTGGGAGGGTGACATTCCGCCGGGCTTCGAAGTGCTGGTGGCGCCGGTGAAGGCGATCTTCAACCACCGCCGCAACGAGAAGCTCAGCGCCTGGATGGCCGCCGACCTGGCCAAGCGCCCGGTCGACCGCCTGATCGGCTTCAACAAGATGCCGGGGCTGGACGTGTACTACGCCGCCGACGGCTGCTTCGAGGACAAGGCGCAGACCCTGCGCGGTGGCCTGTACCGCCGCTGGGGCCGCTACCGGCACTTTGCCGAGTACGAGCGTGCGGTGTTTGCCAAGGACGCCCATACCGAAGTGCTGATGATTTCCGAAGTGCAGCAGCCGCTGTTCATCAAGCATTACGGCACCCCGGTAGAACGCTTCCACCTGCTGCCGCCAGGTATTTCCCAGGATCGCCGTGCGCCGGCCAATGCCGCCGAGATCCGCGCCGAGTTCCGCAAGGAATTCAATCTTGGGGATGACGACCTGCTGCTGGTGCAGATTGGCTCAGGCTTCAAGACCAAAGGCGTGGACCGCAGCCTCAAGGCACTGGCCGCGCTGCCGTCAGCCCTGCGCAAACGCACCAGGCTGATGGTGATCGGCCAGGACGACCCCAAGGTATTCCAGCTGCAAAGCGCTACCCTGGGTCTGGGCGACCAGGTGCAGTTCCTCAAGGGCCGTAGCGACATCCCGCGCTTCCTGCTGGGCGCCGACCTGCTGATTCACCCGGCGTACAACGAGAATACCGGTACGGTGCTGCTCGAAGCGTTGGTCGCCGGCTTGCCGGTGCTGGTGTCCAAGGTGTGCGGTTATGCCCACTACATTGCCGAGGCCGACAGCGGCCTGGTGCTGGACGAGCCGTTCGAACAAGATCAGCTCAACGGCTATCTGCAGCGCATGCTCGAAGACCCGCAGGCGCGTGCCAGCTGGTCGCGCAATGGCCTGGCATTTGCTGATAGCGCCGATCTGTACAGCATGCCGCAGCATGCTGCCGACGTGATCCTGGGGCAAAAAACCGCATGAAGCTGATATTGGCCGAACCCTTCAAACGCCTGTGGGCCGGGCGTGATGCCTTCGACGCCGTGGAGGCGCTGCAAGGCGAGGTCTATCGCGAGCTGGAAGGGCGCCGCACGCTGCGCACCGAAGTGGCTGGCGAGGGCTTTTTCGTCAAGATCCACCGTGGCATCGGCTGGGGCGAGATCTTCAAGAACCTGTTCACCGCCAAGCTGCCGGTGCTCGGTGCCGGCCAGGAGTGGCAGGCCATCCAGCGCCTGCA
The DNA here is from genome assembly GCF_036630035.1 of Pseudomonas sp. LTR0. NCBI lineage: Bacteria > Pseudomonadati > Pseudomonadota > Gammaproteobacteria > Pseudomonadales > Pseudomonadaceae > Pseudomonas > Pseudomonas sp. LTR0. The sequence goes on from NZ_CP123734.1 coordinate 338,731, forward strand.
TGAGGTGGGTGTGCCTACCATGACCGCAGTCGCCTATGGCGAGCGCGGCAGCAACCCGGCCGCGCAGCACTCGTTCATCATCACTGAAGAGCTGGCGCCGACCATCAGCCTGGAAGACTTCAGCATCGACTGGGTCAAGCAGCCGCCTGAGCCGCGCCTGAAGCGTGCACTGATCGCCGAGGTGGCGAAGATGACTGGCGGGATGCACCGCGCCGGGGTCAACCACCGCGATTGCTACATCTGCCATTTTCTGCTGCACACCGACCGACCGGTGACGGCAGATGACTTCAAACTGTCGGTGATCGACCTGCACCGCGCGCAAACCCGTGCCAGAATCAGCCGCCGCTGGCGCGACAAGGACCTGGCTGCGCTGTACTTTTCGGCCCTGGACATTGGGCTGACCCAACGCGACAAGCTGCGCTTCCTGCGCGGTTACTTCCAGCGTCCGCTGCGGCAGGTGCTGAAGGACGAAGCCGCGCTGCTCGCCTGGTTGGAGCGCAAGGCTCAGAAACTCTACGATCGCAAGCAACGCTATGGGGATGCACTCTGATGGCGAGTTGGACACTGGCGCCGGGTTACGAACACCTGGCGGCGGACTTCGGCAGCCTTGATGCGGTATTTGCCCTCCAGGGCGAACGCCTGACCCGCGACCCGCTCAGTGAGGTGGTACGCATCGAACGTGACGGGATCAACTACTACGTCAAGCGCTACACCGGGGCCGGCAAGCACATGCGACGGTACCTGGGGCGGCCACGCATCAAGGCCGAATGGCAAAACCTCAAGCAATTCGCAAAATGGGGTATCCCCACCGCCGAAGTAGTGGCCTGGGGCCTGGAGCGCAACGGCCTGGCCTTTGGCCGTGGCGCGATGATCACCCGTGAACTGCCGCGCACCGAAGACCTGTCGGCCCTGGCCGAACAAAACGATCCGCGCTTGGCCGACCGCACCTGGGTCGACCATATCAGCCGTCAACTGGCGCGCCATACCCGGGTCATGCACGAGCACCGCTTCGCCCATAACGATTTGAAGTGGCGCAACCTGCTGGTCGATGACCAGGGCACGCTATTCTTCATCGACTGCCCCACCGGCGACTTCTGGCGCGGATTCATGTGGCGCCACCGGATGATCAAAGACCTGGCATGCCTGGACAAAGTGGCCAAATACCACCTGTCAGCTACCCAGCGCCTGCGCTTCTACCTGCAATACCGTGGCCGTGACCGGCTGAATGTGCGTGACAAGAAGCGCATTCGTCGGGTACTGGGCTTTTTCGAGGGAAGGGAATGACCGATTACCTGGCCAGCGCGGACCTCGCGCTGCTCAAGCGCCATGGCCTGGACGATTTCGAGGCGCTGTGGGCGCTGCAACTTGATGCAGTGGACGAACCCAACACCGGTCGCGGTGGCTGGAGCAGCGTCTTCCGTCTGGAACTCGAAGGCAAGGGCTACTACCTCAAGCGCCAGAGCGACTACCTGACCCGGACCTTGCACCGGCCGTTCGGCGAGCCCACCTTCGCCCGCGAATTCCGCAACATCAGTCGCTACCAGAAGCTGCGCATTCCGGCATTGCAGGCGGTGTTCTATGGCGAGCGCAAGCAGGGTGGCAAGCACCGGGCCATCCTGATGACCCGCGCTCTGGACGAATGGGCCGACCTCGAAAGCCTGCTGGCGCAATGGCCGCGGTTGGGTGAGGCCGAGCGCACCGGCATCCTGCAGGCCTGCGGCCAGCTGGCGCGTACCCTGCACAGTGCCGGGCAGGTGCATGGCTGCTTCTACCCCAAGCACATTTTCTTGCGCCAACGGCGCGACGGCTGGGATGCGCAACTGATCGACCTGGAAAAGACCCGTCCCCTGTTGCTCGGCATGCGTGACCGTCTCAAGGACCTGGAGCCACTGCTGCGCCGCGCCCAGGCGTGGAGCGTGCAGGATGTACGTACTTTGCTGGCTACCTACCTGGGGCAGCCCGCCGACGGCGCGCTGGTCGATACCTGGCTGCAACGGTTGACGCAACGCCGTCGTGAAAAAGAGGCCCGCTGATGCGTTTGTCTGAATTGAAGGATGCCGGGCGCAGCCCATCGCTGCCCCTGAGCATCACGTTGGTTGATGCCGCCGGCAGCGCCGACTTGCAATTGCTCAGCCTGCTGCGCGTGTTGCCGGGCCAGCGTTATGTGGGCGCTGGTGTCTGGCGTGGTACACCGGTGCTGGCAAAGTTGCTGGTCGGTGGTAACGCCGCACGGCATTTCCAGCGCGAACTGCAGGGTGTGAAATTGCTGGCCGAACAAGGCCTGACCACGCCGAAGCTACTGGCCGACGGCCTCAAGGAAGGCGAGGGCGGCTGGCTGCTGTTCGAGTTCCTTGATGGTGCCCAAAGCCTGGCCGATGCCTGGGCCGCAGTGGAAAACCTGCCAGTGTTGGCGGACGAGCAGCACCTGGTACTGGGCGAAGCGCTCACGGCTGTGGCGCACATGCACGCCCAAGGCCTTTGGCAGGAAGACCTGCACCTGGACAACCTGCTGCGCCATGCCGGCAAGCTGTATCTGATCGATGGTGCGGGCATAAGGGCGGAAACACCCGGTCAGCAGTTGTCGCGTCCACGCGTGCTGGAAAACCTCGGGGTATTCTTCGCCCAGTTGCCCAAGCGCCTGGAGCCGTTCATAGAAGAGCTGCTGGTACATTACCTGTTGGCCAACGCCGAGCATGCGTTGCCGCTGGAAGCCCTGCAGAAGCAGGTGGACAAGGTGCGCAACTGGCGCCAGAAGGACTATCTGGACAAGGCTGGCCGCGAGTGCAGCCTGTTCAGCGTCCAGCGCACCCTCTCGGGCTTGCAAGCGATCCGCCGCAGTGAGGTCGAGGCCATGCAGCCTGTACTGGAGCAGGCCGATACGCTGATCGACAAGGGCCATTTGTACAAGACCGGTGGCGCTGCCAGCGTGGCGCGCATCGAGGTCAATGGTCGCCAGTTGGTGATCAAGCGCTACAACATCAAGAACACCGCGCATTGGTTCAAGCGCTTCTGGCGCCCGAGCCGGGCCTGGCATTCCTGGATTGAAGGCCACCGCCTGGAGTTCCTCGACATCGCCACGCCACGCCCCCTCGCGGTGCTGGAACAGCGGGTGCTGGGCCTGCGCAGCCGTGCCTACCTGGTCACCGAGTATGTCGACGGCCCGGACCTGACGGCATGCTTCGCGCCCTACGTCGAAAGCGGCGATGCGCCCGAGGAGCAGGTGGATGCCTTGGTGCACGTGATGCAGCAACTGATTCGCGAGCGCATCAGCCACGGCGACTTCAAAGGCCATAACCTGTTCTGGCACAACGGCCAGTGGTCGCTGATCGACCTTGATGCCATGTGCCAGCATGCCACCCAGCTCAGCTTCGCACCGGCCTATGCCCGTGACCGGGCACGGCTGCTGCGCAACTGGCCCAATGGCAGTGCCTTGTATCAGCGGCTGGACCGGCTGTTGCCAAAACTGGTCGACTGAGGCCGCCGGTTCCGGCTGTCAGTGGGCCGGCGGTGGTTGATCTGGCAGTGTCAGCCAGTCACTGCTGCGCCCTGCCTGGCGAACGCGTATCAGCCACTGGCCGTTTTCGTGGCGCAGCACCGCCCACGGCACCACACCGGCGTTGCTGGCAACGGCAATCTGCAAGTGGTAATGATCCGGCAGCAAGTGGCGGCGCACAGGCAACTGCCCGTCCTTGAGCGCCAGGTACAGCTGATCGTCAGCCTGAAAAAGCCCTTGTTCGGTGTTTACCGGCAGGCCGGCCACAGGCGTTTGTAGATAGCAGTCCTGCAGTAATTGCTTCAGGTCGGGCAGCCCGTCGTACCAGAGCACCGGTGAGTCGATGACCCACTGCCCGTCGGCTTTGCGCTTGAGCGGTTGCTGCAGATAGGCATCTGGCTGGTCAGGGTCAATGGCTCGCCAGCGGTAGCCGTCGAAGCTGACCCGGTAATAGCGGTTGTCGTTGTCCTTGACGAAGTACAGCGATTGCCCACCAAACGCCGAGCTTTGCTCGTAGACACCTTCACCGTAGATACCGTCTATGCGATAGCGCAGGCTGCTGCTGCCCGGTTGTACCTGGAGGCGTGCGGGCAGCGGCAGTGGCGGTTGTTTGGGGATCCCGCGCAGGGATCGGCGTAGCACTCTGGAACCCAGAAAGCTGGTACCGGCATCGTTGAGGTGGCTAAGCGCCTGATAGGCATGCCGCATCACCCCTTCGACATCCTCTTGCTTGAAGGCCTCGGCGCCGTCCCAGATATCGATTGCCATGCGGCCGATCGACAGCACCAGCAGCGCACGGTTCGGCAGCAGCAGGCTGATGAAGTCCAGCAAGCGCCAGCTCAACGCCATGACCGACTCCGCATTCACTTCGCTGGTCGTCATGCTGTCGGCATCGGCCTGGGCGATCAGCGCCCGGGCCTCGGCCATGTAGTAGTCGAAGAAAAGGTCGTCTTTGACCTCGGGCGTGGTCAAATGCGTGCTCAGGCGCCCCTTGTCCAGCAACCGCTGCACCGTGGCGGCAGGCAGCAATGGCAGGCGCTGGGCTACGTATGCTCTCAACGTGGGCTGTTGGCGCAATGTGCGAAGCAGTTCGCGGGTCGTGCGAAACCGGCGCCAGGCCCTGCGGTCCGGGGCATCCGGGGTGTACAGCACGCATGCCGGAGACTTGTAAGGGATGCTGTTGAGCAGAAGCACGCCCTGCAAGGTATGACCCATGATGTTCAGCTGCCGAACAGTGACCGGGTAGCCTGCTACCGGCGCGCGCAAGGCATTGTGTGGTTGGTCCAGCACTGCGCGCACCCAGTTGTAACCATGTTCGAAAGGGTCTTCGCCAAAGTGCCCGGCGTAGCGCGCCTTGACTGCTTCAGCGTGCATGCGTGCACGGTTGACCTTGCTGTGCGCAGTCAGGCGCCATTTGCCCGCTCTGGAACTGATCAGTTGGGTGTGCAGGTACTTTGCGTAGCTGTCACCCACGTTCAGTTCCCGGACCATGTGCTTGACATACTGCGGCGTGAGCCCGGCGGGCATGGCTTTGTCGTGGGCGTGGATCACCCGGGCAGTCAGCCAGTAGTCGGTGTCGAACCACGGCAAGTTCTTGAGGGCGATCTCTTCGAGCGTGTTGATTTCCTCGACCATTTCCACCATCTCGTGGCCCACGCGTCGCATGCCTACATAGGTGACATAGGACGAGAGGGCGAAGGGATGCATGATGGCGCCCGTGCGGCGGGCGCGCACGACGATGATTTTGATCTCGCGAGGATCTGTGTCGTACCCCAGGTCATGGCTCAGGCGCTCGCGAAGGCGTGCGTTGGCCCAGGCCAGCAGGCTATTGCGTTGTTTGAAGTCGTTAAGGCTCAGTACTCCCGGGGCAGCAGCCTGCTCGGCGATTGCTACCAGCGTTTGCATTGCCTGCATCATATGGCTCAGGCCTTGCGCAGGTGTATTGCGCAGCCAGTTGGGCAGGTTCTTCTCAAGCAATTGGGAGTAGCGTGTTTGCAGGATGGGTTTGGCGCCGACTTCGTGCCATAGCGCCAGCGCTTTATGTATTCGGGTGTGCTGGTCGGGTGAGTCGTTGCTCCACAAGCCGGTGTCACTCAGGCGTTGGCGTTGGGCTTCTACAACGCTGTCGATCTGGGCCTCCAGCAGGCTGTCGGCGTACCAGTCATAGCGCAGGCGCTGCGACCGGCGAGCGCGGTCCGCTTGCGTGTCAGTGTACAGATGCAGCAGCGGTCTGCTCTGGAGTGGGTCTTCCAGACGCTCGCAAAGCTCCAGGTGCAGTGCGGCAAGGGAGTCGAAGGCCTCGATGCCTTGTGACAGGCTGCACAGCAAGGCAGCGCCTGCGGCATCCTGAGGCGTGAGCATAGGGCCTTCGGTGGTACCGGCAACGATGATCAGTGTGCCTGGCAGGTAGCTGCGCCAGTTGGGTCTTATGCCTTCCAGCAGCACGCGATACACCTGTGGCCTGCTGGCCAGTGGAAGATGCCTGCGCTGCGAGGGTAGCGGTTGTTCCAGGCAGGCCCGCAGTTGCTCGGCCGACCCGTTGGCCAAGGTCTGGTCGCCCAGGCGCAACTCAACCTCGGTCAGCATCAGCGCCTTGCGCAGTGCCAGCAGTTTTTGTCTGGGGGTTTCGCCTTGCTCATCGGCCGTGGTCCAGAAGCTGGCCAGTTCGCCGTGCAGCCAGGTGCGCGTGTCGGGGTTGATGGGGTGTTGAAGGTCGAGGGTCGGGAGGCCGTCGAGCAGGTCACCGATCTGTCGGTCGATCTGTTCCAGTTGTTCGAGGGGGCGCATGGGGCGGATCCTTGGTTGAGGAAACCCCATGCTTGGCAATAGCTGCGGTTGCGTGGTGGTAGCGGGCTAGCGCCCCCGACGCCAGAGCAGCCCGCGCAGGCTCAGCAGGGCCGGCAGGCCCAGGCCGGCCCATGCCAGAACGTCCCAGCCACCGTCGCCGAGCAGCGCAGCGAACAGGCCCAGGAAGCCAAGCAGGGCAATCAACGCTGGCCAGGCGAAGAGGCGTGCAGTGGCTTGCGACCTGTGGCTCATGCGCGCGCCTCCCTGGGTTTGCGCAGCTTGCCCCACCACAGGTAGAGGCCGCTACCGAGCACGATGATTGTCAGCACGTCCAGTAACGCCCAGAGGATCTGCATCGGTCGCCCGCCGTAATCGCCGAAATGCAGTGGCTGCGACAGGCCCATGGCATCCATGTACCAGGGACGGTCGCCTACCGCAGTCACTGCAAGGGTGCGAGCATCGATCAGTACCGGCGTGAACAGGTGCGAACTCAGGTGAGTGGCACCGTTCATGAACACCGCATAGTGGTGCTCGCTGGAGAAACGCGTGCCTGGAAACGCGATGAAGTCCGGGCGCATGCCCGGCGCGGCCTGTTCGGCAATGTCCAGCAGGCGAGTGGCTGGGGCGCGCTCGACGAGCGGCGGGGCGTCGCGGTAGGGGGCAACCATCGCAGCCAGGCTGTCGTTGCGCCAGGCCGCGATGACCAGGTCGGACAGGGCGCTGATTACCCCGGTCACGCTTACCGTCAATGCCCAGGCCAGGGTGACCACGCCGATCAGGTTGTGCAGGTCGAGCCAGCGCAGGCGGCGGGATTTTTTGTGGCGTACGGTGCCGAACTCCAGGCGGCGCATGAATGGTGCATAGAGCACGGTGCCGGAGACGATGGCGACAATGAACAATACGCCCATGAAGGCCAGCAGCAGTTTGCCCGGCAAGCCTGCGAACATGTCCACATGCAGGCGCAGCATCACCATCATGAAACCGCCGTTGGCAGCCGGCATGGCCACCGCCTCGCCGGTGCGAGCATCGAGCATGAAGGTGTGCGACAGGTTGGGGTCGGTGCCGGCGGTGGCGGCGGTAATGGCGACCACGCCGTTGGGTTCGTCTTCATCGTAGCCGAAGTACTGCATGACCTCGCCGGGGCGATGTTGTTCGGCCTTGAGCACCAGTTGCTGCAGGTCGAGGTGCGGGGTGCCTGCCGGCATTTCACGCAGTTCAGGGGCGTCGCCTAGCAGGTGTTCGAGTTCGTGGTGGAAGATCAGCGGCAGGCCGGTGACTGCCAGCAACAGCAGAAACAGGGTACAGACCAGGCTGCTCCAGGTGTGGATCAAGGACCAGCGGCGGATGGTGGGGCTTTTCATCACGGTACCGATTGTTGTCGGTTGGAACCCGGGGCCGCAAGGCGGCCCCAGCTCACTCAGAACTTGTAAGTGGCGCTGGCGACAACGCTGCGCTCATCGCCGTAGTAGCAGTAGTACGCGTCACAAGTAGAGAGGTAATCCTTGTTCAGCAGGTTGGTGGCGGTGACCGCTACCGACGCGCCCTTCAGGCTGCCGTTCAGGCGACCGAGGTCGTAATGCACCGACCCGTCGAAGACGGTGTAGGCCTTGGCCTTGCCCAGGTAGGTATTGCCTTGGTCACCGTAGGTATTACCGGTATAACGCGCGCCCAGGCCGATGCCGAAGCCGTCGAGCACGCCCGAGTGCCAGGTATAGTCGCCCCAGATGGACGCTTGCTGGTTAGGCATCAGTTGCAGGCGGTTACCTTTGAAATCGCCATCCTGCACCTCGGACTTGGCCAGGGTGTAGGCGGCAATCACCTTCAGGTTGTCGGTCACATCGGAAACCGCTTCCAGCTCAAGGCCGCGGACTTTCACTTCACCGGTCTGGCTGGTGATGGTCACACCACCGACCGTGTTGGTGACCGAGACATTTTTCTGAGTCAGGTCGTACACGGCTGCCGACAACAGGGTGTTGGACCCCGGCGGCTGATACTTCACGCCCAGCTCCCACTGTTTGCCTTCGGTGGGCTTGAACGAGTCCGAGGCCGACACACTGGCATTGCTGGACGGCTGGAAAGACTCGGCATAGGACAGGTACGGCACGAAGCCCGAGTCGAACACGTAGCTGATGGCTGCGTTGCCGCTGAACTTTTTGTCCCGCTGGGTATTGGTGGCATCGCCCTGGTTGAAGAACTTGGTGCCGGTATGCACCCAGTCTTCACGACCGCCCAGGGTCAGGCGCCAGTTACCAAGCGCCATCTGGTCCTGCACGTACAGGCCGGTCTGACGGGTTTTCTGGTTGTAGTCATAAAACGCGGTCGAGCGATCCGGGCGAGTGATCGGCAGCCCGTAGACCGGGTTGTTGACGTTGCTGTCCGGCACGTTGAAGTCGAAGATCGACAGGTAGTTGGTGTTGATGCGCTGGTGGTCCAGGCCGATCAACAGCGTGTGGTCGATGTCCCCGGTAGCGAAGTCCGCCTGGAAGTTGTTGTCCACCGCAAACTGGCTGATGTCTTCATCAGTGTTGGTGGACATGCGGCTGACAGTGCCATCGTCCTGCACCGGCGGCGAGCTCTTGTTGTAACTGCCAGGGGTGATGGTCTGGAACGACAGGTCCGACTTGGTGTAGCGCAGGTTCTGGCGGAACTGCCAGACGTCATTGATGCGGTGTTCGAAGGCGTAACCCAGCGCGTAGTACGTGCGGTCGTAGAACTCGTAATCCGGGTCACCCAGGTTCTTGTGGTGTGAGATCTTGCCGAATGGCATGTCGATCTTGGTGCCCTGGATGGGCCGGAACTGGCTGGTGGCACCGGTATCGTCACGGGTGAACTGGGTGAGGAAGGTCAGCGTCGTGTCTTCGTCAATGTTCCAGGTCAGGCTTGGGGCGATGTTGTAGCGCTTGTTGTCGATGTGGTCAATCTGGGTGCCACTGTCACGGATAACGCCACTGACGCCATAGAGAAAGCGACCTTCATCGTCGATCTTGCCGGTGCTGGCGAAGTTGATCTGGCGATGGTTGTCGCTGCCGTATTGAAGCTCGATTTCGTGAGCGCTTTCGGCTTGCGGACGGCGGCTGACCATGTCCAGCAGGCCACCAGGTGGGGTCTGGCCGTAGATCGAAGAGGCCGGGCCGCGCAGCAGGGCGAGGCGGTCGAGGTTCCAGGTTTCGGCTTTCGGGTTGGCATACACGCCGCGTGGCAGCGGCAGCCCATCCAGGAACTGCGTTGGCTCGAAGCCGCGCACGCGCATCCAGTCATAGCGCGTATCGCTGCCGAAGCTGGCGGAGACGATACCTGGCATGTAACGCACTGCATCATCCAGGCTGTGTACACCGCGGTCTTTCATTTGCTCGCGGGTGGCAACAGAGATGGAGCGGGGGACTTCCACAAGCGCCGTGTCAGTCTTGGTGCCAGCAGCGGTGCGTGAAGCCACGTAGCCTTCAACCGGGCCCCAGGCGCTTTCGCTGGCGCTGGTGGCATTGACTGTGGTTTCCGGCAAGGCCAGGGTGCCATCCGGCACGGCCACCAGGCTGTAGCTGCCCGCACTGCTTTGCTGCAACTGCAGGCCGGTACCGCTCAGGGCGGCTTGCAGGGCGCCCAGGCCGTCGTATTGGCCGCTGACCGGGGCCGAGGTACGGCCGCTGACCAGTGCCGGGTCGATGGCCAAGGCAATGCTGGCCTGGCTGGCGATCTGGTTGAGAGTGGTGGCCAGTGGCGCGCTTGGCAGATTGTAGGCGCGCGACGTGGATTGCTCGGCGGCGAACAAGGCAGGGCTGGTCAGCGGGGCAGCCAGGCCGATGGCCAGGGCCACCAGGCTGGGGCGCAGGATATGATCAACGGCACGGGACATGCGGCGGTTCCTCGACGGGTAAGTGCTTGCTGCTTCCTTGCCGAGCGAGATCTGAAAAGTGACAGGGTGAATCTGAAAAATATTGAGAATTATTTAAAAGAGGTTTTGCCAGCACCGCCCACTTCGCGGGTGAACCCGCTCCTACGACCACCCCGATGTGTGTCCACCACCGCGCAGGAGCGGGTTTACCCGCGAATACGGTGGCGGCGGCAGCGGTGAACGGCTGGTGGAGATTGGCCAGCAGGCCCGGCCTATTTGGAAGTGACGTTCACCCACCACTGGGTATGCCGCTCGATCTTCACCGGCAACGCCGGCACCAGCGAGGCGAGCGCCAGGTCGGTGTTGGTCAGCGGGAAGCTACCGGTCACGCGCAGGTCGGCGACCTTGGCATCCACCCCGAGGTAGCCGCTGCGGTACTGGCCCAATGTGGCGAGCAGGTCGGCCAGGCGTACGTTGTCGACCACCAGCATGCCGCGGGTCCAGGCACCGGCACCGGCGGGCACCGTGCCAACCTGGCCGAGGCCGTTGGCGTTCATCAACACTTGCTGGCCTTCGTGCAGCACCTGTTCGTCGCCGCTGTCATGCGGCATGGCGGCGACCGAGGCTTGCAGCACTTCCAGGCGCGTACCGCCGACTTCGCGGCGCACCAGGAAGCGCGTGCCCAGTGGCCGCAAGCGACCGTCTTCAGTGCGGACCAGCAGCGGGCGTGGGTCCTGGTGGCCGGTTTCGACCGAGATTTCGCCCTGGTGCAGCACGATCACCCGTTGTGCGCCGGCATAGTCGATGTCCACGGCGGTGTGGGTGTTCAGGCTGAGCAGTGTGCCGTCTTCCAGGCGCAAGGTACGCAATTCACCCGTGGCGGTGCGCTGGTCGGCCAGCCAGTAGCTGGGTGCCAGTGACGGCGCGCCGACCCATGCCAGCAGCGCCCCGAGCAGAAACGTGCCGGCCAGCCCGCCGCCAACCTTGCCAATGCGCCGCCGCAGGCTGGCGCGCGATTGCAGCAGCGCCTGGCGTGCCGGGCCAGCCGCCGCGCTAACGCGCTGTTCCATGGCGCCGAGCTGGCGCCAGGCACGCGCGTGCTCTTCGCTGGCGGCATGCCAGCGCATGAATTCATTGCGTTCATCAGGCGTGCCGCTGCTGTCGCCGAGGCTGAGTTTCCAGGCAATCGCGGCTTCCAGAACCCGAGACGAAACTGGGACGTTGCTCACGTCGGCTCCCCGTACAGGGCTACGTAGCACTGGCGCATGCCTTGGGCGATGTACTGGCGCACCCGTGATACCGAAACACCAAGGCGCTCGGCAATCTCGGCATGGCCCATGCCGTCCAGACGGCTGTGCAGAAACGCCGCGCGAGCCTTGCTCGACAGCTTGCCGAGCAGGCGGTCGATGGCTTTGAGATCTTCAAGGATCAGGTGCTGCATTTCTGGCGAGGGCTGTTCGGCTTCAGGGATCAATGCCAGCTCGGCCAGGTAGGCTTGTTCCAGCGCGGCGCGGCGGAAGTGGTCGAACATCAGCCCTTTGGCCACGGCGGCCAGAAACGCGCGGGGTTCGCGGGGTGTGTCCAGTTGCTCACGACCGAGCAGGCGCACGAAGGTGTCCTGGCTCAGGTCTTCAGCACGTTGGCGGCAGGCCATGCTGCGTTGCAGCCAGGCGAGCAGCCAGCCGCGGTGGTCGCGGTACAGCGCACCGACCAGATCGGCGTGTGGGCTCTGTGCAGAAGACAAGCAGCGTCCCCCCGGAACGAATGCATTAACTAACGATAATTATTCGCGATTGTGGCAGAGGGGAGAGGGTGGTGCAATGGACGCTTATCGGATTGCCATCATGGGGCTTGGTTTGAGTTGTGTGGCGCCAGTGAGATCCAGCGCCGCCCGCGCGGCGCGCATCGCGAGCTGCGCTCGCTCCTACGTTTGTTTCGGGCCAGTAACGCCTGTGCCAGGCGCGCGCGATCGCCTTGTTCGTACGACGCGATATCGAGCCATGCGCCAAAGCGTTCGCGTGCATATCCCACAGGAATGATTGGCCCGAAACAAACGTAGGAGCGAGCGCAGCTCGCGATGCGCGCCGCGCGGGCGGCGCTGCACATCCCGCCTCTACAAACCGTGATTCTGCATCTTGCGCCGTCGCCACCCGCGCAACCGTTGCTCCAGCTGCAGCGGGCTGTCCAACTGCTGGCGTCTGGCCTGGCTGAACAGGATCAGCGCCAGTTCTGCGGTCACCTGGGCATCGGCGCTGGCGTGGTGGCGCTCTTCAACCTGCAAGCCAAACCGCGCTACCCAGTCATCCAGCCCGGCCTCGCGCAGCACTGTGTCGGGGTTGAGCATCGGCGCCAGTTCGGCAATATCGAGGAACGGCGACTGCAAGCGGTAACCCAGGCTCTCCTTCAGCGCACGCGCCAGCATGCGCTGGTCGAATGGCGCGTGAAACGCCAGCACCGGGCTGTCGCCAATGAAATCGAGCAAATCCAGCAGGGCCTCGGCCGGGTCGCAACCGGCAGCCAGGGCGCTAGGGCCCAAGCCGTGGATCAGTACGCTGGCGTTGGTCTTCTGCAAAGGCCGGTGCAGCGTGCGTTCGAACTGCTGGGCAAAGTCGATGGCACCGTCTTCGATGGCCACCGCCCCGATCGACAGCACCTGATCACGGTTGGGGTTGAGCCCGCTGGTCTCCAGGTCCAGCACCACCCAGCGCTGCTCGCGCAGGGTACATACCCCCAGCGGCACGGGCTTGGGCAATCGGGCCAGGCGCTGGCGTGTGGTGTGGTCCAGTTCGGGCGCGCTGGGGCGCAGCCAGGTAAACAGGCTCACAACTGGTACCGCAAGGCCAGGCTGCTTTGCAAGCGTTGGGCCTGGCGCAGGGACTCGCGCAGGATGCGGCGGTCAAGGTGGTTGAGGCTGTCCGGGTCGACCCGGTTGGAATAGGGCAGGTTGTCGCGTATCTGGCGCTGGTGCTGCTGCATGCGGGTTTGCTGGATGAAGTGGTAGGCCTCTTCATAGGCGGCGCCGTCCAATGGCTCGATCACGCCCTTGGCCACCAGTTGGCGCAGGCGCTCCAAGGTATTGCAGGCACCTATGCCATTGGCCAGGGCCAGCAAACGGGCACCATCGACGAAGGGCGTCAGCCCCTGGACCTTGAGGTCGAGGGTCGCCGCCTTGTCGTTGCCCTGGCGTGTCAGCACGAACTCGCGCAACCGTCCCACCGGAGGGCGTTGGCGCAGGGCGTTGTCAGCCATCATGCGCTGGAAGATGCGGTTGTCGGCTACCTGTGCCAGCAGGCCTTGGCGCAGTTGCTCGCAACCTTGCTCGTCACCCCACACCACCCGCAGGTCGAAGTAGATGCTCGAACCCAGCAGGTTCTCCGGGCTGGCTTCGCGAACAAACCCGGCAAAGCGCCGCGCCCACTCGCTGCGCGACAGGCACAGTTCGGGGTTGCCGGCCATGACGTTACCCATGCACAGGGTGAAACCGCACTGGGCCAGGCACTGGTTGATGTATTGCGCCAGCGGCAACAGGCGAGCGCGGATGGCGTCGGCCTCGGCGCTGTCGACCGCTTCGAAGAGGATGCCGTTGTCCTGGTCGGTGTGCAGGGTCTGCTCGCGTCGCCCCTCGCTGCCAAAGCACAGCCAGCTGAATGGCACGCCCGGGTCGCCACGTTCGGCCAGGGCCAGTTCGATGACCCGGCACACGGTATGGTCGTTGAGCAAGGTAATGATCTGGGTGATCTGCGTCGACGATGCGCCATGGGCCAGCATGCGTTCCACCAGCTGGCTGATTTCACCGCGCAGCGAGACCAGCGTATCCAGGCGTGGCGCATGGCGTATGGTGCGCGCCAGGTGAACCAGATCGACCCGTTGCAGTGAGAACAGGTCGCGCTCGGATACCACCCCGCACAGGCGTCCGTTTTCTACCAGACATACATGGGCAATATGCCGCTCGGTCATGGCCATGGCGGCATCGAAGGCACTGGCCTGGGGTGGGAGGTAGAACGGTTTGGCTGTCATGTGCCGGTCGATGGCGGCGCCCAGGTCGGCATCTGTTGCTGCCACCACCTGGCGCAGGTCGCGCAAGGTGAAAATACCGATGGGGTAGCGTTGCGGGTCGACCACCACGATGCTGCCCACCTGCTGCTCGTGCATCAGCCGCACGGCTTCGCGCAGGGGCGTATCGGCGCTGCACACCACCGGGTGACGCATGGCCAGTTCACCCAGGGGGGTGTTCAGCGAGTACTGGGTGCCGAGGGTTTCCACAGCGCGCTGGCGTACTTGCTGATTGACCTGATCAAGCAGGCTGCTGACACCGCGCAGGGCAAAATCCCGAAACACTTCAGACATCGAGAACACGCGGATGAATGCGGCCTTGTTCAGTTGCAGGCAGAAGGTGTCTTCACCGGCCAGGTGCTCGGTGCGGGTTGCCCGCTCACCCAGCAGGGCTGCCAGCGGGAAGCACTCGCCGCTGGTGATCTCGAACGTGGTCTCGACACCCGGTTTGGCCAGATGCTGGCGCTCGCCAACCACGCGGCCCTGCTTGACGATGTAGAAGTGCTCGACCGGCCCGTCAGCAGGTTTGACGATGCTTTCACCGCAGGCGTAGAAGCGCAGCTGGCACTGCTCGACCAAGAAGGCCAGGTGGCTGTGCTCCATCTGGTTGAACGGCGGAAAGCGCTGCAGGAACTGCAATGTGCCCTGGATGTTTTGCAGTACTGCCGTCTTGCCCGCCTGGCTGTAGGCGTCCTTTTTACTCATGAAACTGACCGTATCGCTATGCCGAACTATATATATCTATATATAGGTACCGGCCATGTTGTTCTCTGCCTCCATGGTCGGCTTGCGGCGAGGTGGTGCCCATTGGACGTAAGTCTATGAGCGCCCCTGTCAGAGACCCGACGAAAGGAGAAACGGGTTACGCAAGTACTGCGGTCCTAATGCTGAAGCGGAATTATTTTGACGAGACAAGCATGCCCGAGCACACCGACATCCTGAGCGACGCCGAGCGCGAGGCCTTGGCCGTGATAAACCAGAGTGCGCCTGTGGCTGCCAGGCCGTTGGTGCTTGTGGTGGATGACAACGCGGTTAACCGGGAGGCGCTGATTCTGTACCTGAAAAGCCGGGGCATCGATGCGGTTGGGGCGGATGGGGCCGAGGAAGCCAGGTTGTACCTGCACTACCAGAAGCGTATCGGGTTGATGATTACCGATTTGCGCATGCAGCCTGAAAGTGGGCTGGACTTGATCAGGACAATTCGCGCGTCGGAGCGGGCGGCGTTGTCGATCATTGTGGTGTCGGGCGACACCGATGTGGAAGAAGCAGTGGATGTGATGCACCTGGGCGTGGTGGATTTCCTGCTCAAGCCGGTGGATTTGGGCAAGCTGTTGGAGCTGGTGAAGAGAGAATTGAAAATGGATTGATGCGCAGTGGGGGCCGCAAAACGGCCCCCTTGGCGCAGATGTTACTTACAACCCGTTACGGGCCTTGAACTCGCGGCGACGGCGGTGCAGTACCGGCTCGGTATAACCGTTCGGCTGCTTGCCACCTTCCACCACCAGCTCCACTGCCGCCTGGAACGCCACGTTGTCGTCGAAGTTCGGCGCCATCGGACGGTACAGGGCGTCGCCAGCGTTCTGCTGATCGACCACCACGGCCATGCGCTTGAGGCTTTCCAGCACCTGTTCCTGGCTGACCACGCCGTGGCGCAGCCAGTTGGCCAGCAGCTGGGCGGAGATGCGCAGGGTGGCACGGTCTTCCATCAGGCCGACGTTGTTGATGTCCGGCACCTTCGAGCAACCCACGCCCTGGTCGATCCAGCGCACCACGTAGCCGAGGATGCCCTGGGCGTTGTTGTCCAGCTCGTTGCGGATCTCTTCGGCCGACCAGTTGGTGTCCGCAGCCAGCGGAATGGCCAGAATGTCGTCCACCGACGCCGGGGTACGTGAAGCCAGTTCACGCTGGCGCGCCTGTACGTCCACCTTGTGGTAGTGCAGGGCGTGCAGGGTGGCGGCAGTTGGCGACGGCACCCAGGCGGTGTTGGCACCGGCCAGCGGGTGGGCGATCTTCTGCTCGAGCATGGCTGCCATCAGGTCAGGCATGGCCCACATGCCTTTGCCGATCTGCGCCCGGCCTTGCAGGCCGGTGGCCAGGCCAACGTCGACGTTGTTGTTTTCGTAGGCGCCGATCCACTTCTCGTTCTTCATGGCACCTTTGCGCACCACGGCGCCGGCTTCCATCGAGGTGTGGATTTCATCGCCAGTGCGGTCAAGGAAACCGGTGTTGATGAACGCCACGCGCTCGGCGGCTGCCTTGATGCAGGACTTGAGGTTGACCGTGGTACGGCGCTCCTCGTCCATGATGCCGACCTTGACGGTGTTGCGCGGCATGCCCAGCAAGTCTTCGACCTGGCTGAAGATCTCTGCGGCGAAGGCCACTTCCTCAGGGCCGTGCATCTTCGGCTTGACGATGTACACGCTGCCGCTGCGGGTATTCTTGCGGGTGGTGTTGCCTTTGAGGTTGTGCAGGGCGATCAGGTTGGTGAACAGCCCGTCCTGGATACCTTCGGGGATTTCGTTGCCTTGGGCATCGAGGATCGCCGGGTTGGTCATCAGGTGGCCAACGTTGCGCACGAACAGCAACGAACGACCGTGCAGGGTCACGCTGCCGCCGTTAGGCGCCGCGTACTCACGGTCCGGGTTCATGGTGCGGGTGAAGGTTTTGCCACCCTTGCTCACGCTTTCGGCCAGGTCGCCTTTCATCAGGCCCAGCCAGTTGCGGTAGACGATGACCTTGTCGTCAGCGTCTACGGCTGCAACCGAGTCTTCGCAGTCCATGATGGTGGTCAGTGCCGATTCCATCAGGATGTCTTTGACACCAGCGGCGTCGGTGCTGCCGACCGGGGTGCTGGCATCGACCTGGATTTCGAAGTGCAGGCCGTTGTGCTTGAGCAGCACGGCAGTGGGTGCCGCGGCGTCGCCGTGGAAGCCGATAAGTTGCGCATCGTCGCGCAGGCCAGTGTTGCTGCCGCCTTTCAGGGCAACAACCAGTTTGCCGCCTTCGATACGGTAGCCCGTGGAGTCAACGTGCGAGCCGGCTGCCAGTGGCGCGGCTTCGTCGAGGAAGGCGCGGGCGAAGGCGATGACCTTGTCGCCGCGCACCTTGTTGTAACCCTGGCCTTTTTCGGCACCGCCTTCATCGCTGATGGCGTCGGTGCCGTACAGGGCGTCGTACAGCGAACCCCAGCGAGCGTTGGCGGCGTTCAGGGCGAAGCGGGCGTTCATCACCGGCACGACCAGTTGTGGGCCGGCCATGTGGGCGATTTCTTCGTCCACGTTCTGGGTGGTGGCCTGGAAATCGTCGGCTTGTGGCAGCAGGTAGCCGATTTCCTGGAGGAATGCTTTGTAGGCTACGGCGTCGTGGGCCTGGCCTTTGCGTGCCTGGTGCCAGGCGTCGATCTTGGCTTGCAGCTCGTCGCGCTTGGCGAGCAGGGCTTTGTTCTTTGGAGCGAGGTCATTGATGATCTTCTCTGCACCCGCCCAGAACTGCTCGGCGACGATGCCGGTCCCGGGGATGGCTTCGTTGTTCACGAAGTCGTACAGGACCTTGGCGACCTGAAGGCCACCGACTTGAACGTATCCAGTCATTGCTTGCCTCACTCTGCTCAGCTATTTCGCTCTTCTGTATTAAGCCTGTAGCGCTTCTCTAAACACGGCACCAGTGCATGCCCCTTCGGGGCGGCTGGGTGCGGCCGGCCAGACAGGCTGGCAGACAGTGTGCGTATTTTCACAGGCGCCTTGGCAGACATCCAAACGACGTTTTGTAGTCCGCGCCACGGGATACTACATGAAGCAGTAGGCGGGGCAAAATCAGACTAAAAGCGCCGTTATGCGACCCGATGGTCGCGTATGGTCACGCTGGGAGTGGGTATGTTCGCAAAAAACAGGTGGATTGTTCCAGATAAATCTTGAAACAGTACACGATTAGCCGTGCAGATTGCCCTGCGGCAGGTTGCCGCGCCTTGCCTATACTGATTCGATCCCCCGATTTTCTGCCGCCCGGCGCGGTCCGACACGAGGAAGGGCTTGTGGATCATCTTGTACTGACTGTAATTGCCCCTGACAAGGCCGGCCAGGTCGAACGTATTGCCCAGTGCATCGCCGACCACAGTGGTAACTGGCTGGAAAGCCGCATGTCGCGTATGGCCGGGCAGTTTGCTGGCATTCTGCGGGTGGCGGTGCCGGCAGAGAATTACGCCGAGCTTGTGGCCTCGTTGCAGGGGCTGGCCAGGTATGACATTCGCGTGCTGATTGCCGAGAGCGGGATCGAGCCCTCGTGCACCTGGAAGCCAATTGCCATGGAGCTGGTGGGTAATGACCGGCCGGGGATCGTGCGGGACATTACCCGTTTGTTGGCGGACCTTGGGGTGAATCTGGAGCGGTTCACTACCGAAGTGCGGCCCGCGCCAATGAGCAGTGAGCCGTTGTTTCATGCCGATGCGTTGCTGGCGTTGCCGCTGGCCCTTTCGCTGGATGAATTGCAGCAGAAGCTGGAGAGTCTGGCGGATGATTTGATGGTGGAGTTGCAGTTGCGGCCGGAGGATTGATCCTGGCCGGAGGTTATCCCGATATCACGGGGAAGGCCCTGTGGATAACCTGGGGGCGTACCTCTCCAGCCCAGGCATCACGTGCCTTGCAGAGCTTTGCTCAAAAAACACCCAATTATCAGCAGCTTGTGCACAAAGCACGGGGACGAGGGTGTGGATAACCTATGGAGATGTTTCTGCAGGCCAATAGTTACATGGCCTGCAGAGTTTTGATCGTTTTCTGATCAGCTACGTTTGCGCAAGCTCAGCCATGCATCCACGCTGTAAATCGCCAAACCTGCCCAGATGAACATGAAGGCCACCAAGGTGCTCGACGACAAATGCTCATCGAACAGCAGTACGGCCTGCAACAGCACCAAAGTCGGTGCCAGGTACTGCAGGAAGCCCAGCGTGGTGTACGGCAGGTGTCGCGCGGCGGCGTTGAAGCATACCAGCGGCACCAGCGTTACCGGCCCCGCCGCCATCAGCCACAGCGCCTCGCTGCTGGTATAGAACGCGCCCTGGGCACTCATCGCTGACGGGTGCAGCAGCAGCCAGCCAAGGGCCAGCGGTACCAGCATCCAGGTCTCCACCACCAGGCCCGGCAGTGCTGCTACCGGCGCCTGCTTACGGATCAGTCCATAGAAGCCGAAGCTCAACGCCAGCACCAGTGATACCCATGGCAGGCTGCCCACTTGCCACACCTGCTGCGCCACACCCACGGCGGCCATGCCCACCGCCAGCCATTGCAGGCGGCGCAGGCGCTCACCAAGAATGAGCATGCCCAGCAGTACGTTGATCAGCGGGTTTATGTAATAGCCCAGGCTGGCCTCGAGCATACGACCGTTGTTTACCGACCACACGTAGGTCAGCCAGTTACCGGCGATCAGTGCCCCGCTCAGTGCCAGGATGCCCAGCCGGCGCGGGTTGTTGCGCAGTTCGCGCCACCAGCCGGGGTGTTTCCACACCAGGAGCAGTAGCGAGCCGAACAGTGCTGACCAGAGCACCCGGTGGACAATGATCTCCACCGCCGGGACGCTCTGGATTGCCTTGAAGTAGATGGGGAAAAGGCCCCAGATGATGTAGGCGCTCAAGCCCAGTATGTACCCGCGGCGCGGGTTTGCGGCGTGCATGCAGAATCCTTGCTTAGGTTGCTAAATAAAGCGACGCCTATTGTAGACAGAGGTGGGCGCGCTTCTAGAACAATTTCAGCGGTGCTTCATCCAGCGCAGCCATTTGTTCGCGCAAGGCGAGAATCTGGTCGCCCCAGTAGCGTGGCTGGCCGAACCAAGGGAAGCTGGGCGGGAACGCCGGGTCGTCCCAGCGCCTTGCCAGCCAGGCGCTATAGTGCAGCTGGCGCAGGGCGCGCAGGGGCTCGATCAGGGCCAGCTCGCGCGGGTCGAAGTCGTGGAACTCGTTGTAGCCGTCGATCAGCTCGGCCAGTTGCCCCAGGCGCTCCTCGCGGTTGCCGGCCAACATCATCCACAGGTCTTGCACCGTTGGGCCCATGCGGCAATCGTCGAGGTCCACCACGTGGTACACCTCGTCACGGTGCATCAGGTTGCCGGGGTGCAGGTCGCCGTGCAGGCGGATGAGCTGGTGTGGTGTGCGAGCGTAGATGTCCTCCACCCGCTTGAGCAGGTCGCGTGCCACGGACTCGAACGCCGGCAACAGTTCACGCGGGACAAAATTACCTTCCAGCAAGGTATTCAGTGAGGCGTGGCCAAAGTTGTCCACAGCCAGTGCCTCGCGGTGCTTGAACGGTTTGCTGGCGCCCACGGCATGCATGCGACCGAGCAGTTGGCCCAGGCGATACAACTGGTCGAGGTTGCCAGGCTCGGGGGCGTGGCCGCCGCGACGGGGGAACAGCGTGAAGCGGAAGCCCTGGTGCTCGAACAAGGTGCGGTCATCGTGCTGCATGGGCGCAACCACCGGGACTTCGCAGTCGGCGAGCTCGGCCGTGAAGGCGTGTTCTTCAAGGATGGCTGCATCGCTCCAGCGGCCTGGGCGGTAGAACTTGGCAATCAGCGGCTGCGCGTCTTCGATTCCCACCTGGTACACGCGGTTTTCGTAGCTGTTCAGCGCCAGCACCCGCGCATCACTAAGAAAGCCCAGGCTTTCCACTGCGTCCAGGACCAGGTCGGGGGTGAGGGTGTCGAAGGGGTGGGACATGGTGGCTCCGGAGGGTAAGCGGCGTGGGGCCATGGTAGCGCGTTATGCCTGTGCCGGCTTCTTCACAGGCATGCCCGCAATCCGCCCACCGCGTGGCGAGGCTAAGCCGGTATCCCGATCAGCACATAGGACGGATGGAACTGCACCCGCACCGAACTGCCGGCCGCCACCTGCTGCCCAGCCAACCACTGCGCCTCTGCAATGGCACACAACGTCTGCCCATTACCCAGCGCCAGCCTGACCTCGCTGGGGCCGTCCTCCTCGGCCAGCACTTCTTCCACCGTCGCGCTCAAACAGTTGCTGCCCTCCTCGGCTTCTTCCTCTTGCGCCAGCAACCGCACCCACCCGGCCTTTAGCAGCGCCACCACCATCGTTCCGGCTGTCAGCTCCAGCCGCGCAGTGCTGTCGTGGGTGATCAGCGCATCGATCTCCAGCCCGCCGCTCAATGCCAGGCTGACGCGGTCATACCGGCCTTCTGGGCGCAGGCCGCTGACCTGGCCCTGCAACTGGTTGCGCGCACTGGTGCGCAGCATCAGGCGCCCGAGCAGGTCGAGGTCGCCGGATTCTTCGGCGGCTTCGAGGATTTGTGCCTGCAGGGCCTGCAGCCGTTGGTACAGGCGCAGCACCCGTTCGCCTTCCGGCGACAAGTGCGCACCGCCGCCACCACGGCCACCGGTGCTGCGCTTGACCAAGGGCTGGCTGGCCAGATTGTTGAGCTCGTCGATGGCATCCCAGGCCGCCTTGTAGCTGATACCCGCTGCCTTGGCGGCGCGGGTGATCGAGCCTTGTTCGGCAATGTGTTGCAGCAGCGCGATGCGCTGTGGGCGGCGGGCGATGTGCTGGGTGAGAAGGGGGGGTAGGGACATGGGTATTCCGTATACAAGGGTGCTTTACAAATGGGCAGGTCGCGCCAGGTCATACATACCCCGGTTTTGGCGTACGTGCCAGGCAATACACATCCACCCGCCGTGCACCTGCCTTGCGCAGTGTCAGGGCAATAGCCTGCGCAGTAGCACCGGTGGTCAACACATCATCGACGATGGCGACATGCTTGCCTTCCAGCTCGCCCGTTACCGCAAATGCCTGGCGCAAATTGCGCCGTCGTGCCTTGGCGCCCAGATGTTGCTGTGCCGGTGTTTCGCGTGTTCGCACCAGCAAACGCTCGTTGCATGTTACCCCGACGTGCGACGACAACCACCGCCCAAGCATCCCCGCCTGGTTGAACCCCCGCTCGCGCAGTCGACGCCTGGCCAAAGGCACAGGCAACAGCAGGTCAGGGCGGGGCAGCCCTTCGGCATAGCGATACAGCAGCCCCTGCCCGAGTAGCTCAGCCATCAGGCGCCCCAAAGGCCATTGGCGATTGTGCTTGAAGCGGCTGATCAACGTGTCCACCGGAAAGCCGAACTGCCACAGGGCAATGACCTGATCGAAGGCCGGCAAGCCGCGGCCGCAAACGGCGCAGGTCAGGCCGGCCATGGGCAAGGGCAGGGCGCAATGCCGGCACTGATCACCCAGCCAGGGCAGCGCCTGTTCGCAGGTGATGCACAGCGGGTAGTGCTGCTCGGCAGGCTCATCGCATAACAAACACTGCTGATCAATAAGTGAGCACTTGTAAACCAGTCGCTTCCAGTACAGTTGACAGTTCATAGGCCTTCCATGACTATGCGAGCTATCCGTGATGCGCTGGCGGGCTTTCCTGTCCCGGCGCCAGCTACAGCCTAAACAAGGAAACGCCGATGAGCGCCAGCACAACTGCAACAACACGTCACGACTGGTCCCTGGCCGAGGTCAAGGCGCTGTTCCAGCAACCGTTCAATGACTTGCTGTTCCAGGCGCAGACCGTGCACCGCGCGCATTTCGACCCCAACCGCGTGCAGGTTTCGACCTTGCTGTCGATCAAGACCGGTGCCTGCCCGGAAGATTGCAAATATTGTCCGCAGTCCGGCCACTACAACACCGGGCTGGAAAAACAGAAGCTGATGGAAGTGCAGAAGGTGCTGGAAGAAGCTGCCCGCGCCAAAGCCATCGGTTCTACCCGTTTCTGCATGGGGGCGGCGTGGAAGCACCCGTCGGCCAAAGACATGCCCTACGTGCTGGAGATGGTCAAAGGCGTCAAGGCCATGGGCCTGGAAACCTGCATGACCCTCGGCAAGCTCGACCAGGAGCAGACCAAAGCCCTGGCCCAGGCTGGCCTGGACTACTACAACCACAACCTCGACACCTCCCCGGAGTTCTACGGCAGCATCATCACCACGCGTACCTACAGCGAGCGCCTGCAGACCCTGGCCTACGTGCGCGATGCCGGGATGAAAATCTGCTCTGGTGGCATTCTGGGCATGGGTGAGTCGCTGGACGACCGTGCCGGCCTGCTGATCCAGCTGGCCAACCTGCCGGAGCACCCGGAGTCGGTGCCGATCAATATGCTGGTCAAGGTAGCCGGCACGCCGCTGGCTGAGGAAGAGGACGTCGACCCGTTCGACTTTATCCGTATGCTGGCCGTGGCCCGTATCCTCATGCCCAAGTCTCACGTGCGTCTGTCCGCCGGCCGCGAGCAGATGAACGAGCAGATGCAGGCCCTGGCCTTCATGGCGGGCGCCAACTCGATCTTCTACGGCGAAAAACTGCTGACCACCGCCAACCCCCAGGCCGACAAGGACATGCAGCTGTTCGCACGCCTGGGTATCAAGCCCGAAGCGCGTGAAGAGCACGCTGACGAAGTGCATCAGGCAGCCATCGAGCAAGCGCTGGTCGAGCAGCGCAGCAGCGAGATGTTCTACGACGCCGCGACAGCCTGACATGGCTTTCGATCTGGCTGCGCGCCTGGCCGAACGGCGCGCAGCAGACCTGTATCGGCAGCGGCCATTGCTGGAAAGCCCGCAGGGGCCGGAAGTGGTGGTCGACGGCCAGCGGTTGCTGGCCTTCTGCAGCAATGACTACCTGGGCCTGGCCAACCACCCCGAAGTGATCGCCGCCTGGCAGGCCGGCGCCGAGCGCTGGGGGGTGGGGGGTGGTGCCTCGCACCTGGTGGTTGGCCACAGCGCACCGCACCATCAGGTTGAAGAGGCACTGGCTGAACTCACCGGGCGCCCGCGCGCGCTGTTGTTCTCCACCGGCTACATGGCCAATCTGGGCGCCATCACCGCGCTGGTGGGGCAGGGCGACACGGTGCTGCAAGACCGCCTGAACCATGCGTCGCTGCTGGATGGCGGGCTGCTCAGTGGTGCCCGCTTCAACCGCTACCTGCACAACGACCCGGCCAGCCTGGCCAGCCGCCTGGACAAGGCGGTCGGCAATACCCTGGTGGTGACCGATGGCGTGTTCAGCATGGACGGTGACCTGGCCGACCTGCCGGCGCTGGCCGATGTCGCCCGTGCCCGCGGCGCATGGTTGATGGTTGACGATGCCCATGGCCTGGGTACCTTGGGCGCACAGGGCGGCGGTATCGTCGAACACTTTGGCCTGGGCGTAGATGACGTACCGGTGCTGATCGGCACGCTGGGCAAGGCTTGCGGCACTGCGGGCGCCTTTGTTGCTGGCAGCGAAGAGCTGATCGAGGCGCTGGTGCAGTTCGCCCGCCCCTACATCTACACCACCAGCCAGCCACCGGCGCTGGCCTGCGCCACACTCAAGAGCCTGGAGCTGCTGCGCCGTGAAACCTGGCGTCGTGAGCATCTGGCAGCCTTGATTCGCCAGTTCAGAAAAGGCGCGCAGCAGATGGGGCTGCAGTTGATGGACAGCCCGACGCCAATCCAGCCTATCGTGATCGGCGACAGTGCGAAGGCGTTGCGTCTGTCACGCCTGCTGCGTGAGCGCGGCTTGCTGGTGACGGCCATCCGCCCACCCACCGTGCCGGCTGGCAGCGCACGCCTGCGGGTGACCTTGAGCGCCGCGCACAGCGAGGCGCAGGTGCAGCTATTGTTGAATGCATTGGCCGAGTGTTATCCACAGTTGGAGAACGCCGATGCGTAATCGACTTGTTCTGTTGCCTGGCTGGGGCTTGGGAACTGCTGCGCTGGAGCCGCTGGCCGCTAGCCTGCGGGCCCAGGACGCCCGCCTGCAGGTAGAGCTGATGCCCCTGCCAGAACTGCCCCACAGCGATGTGCAGGCCTGGATCGACCATCTGGACCGCAAGCTGCCCAGCAATGCCTGGCTGGGTGGCTGGTCACTGGGTGGCATGTTGGCCAGCGCGCTGGCGCACAAGCGTGGCGACCACTGCTGCGGGCTGCTGACCTTGGCCAGCAACCCCAGCTTCCTGGCCCGGCCAGACTGGCCGCACGGCATGGCCGAAGACACCTTCGGCACCTTCCTCGACGGCTGCCGCAGCCATACCCAGGTCACCCTCAAGCGCTTCCGTACCTTGTGCAGCGACGGCGCCCTGCAGCCGCGTACCCTGTTGCGCCAACTGGGTGTCGGCGTGCCGGATACCGACCCGTTGTACCTGGCCACTGGCCTTGAAGTGCTGGCCAAGCTGGACACCCGCGAAGCTTTGCAAGCCTATGGAGGCCCGCAGCTGCATCTGTTTGCCGGCAGCGATGCGCTAGTGCCGGCAGAGGCGGCAAAGGCCTTGAGCGAGCTGTTGCCCGATGTGGAAGTGGGCCTGGTCGAAGACAGTTCCCACGCGTTCCTGCTGGAGTACCCGCAGGAGCTGGCGGCGGGCATCAAGAGTTTCCTGCATGAGAGTGGCGATGACTGACCTTTCCCGTCCGACCCTGCCCGGCGCATTGCCCGACAAGCGCCAGGTGGCGGCCTCGTTCTCCCGCGCCGCGGCCAGCTACGACAGCGTGGCGGCCCTTCAGCGCGCTGTAGGTCTGAGCCTGCTGGAGCAGTTACCGGCAGGCCTGCAGCCGTCACACTGGCTGGACCTGGGCAGCGGCACCGGCCATTTCAGCCGCATGCTGGCCGAGCGTTTCACCCAGGCCTGTGGCGTGGCGGTGGATATTGCCGAAGGCATGTTGCTGCACGCCCGTCATGTGAAGGGCGGGGCGCAGTATCACGTGGTTGGCGACGCCGAGCGTTTGCCGCTGCGCGATGGCAGCGTCGACCTGGTGTTTTCCAGCCTGGCGGTGCAGTGGTGCGATCAGTTCGCCAGTGTGCTGGCCGAGGCGCAGCGGGTGCTGCGCCCAGGCGGTGTACTGGCCTTCAGCAGCCTGTGCGTGGGCACCCTCGACGAACTGCGCGCCAGCTGGCAGGCGGTGGATGGTCTGGTGCATGTAAACCGCTTCCGCCGTTTCGAGGACTATCAGCGCCTGTGCGCAGCCAGCGGTTTTGAACAGCTTGAGCTGGAGCGGTGCCCGCATGTGCTGCACTACCCGGATGTGCGCAGCCTGACCCACGAACTGAAGGCGTTGGGGGCGCACAATCTGAACCCTGGGCGACCTTCCGGTCTCACCGGCCGGGCGCGAATGCAGGGCCTGCTGCAGGCCTATGAGGCATTTCGCCAGCCCGCAGGGCTGCCAGCCACCTATCAAGTGGTCTATGGTGTGTTGCGCAAACCACAGGCGTAAGGGGAGCACGATGAGCCAGGCCTTTTTCATTGCTGGTACCGATACCGATGTCGGCAAGACCACCATTGCCGCCGGCCTGTTGCATGCGGCACGTTTGCAGGGCATGAGCACGCTGGGTGCCAAGCCGGTTGCCTCGGGCTGTACGATGACGCCGAAAGGCTTGCGCAATAGTGATGCCCTGGCGCTGATCGACGAAAGCACGGTCAAGCTGCCCTATGAGCAGGTCAATCCGTTTGCCTTCGAGCCTGCTATTGCCCCGCATGTGGCGGCGCGCGAGGCAGGGGTGACGCTGGCCGTGCCAGAACTGCTCGCGGCGATGCGCAATGTGCTGCAACAAAATGCCGACTTCACCCTGATTGAGGGAGCCGGTGGCTGGCGCGTACCGCTGTCGGGCCTGGAGAACCTGTCCGACCTTGCCGTTGCCCTGCGGTTGCCGGTGATTCTGGTGGTAGGCGTGCGCTTGGGTTGCATCAGCCATGCCTTGCTTAGTGCCGAGGCGATCGAGCGTGATGGGCTGCAGTTGGCGGGTTGGGTGGCAAACATCATCGAGCCGCGTACCTCGCGCCTGGAAGAGAACCTGGCCAGCCTTGCAGAGCGCTTGCCGGCGCCATGTCTGGGGCGGGTGCCCAAGCTCAAGCAGGCCAGTGCCGACATGGTGGCTGAGCATCTGCAGCTGGATTTGCTGGATTAGTATGTTGCCGGCCCGGCCTCCTTGCGGGGGTTGCCCGCGAAGAGGCCAGTGCAGGAATACCCAAGGCCTATCAACTGGCATTGAGCCATTAGGGATTTAAACGGGCCTTTTCGCGCCCAGCCTGCTTTAATTGGGGCTGTTCGTCATCCAGCGTCAATGGAGTCCTGACATGGAAATCACCGGTAGCTCCGCCTACTACGCGGGCCTGAGCGCAATCCAGACCGGGCAGAACCGCGTCGATCAAGCCGCCAGCCAGATCGCCAACACCACTGCCGAACGCACCGCCACTAGCCAGTCCAGCGATTTTCAGGCCGAACGCCTGCGCGCGGTCGACCGCAGCCAGCAGATGGACATGGCCACCAGTGTCGTGCAACAGGCGGTGGGCAAGACCGAAGTCGAACTCGGCGCAAAGGTCGCTAAGGCATCCGACGAAATGCTTGGCCGGTTCATCGACACCTACGCCTGAACACTTGCGTCATCCCCTATTTCAACGCCTGCCCTTGTAGGAGCGGGCTTGCCCGCGAATGCGTCCGATCAGACAACAGTTTGGTTTGGTTGGAAGCATTCGCGGGCGAGCCCGCTCCTACAGGTGTTTTGCCGAGCGTTGGCGTATTTGCCATTTTTCGTGGCGGAAATGGCACCATAGTCCATCCTTGACAGAAAGCTGAGCTAAACGTAAGTTTCAAACAACTGTTTGATAGGCTTCCGCCAAGCGCGGGTCACCCCACAGAACTCACCTAGAGGTTCATCGCAATGCCTGACTACAAAGCCCCCTTGCGTGATATCCGCTTCGTTCGCGACGAGCTGCTTGGCTATGAGGCGCACTATCAGAGCCTGCCGGGCTGCCAGGACGCCACGCCCGACATGGTCGACGCGATCCTTGAAGAAGGCGCGAAGTTCTGTGAGCAGGTGTTGTCGCCGCTGAACCGCGTGGGTGACCAGGAAGGCTGCACCTGGAGCGAATCGGGGGTGAAAACCCCAACCGGCTTCAAGGAAGCCTACCAGCAGTTCGTCGAAGGCGGCTGGCCTAGCCTGGCACATGACGTCGAGCACGGCGGCCAAGGCCTGCCAGAGTCGCTGGGCCTGGCCCTGAGCGAAATGGTCGGTGGTTCGAACTGGTCGTGGGGCATGTACCCAGGCCTGTCGCATGGCGCGATGAACACTATTTCTGCGCATGGCACTGCCGAGCAGCAGCACACCTACCTGACCAAGCTGGTGTCTGGCGAGTGGACCGGCACCATGTGCCTGACCGAACCGCACTGCGGCACCGACCTGGGCATGCTGCGCACCAAGGCCGAGCCACAGGCCGACGGCAGCTACAAGGTGTCGGGCACCAAAATCTTCATTTCGGCCGGCGAACACGACATGGCCGACAACATCGTCCATATCGTTCTGGCCCGCCTGCCGGACGCACCGGCCGGTACCAAGGGTATTTCGCTGTTTATCGTGCCGAAGTTCCTGCCCAACGCCGAGGGTGGCGTGGGTGAGCGCAACGGCGTTAGCTGCGGCTCGATCGAACACAAGATGGGCATCCACGGTAACGCTACCTGCGTCATGAACTTCGATGCTGCCACCGGCTACCTGATCGGCCCGGCCAACAAAGGCCTGAACTGCATGTTCACCTTCATGAACACTGCTCGCCTGGGGACCGCACTGCAAGGCCTGGCCCACGCCGAAGTGGCGTTCCAGGGTGGCCTGAAGTACGCCCGTGAGCGCCTGCAAATGCGTTCCCTGACCGGCCCGAAAGCGCCGGACAAGGCTGCCGACCCGATCATCGTCCACCCGGACGTGCGTCGCATGCTGCTGACCATGAAGGCCTTCGCCGAAGGCAACCGCGCGATGGTGTACTTCACCGCCAAGCAGGTGGACATCGTCAAGTACAGCCAGGACGAAGAAGAGCGCAAGAAGGCCGATGCCCTGCTGGCGTTCCTGACCCCGATCGCCAAGGCATTCATGACCGAAGTCGGTTTCGAAGCCGCCAACCACGGCGTGCAGATCTACGGTGGCCATGGCTTCATCGCCGAATGGGGCATGGAGCAGAACGTGCGCGACAGCCGCATCTCCATGCTGTACGAAGGCACTACCGGAATTCAGGCCCTCGACTTGCTCGGTCGTAAAGTGCTTATGACTCAGGGCGAAGCACTGAAGGGCTTCACCAAGATCGTGCATAAGTTCTGCCAGGCGCAGGAAGGTAACGAAGCGGTCAAGGAGTTCGTCGAACCGCTGGCGGCCATCAACAAGGAGTGGGGCGAGCTGACCATGAAAGTGGGCATGGCTGCCATGAAGGACCGTGAAGAAGTGGGTGCGGCTTCGGTCGATTACCTGATGTACTCCGGCTATGCTTGCTTGGCCTACTTCTGGGCCGACATCGCCCGCCTGGCCGCTGAGAAACTGGCAGCTGGCACCAGCGAAGAGGCGTTCTATACCGCCAAGTTGCAGACTGCCCGCTTCTACTTCCAGCGTATTCTGCCGCGTACCCGTACCCATGTGGCGACCATGTTGTCGGGTGCCAACAACCTGATGGCGATGGACGAAGAGCACTTCGGCCTGTCGTACTGATACTGGCGCTGTACTCAAAACCCGCCTGCCCTGACCGGTAGGCGGGTTTTTTACGTCTTCGGGTTCAGCGCGGCCCCTTGCAGGAGACCGGAAGCTGGTAAATCCAACCGCAAATTCAACTGTTCCAGTGCACTGCCGATGAAGTGAGGGCACAATGCCATTATTGATCTGCCGGGTTGGAGATTACCCTTGTTTCGTCTTAACGCTGTTCGCGCAAGCCACTTCCTGCCGTCGCTGTTCTTGTTGCTGGCAGGGCTCGCCGCAGCCTATGTGAGAGACCTCAGCGTCTTTTTCACATCGCTGTTCAATGTCCTGCCTACCTTGGTTCTACTGCTGGGCGGCGCTTACTGCGCGGTCTACCGCCGCCAGCGTGAGCTGTTTCTGATGCTGACGGTGTACATCGCCTACTTCCTGCTCGATACCCAGACCGACTTCTATCGTGACCATGGCCGCGTGCGTGAGGACGCAGCGGTGATCTTCCACCTGGTCTGCCTGCTGCTGCCGGCGCTGTTCGGGCTGTATGGCGCCTGGCAGGAGCGTACGCACCTGCTGCAGGACCTGGTCGCCCGCGGTGCTGTGCTGTTTGCCGTGGGCAGCGTGGCGGTGGCCCTCCAGCAAAGCTACCCCGAGGCGTTGCTGACCTGGTTGGCGGAGATCCGCTGGCCGGCTTTGCATGGTCACTGGATGAGCCTGATCCAGATGGTCTACCCACTGTTCCTTGGTGTATTCATTCTGCTGGTGGTGCAGTACCTGCGTGCACCCCGGCCGCTGCACGCCGCGCAGTTGATCGGCCTGCTGGGCATTTTCTGGATGCTGCCGCAAACCTTCATCCTGCCGTTTACCCTGAACATCATGTGCAGCCAGGTAATGCTGATGATCGCCGCAGCAGTGGCGCACGAGGCTTATCAGATGGCTTTCCGTGACGAGCTGACTGGCCTGCCGGGGCGCCGTGCGCTGAACGAGCGCATGCAGCGCCTGGGGCGCAACTATGTCATCGCCATGACCGATGTCGACCATTTCAAGAAATTCAACGACACCCACGGCCACGATGTCGGTGACCAGGTGTTGCGGTTGGTCGCCAGCCGCTTGTCCAAGGTCACCGGCGGTGGTCGCGCTTACCGTTATGGTGGGGAAGAGTTCGCTTTGGTGTTCGCCGGCAAGACCGCCGAGGAGTGCGTGCCGCATGTGGAGGCCGTGCGTGAAGTAATCGCTAATTACGTGATGCACCTGCGCGACCAGCACAACCGCCCGCAGGACGATACCGCCGGGCGCCAGCGCCGCGCTGGCAGCGGCGGCGGCACGGTTTCGGTCACCATCAGTATCGGCGTGGCCGAGCGCCAGGCGGATCATCGCAACCCCGAGGCGGTGCTGAAATCCGCCGACCAGGCGCTTTACAGCGCCAAAGGTGCGGGGCGCAATTGTGTCATGGTGCATGGGCGACAATCGCCGCGTGGGGCAGTGCGTACAGCGTGACCGTGCGAGACTATATAGTCGATTGATGACCCTATGTCTCGCAAAAGTTGTTCGGTTACACTGCCAGTAACCCCAGTGTCGCGGTTCCCCGAGACCGCCCCGACCCGACTAGCGAGAGGTTGTCATGGCTGACTATAAAGCGCCCCTGCGCGACATGCGCTTCGTACTGAATGAAGTCTTCAACGTGGCCGAGCAGTGGACGCAGTTGCCCGGGCTGGCGGAGGTCGTCGATGCCGACACGGCCATGGCCGTGCTGGAAGAAGCCGGCAAGGTTACCGCCAAGACCATTGCGCCGCTCAGCCGCGCTGCCGACGAAGAGGGCTGCCACTGGGACAACGGCGTAGTACGCACCCCAGCCGGTTTCATCGAGGCCTACAACACCTACGCCGAAGGCGGCTGGGTGGGCGTGGGCGGTGACCCGCTGTTCGGCGGCATGGGTATGCCCAAGGCCATCTCGGCCCAGGTCGAGGAAATGGTCAACGCGTCCAGCCTGGCCTTCGGCCTGTACCCGATGCTGACCGCTGGCGCCTGTCTGTCGATCAACGCCCACGCCAGCGAGGCCTTGAAGGAAAAATACCTTCCGAACATGTATGCCGGCGTTTGGGCCGGCTCCATGTGCCTGACCGAGCCGCATGCCGGCACCGACCTGGGCATCATCCGCACCAAGGCCGAGCCCCAGGCTGACGGCAGCTACAAGGTCAGCGGCACCAAGATCTTCATCACCGGTGGCGAACACGACCTGACCGAGAACATCATCCATCTGGTACTGGCCAAGTTGCCGGATGCACCGGCGGGGCCGAAAGGTATTTCGCTGTTCCTGGTGCCAAAGTTCCTGGTCAATGAAGACGGTAGCCTCGGTGCGCGGAACCCGGCCACTTGCGGCTCGATCGAGCACAAAATGGGCATCCAGGCCTCGGCTACTTGTGTGATGAACTTCGACGAAGCAGTCGGCTATATCGTCGGTGAGCCGAACAAGGGCCTGGCGGCCATGTTCACCATGATGAACTACGAGCGCCTGGGTGTAGGCATTCAAGGCCTGGCGTCAGCCGAGCGCTCCTATCAGAACGCCGTGGAGTACGCCCGCGATCGCCTGCAGAGCCGTGCCCCGACTGGCCCGCAAGCCAAGGACAAGGCTGCCGATCCGATCATCGTCCACCCGGACGTGCGTCGCATGCTGTTGACCATGAAGGCACTGATCGAAGGTGGCCGCGCGTTCTCCACTTACGTGGCCATGCAACTGGACAGTGCCAAGTACAGCGAAGACGCCAGCGTGCGCAAACGCAGCGAAGAGCTGGTGGCACTGCTGACGCCGGTGGCCAAGGCCTTCCTCACCGACCTGGGCCTGGAGTGCGCAGTGCATGGCCAGCAGGTATTTGGCGGGCATGGTTATATTCGTGAGTGGGGGCAGGAGCAGTTGGTGCGCGATGTGCGCATTACCCAAATCTACGAGGGGACCAATGGCATCCAGGCCCTCGACCTGATGGGCCGTAAAGTGGTGGCCAGCGGCGGGGCATACTACAAGCTGTTCTCTGATGAGATTCGCCAGTTCATTACTCATGCAGGCAGCGAACTGGACGAATTCACCAAGCCATTGCGTGCTTCGCTCGATCAGCTCGATGGGTTGACCGAGTGGGTATTGCAGCAGGCCAAGGGCAACCCGAATGAAATTGGCGCGGCTTCGGTCGAGTACCTGCATGCCTTCGGCTATGTTGCCTATGGCTATATGTGGGCACTGATGGCGCGGGCGGCGCAGGCGGGCGATGGGGATGCGGCGTTCTATTCGGGCAAGCTGGGTACGGCGCGGTTCTATTTTGCACGGTTGCTGCCACGGGTGGATTCGCTGGTGGCTTCGGTGAAGGCGGGGAGTGAGTCGCTTTACCTGCTGGATGCCGAGCAGTTCTGATATTGAGGGCTACCCAGTGGCCCGATTCCCCAGATATCTGGGTATGAATCTCCCGTGTAAGCTTTTTCCTACACGACGTGGTGACTTTTCACCACTGTTCTAAGATTGGATCCACGGTTAATCTTTACCACATGGACGTTGCGCAGGAAGCGCAAAGGACAGATCAAGGACGACGACGAAGGAACACCTGCCAGGATGGCGGGGCGATACGGATGTCACAGGGAAACAGTCTGGAAAACCCCGCTTCGGCGGGGTTTTCTTTGCGTGCGTGTTTTTCAGGCCAGCACATCCAGCGGTGATGCCCCCAACAGACGAGCGTCCGTCTCTTCCTCCAGCAACGTGCGCAGCAGCTCTACGGACGCCTGCTGGCGCTGGGCATCGCGGAAGACCAGGCCAACCTTCAGCGGCACGCGCGGCTCGCTGAGCGGCTTCCACAGCAGCCCCTGATCATCTTCGGCGGCCTCCTTGGCGCGCCCCGGCAGAATGGTAGCCAGCGCCGTGTGCGCGAGGCTATCGAGAATCCCTGCCATATTGTTCATCTCTGCCTGCACCTGCGGCCGTCGACCCTGGCTGGCCAACTGCGCCTGCCAGATCTGGCGGATCTGGAACTCCTCGCCCAGCATCAGCATGGGCAACTCGGCGGCCTGGCGGATGGACACCTTCTTGAAGTCCTTCAGCGGGTGGGTATCGGGTATGACCAGTTGCAGCTCATCTTCGTACAACAGCAGGCCATGCAGACCTGGCTGGCGCGGCGGCAAGTAGCTGATGCCGATGTCCAGGCTGCCGTTGAGCAGGCGCCGTTCGATCTCCAACCCCGACAACTCGTAAATCTGCACGACCAGGTGGGGTTGAGCCTTGCG
Organism: Pseudomonas sp. LTR0; assembly: GCF_036630035.1. NCBI lineage: Bacteria > Pseudomonadati > Pseudomonadota > Gammaproteobacteria > Pseudomonadales > Pseudomonadaceae > Pseudomonas > Pseudomonas sp. LTR0. The sequence continues at coordinate 372,583 of NZ_CP123734.1, forward strand.
CAGCCGTTCAAGCAGCTGCGGTATCAGGCTTGGCCGCACGGTCTGCAATACACCGATAGCCAAGGTGCGCAGCGACTGGCCCTTGAAGTTGCGCATAGCTTCGTGGGCACGCTGCAGGCCGTCGAGCAACGGCAGGGCATGGTTGTACAAGGTGTGGGCGGCCAAGGTCGGCAGCAAGCGTTTGTTGCTGCGCTCGAACAGGCTCAGGTCGAGGCTGTGCTCCAATTGGCGGATCTGCTGGGAAAGCGCCGGCTGTGACAGCGACAGGCGTTCGGCGGCACGGCCTACGTGGCCTTCTTCGTACACCGCGACGAAATAACGCAGTTGGCGGAAATCCATAAGTAATACTTATCGAAAATGCTGGAAAAACGAAATGGTCGAAAACCCTGTTGAAGCCTAGTCTATCGCCGTATTCCAAAGGGTTACAGCGATGATTCGGTCGATTGTTACCATGGATGAAAAACACTTTTGATAGGCAAGGCAAAATATCGAGTGCCGGCATCAAGACCGCACCGTGGCTGCCCTTTACCGTGATTGGTTGGAGCCCTGATGAACCTGTTCAACCTGCGCCGCTCGGCTTCTGCCGCCGCCGCCGAGCCCAAGCGTGCGCCGGTGATCGTGCCGCAAGCATCCGAGCTGTCGCTTGATCGCCTGATGCCCGGCGCCGAACGTGCGGCGCAGGTATTCGTGCGTGGCCAGGGCTCCTGGTTGTGGGACAACGAAGGGCATGCCTACCTGGACTTCACCCAAGGCGGCGCGGTCAACAGCTTGGGCCACAGCCCCAGCGTGCTGGTCAAAGCGTTGGGAGCCCAGGCTCAGGCGTTGATCAACCCGGGCTCGGGCTTTCACAACCGTGGCCTGCTGGGGCTGGTCAATCGGCTGTGTCAGAGTACCGGCAGTGACCAGGCCTACCTGCTCAACAGCGGTGCAGAGGCCTGTGAAGGGGCGATCAAGCTGGCGCGTAAGTGGGGCCAGCTGCACCGCAATGGCGCCTATCACATCATTACTGCCAGCCAAGCCTGCCATGGCCGTAGCCTGGGCGCGCTGTCCGCATCCGACCCGTTACCATGCAATCGCTGCGAACCTGGCCTGCCGGGTTTCAGCAAGGTGCCGTTCAACGACCTGGCGGCGCTGCACGCCGAGGTGGATTCACGCACCGTGGCGATCATGCTCGAGCCGATACAGGGTGAGGCGGGCGTTATTCCCGCTACTCAGGAATACCTCAAGGGCGTGGAAACGCTCTGCCGCGAACTGGGCATCCTGCTGATCCTTGATGAGGTGCAGACCGGTATTGGTCGCTGTGGTGCGCTGCTGGCCGAGGAGCTCTATGGCGTGCGCGCCGACATCATCACCTTGGGCAAGGGCCTGGGGGGCGGCGTGCCACTGGCCGCCTTGCTGGCCAGGGGCAAGGCATGCTGCGCCGAGCCTGGTGAGCTGGACGGCAGCCACCATGGCAACGCGCTGATGTGCGCCGCCGGCCTGGCGGTGCTGGACAGCGTGCTGGAACCTGGCTTTCTGGCCCAGGTTCAGGACAACGGTCGTCACCTGCGTGAAGGCCTGAGCCGCCTGACCGGGCGCTATGGTCAGGGTGAAGTGCGCGGTCACGGGCTGCTATGGGCCCTTCAACTGAAAGAAAACCTGGCCCGCGAGCTGGTGGCTGCGGCCCTGCACGAGGGCCTGCTGCTCAACGCGCCGCAAACGGATGTGGTGCGCTTTTCTCCGGCGCTGACTGTGAGCAAAGGCAACATCGACGAAATGCTGCTGCGCCTGGCGCGCGCTTTCGCCCGCCTGCATGCCCAGCAGCAGGCCCGCCGCGAAGTGCCGGCGTAGCGGCCTGCCAAAGAATTCAACGAACCGTCTGGCGTTCCTGCGCATCGCCCCTGGCCTGTTTCATTCGGCCCGGGGCGTTTTTTTTGCCTGTGGAACCTCTTCGGCTGGCAGCTAGTCTTTGATGTAACCCTTCAGGAGAAACTCGCATGGACTTTATCCGCATTATCATCGCCATTATCCTGCCGCCGCTGGGGGTGTTCCTTCAGGTCGGGTTTGGCGGGGCGTTCTGGCTGAATATCCTGCTGACCCTGCTGGGGTACATTCCGGGGATCGTGCATGCGGTGTACATCATCGCCAAGCGGTGACACAGGCTGAGCCCGCGCCTGCAGGAGCAGCGAAAGGTTGCTCCTGCAGGGGCGCCTGTAACTACTGCACCAACACCCGGCAATAGAATTTCCACTCTTCTTCCAAGGCATGCGCCAGGTTCTCCGCCTTGCGGAACCCATGCCGCTCCTCCGCATAAAAATGCCCTTCAGCGTCGATCCCGTTGGCCTGCAACGCAGCCAACATGGAGCGTGTCTGCTCCGGCACCACCACCGCATCCAGCTCACCCTGGAAGAAAATCACCGGTACCTTGATTCGCTCTGCATGCAGCAACGGCGTGCGCTGGCGATAGCGTTCAACGTCCCGCTGCGGGTCGCCGATCAGCCAGTCCAGGTAATCGCCTTCGAACTTGTGGGTGGCACGGGCCAGGGCTACCGGGTCACTGACCCCGTACAGGCTGGCGCCGGCGCGGAACACGTCTTGAAACGCCAAGGCGCACAGGGTGGTGTAACCCCCGGCGCTGCCGCCGCGGATGAATGCCTTGCGTTTGTCGACCAAGCCCTGAGCCGCCAGGTATTCGACCACCGCGCAGGCATCGGCCACATCGCTTTTGCCCCAGCGCTGATGCAGTGCCTGCCGGTACTCCCGGCCATAGCCGGTGCTGCCCCGGTAGTTGAGGTCGGCCACGGCAAAGCCGCGCTGGGTCCAATACTGAATGCGCGGGTCGAGCACGGGATAGCAGGCTGAGGTTGGCCCGCCGTGGATGAATACCACCAGCGGTGCGGCGCCTTGCGACTGCGCTGGGGGGTAGAAGAAACCATGGGCCTGCTCGCCGTCACTGTTGTAGTGGATCGGCTGCGGCAGGCTGATATTCCCTGCCGGCAGCACTTCGGCACCGCCGGCCAGCACGCGTACTTCGTGGTTGTTGCGGTCAATGGCAATGACTGCCGGTGGGCTGATGGGCGACGCTGCAATGGCATACAGGTGTTCGCTGTCCATGGTCAGGCTGCGAAAGCGTGTGTAGGCACTGGCAAAACGTTCCATACGGCCATCTTCACCACGCAGCCCCAATTGCCCGAAGCCGTCTTCGAACCAACTGGCCAGGTAGCTTTGCGGGCTCAGTGGCAACCAGGTGCAGGTCCCCAATTGCCAAGGCGCAGCAGCATGGTCCGCCGATGCGGCGGGCAACGCTTGCCATTGGCCATCGACCTCACCCCAGGGTTGCCAGAAGCCCTTGCGGTCGGAAAGGCAGTAGAGCCGACCTTGGGCATCGAAGCGTGGTTGTTGCAACGATTCTTCTGCGGCGGCTACACATTGCGCCGGCCCCCAGTGGCCGCTGGCATCGCGCGCGCGGCACATCAGCCGGGTGACGGTCCAGGGCTGTGCCGGGCGGTCCCATTCGATCCACGCCAGGCGCTGGCCATCGGCGCTGACAGCAGGCGAGGCGTAGAAGTCGGCGCCCTCGGCGAGGACTTCGCGGCTGCTGTTACCCAGAGCGACCAGGCGATGCTCTACCTGTTCGGCATGGCGCTCTTCGACGGCCAGCACCTGGCCGTCGTGCCACTGCACATCGCCATAGCGGCAGCTGGCATCCTGGGTCAGTGCACGTGGTAACAGATCGTCCAGCGGCTGGGTGTAGACCTGCTGGTCCTTTTCGTTGACGAACACCAGCCCGTCGCCGCCCAGGCAGAAGCTGCCGCCACCATATTCGTAGACCCGACTGCGCACGCTGAAGCCGTCCGGGGTCAGGCAGCGAGCTTGGTAGTGCAACCAGTGCCAGATACGGCAAGCACCGTCGGCCGGGCGGAATTCGTTCCAGAACAGCCCGTCGGCACTGACCTTGAGTTCGGCAAAGTCGGTGCCGGCGGCAACTGCCTGGGCCGCGCTGAATTCAGCCGCGGGCGATGACACGGGAGTTTCGATCATTGCGGAAGGTCATCTGTTCGATCGCGAGCTGGGCGGTTTCAGCCTCCTCGCGGGCCTTGAGAATGATGCCGTGCTCGGTCGACTTGGCGCACACCGGGTCGGCGTTGCTGGCATCGCCGGTGAGCATGAAGGCCTGGCAGCGACAGCCGCCGAAGTCCTTTTCTTTTTCGTCGCAGGAGCGGCAAGGTTCGCGCATCCACTCATAGCCACGGAAGCGGTTGAAACCGAACGATTCATACCAGATATGGTGCAAGTCGTGGTCGCGTACATTCGGGAACTGCACGGGCAGCTGGCGGGCGCCGTGGCAGGGCAATGCGGTGCCGTCCGGGGTGATGGTGAGGAACAGGTTGCCCCAGCCGTTCATACAGGCCTTGGGACGCTCTTCGTAGTAGTCAGGGGTAACGAAAATAAGCTTGCACGGGTTGCCCTCGGCCTTGAGCTTGTCCCTGTATTCGTTGGTGATACGTTCGGCCCGCTCGAGCTGCGCGCGGGTTGGCAGCAGTCCCAGGCGGTTGAGGTGCGCCCAGCCATAGAACTGGCACGTGGCGAGCTCGACGAAGTCGGCCTCCAGGGCAATGCACAACTCGATGATGCGGTCGATCTTGTCGATGTTGTGCCGATGAGTGACGAAGTTGAGCACCATCGGGTAGCCATGGGCTTTCACCGCGCGGGCCATTTCCAGCTTCTGTGCAAAGGCCTTCTTCGAGCCAGCCAGCAGGTTGTTCACCTGCTCGTCGCTGGCCTGGAAGCTGATCTGGATATGGTCCAGGCCAGCCTTCTTGAATTCGGCGATGCGTGCCTCGGTCAGGCCAATGCCCGAGGTGATCAGGTTGGTGTAGTAACCCAGGCGGCGGGCCTCTGCTATCAGCTGGGCAAGGTCCTGGCGTACCAGTGGTTCACCGCCGGAAAAGCCGATTTGTGCGGCACCCATTTCCCGCGCTTCAGCCATGACCTTGAACCACTGTTCGGTGCTCAGCTCCTGGCCCTGGGCGGCGAAGTCCAGCGGGTTGGAGCAGTAAGGGCACTGCAGCGGGCAGCGGTAGGTGAGTTCGGCCAGCAGCCACAGCGGCAGGCCGACCTCGGGGGTAGGCGGCAACTCAGGCGAGGACGATCCAGTGTTCGGCACGGGCCACCTCCATGAACTGCTCGATGTCGTCCGCCACTTGCGGGACACCGGGGAATTGCTGTTCGAGTTCGCTGATAATTGCTGCCACGTCGCGCTGGCCGTCGATCAGGCCACCGATCAGGCTCGCGCTGTCGTTGAGCTTGATCATGCCTTCGGGGTACAGCAACACATGGCCCTTTTGCGCCGGCTCGTACTGGAAACGATAGCCGGGGCGCCAGTTCGGTACCTGGTTACGGTCGAAACTCATAGGGTGATTCCCTTGTGCCACACCCGTTCCTGGGTGACGGAATGATAGGGTGGGCGGTTCAGTTCGTAGGCCATGCTCATGGCATCGAGCATGCTCCACAGGATATCCAGTTTGAACTGCAGTATCTCCAGCATACGCTCCTGGCCCGCACGGGTGGTGTAGTGCTGCAGGGTAATCGCCAGGCCGTGTTCCACATCGCGTCGAGCCTGGCCCAGGCGGGTACGGAAATACTCGTAGCCGGCGGGGTCGATCCACGGGTAGTGCTGTGGCCAGCTGTCCAGACGTGACTGGTGGATTTGCGGGGCGAACAGCTCGGTCAGCGAGCTGCTGGCGGCTTCCTGCCAGCTGGCGCGGCGGGCGAAGTTGACGTAGGCGTCCACGGCAAAGCGCACGCCAGGCAATACCAGTTCTTGCGAGCGCAATTGGTCCGGGTCCAGCCCGACAGCCTGGCCCAGGCGCAGCCAGGCTTCGATACCGCCATCCTCGCCGGGCGCACCATCGTGGTCGAGCAGGCGCTGGATCCACTCGCGGCGCACTTCGCGGTCCGGGCAGTTGGCCAGGATCGCAGCATCCTTCATCGGGATGTTGACCTGGTAGTAGAAGCGGTTGGCCACCCAGCCCTGGATCTGCTTGCGGGTGGCGCGACCTTGGTACATCGCCACGTGGTACGGGTGATGGATGTGATAATAGGCGCCCTTGGCGCGCAAGGCCTGCTCGAACTCGGCAGGGGACATTGGCAGTGCGTCGCTCATTCGGCTGGCTCCTGTAGAACGATTATCTGGCCTGGCACATCTCTCTCCCTTGTGGGAGCGGGCGTGCCCGCGAACACCGGCGAAGCCGGTGCCATAGACCGTGTTGGCATTTTCGCGGGCGTGCCCGCTCCCACAGGGTCTGGTCTCGCCTCACAGACTGTTTTACAACTCGATGCTCATGCCATCGAAGGCAACTTCGACGCCCCGGCGCAGGACTTCGGCGCGCTCGGGGGAGTTTTCATCGAGAATCGGGTTGGTGTTGTTGATGTGGATAAGCACTTTGCGCTGGCGCGGGAAACCGTCCAGCACTTCGAGCATGCCGCCCGGGCCGTTCTGCGCCAAGTGGCCCATCTCGCGGCCGGTGCGGGTGCCGACACCGCGGCGCTGCATTTCGTCGTCTTCCCACAGGGTGCCGTCGACCAGCAGGCAGTCGGCACCGTGCATCATCGCCAGCAGCTTTTCGTCTACCTGGCCCAGGCCCGGGGCGTAGAACAGCTTGCCGCCGGTGCGGGTGTCTTCGACCATCAAACCAAGGTTATCGCCCGGGTGCGGGTCGAAGCGGTGTGGCGAATAAGGCGGCGCGGCGCTGCGCAGGGGGAAGGGGGTGAACTTGAGGTTGGGGCAGGCGTCGATCACGAAGCTGCCTTCCAGCTCGATACGGTTCCACTGCAGGCCACCGTTCCAGTGGCTGAGCATGTTGAACAGCGGGAAACCGGTGGTCAGGTCCTGGTGGACCATGTCCGTGCACCACACCTGATGCGGGCAGCCTTCGCGCAGGCTGAGCAGGCCGGTGGTGTGGTCGATCTGGCTGTCCAGCAGGACGATGGCGTTGATGCCGGTGTCGCGCAGGGCCCGGGCCGGCTGCATCGGCGCAAAGGCCTGCAGTTGGGCGCGGATGTCGGGCGAGGCATTGCACAGTATCCAGTGCACACCGTCGTCGGACAGGGCGATGGATGACTGGGTGCGCGCCGTGGCTTGCAGGGTGCCATCACGGTAGCCCTTGCAGTTGACGCAGTTGCAGTTCCACTGCGGGAACCCGCCACCGGCGGCGGAGCCGAGAACCTGGATGTACATGGCCACTCTCTATGCAGAAACCGGATCGGAAAAAACGAAAACGCCCCGGCAGGCCGAGGCGTGAAACCCTAAACCTGGCTTAGCGGTTAGCGAAGTACATGGTAACTTCGAAGCCGATACGCAGGTCAGTGTATGCAGGTTTGGTCCACATGGAATTACTCCTTCCGAATGAGGGTTGGGTTGTTCAGCTACTACTTGGGTACCGCCATGCGCTGGCAGTTCCCTGAAACCGAGATTGCGCTATCTTACAAGAAAAATTTGAACCGGAAGGTTAATTATTCGAGAAGCGCCGTTGCAGTTCGCGTAATAATCATCGTTTTTCACCCTGCCAGGAAGTGTCTGGCGCGGCAGCGTTGGCCAAACATAGCCAAGCGAAACCTGGGGCGAGCAGGTCGCTCAGCAGGTGGTCCAGATCCGTCTGCCGCGTAGTCAGGATAGACCTGCGCAGCACATCCAGCTTATCGGGTTGTGTGGCCAAGTGTGTCTGCCACGCCCATTCGGCGACATCGGCATTGGCCATGGCGGGCTCGTCGAATTGCCCAGCCAATGCCTGGCGAGCGGCCGGGTCAAGGGTGACGCCATGGCGCAGCAGGCCGAGCAGGTGGTTGAGCACCTGTGCCGGACCGGTGTGGGGAGACTGCACGCCGAACAGCAGCCCACCAACACCCTCGACCTGACGAAAGGCGCTGAACACCGCATAGCCGAGTTGCAATTCTACCCGCAGGCGTTGGTACACCGGTCCTTGCAGCAACTGGGCTAACAGACGGCCTGCGGCTTCTTTGGCCGCAGGCAACGGGTAGAACAGCAGCAGGGCATGTTCGCTGCCTGGCACTTGGGCATGCTGCCAGCGGTGGTTTGCCCATGTAGGCAGGGGGGCAGGCCGCGAGCCTTGCCCAGGGCACTGCTGCAGCGCAGTGCCCAAGGCGTTTAGCGCGGTATCCTCGAAGCCAGTAGCCATGCCATGCCACTCGGTGTGCAGCCACAGGCTGTCGAGTTGCTGCTGGTTCAGCGTGTCGGCGGGCACCGCTGCGGGCAGGCTACCCCGTACCGCGTCTGGCAGTTGCTTGAGCAGGGCCCTGATGGGGATCAGGGCAGGGGGCTGCGCCGTGCAGGGCAGCCAGCAACTGGCAGGTGGCTTGAGCATCAATGCCAAGGCTTGTTCCACTGCCCGCAGCACTGCTGCTGGCAGGCCGGCGCAGCGCAACTGCCAGTATTCTCCGGCGCTGCTGTACTGCAGTTGCACGGAGGCGCGGTCACAGCGTTCCTGCAGTGGTACCAGGGCCAGTTCCAGCACACGCTGTAGCTGCTGGCGCAAAGGCGAAGGTACATGCCAGCGCAGGTACAGCGCAGCGTATTGGCGCGCCGGCGGGAGCTGGTCACTGATCTTCAGCGCTGCCGGCAGCGGCTGCGCCTTGGCATGGCGCAGGTCAGCCTTCAGCAATGGGTCGACTGGCAAGCGCTGCCAATTGCCATGGTCGCTACCTGGCAGGCTTTCCAGCAGGGCGCCAAGCGCCTGCAACCCCTGGGCATCCAGCTTGGCGAACGGCTGGCCTGTGCTGTCCCGGCGGGCCAGTTCGAGTGCGCTGGCACTTTGCGCACGGCTGCACTGCAGCAAGCCGAATTGGTGGTTCAACTGGTCTCGGTCGGCCTGGCGGATGAACCTGAACCAACCTTGCAGCAGGGCGCAGGTTTCGTCCGGGCAAGCGTCGGCACTTAGCTTCAGGTCAAGGTGCCACAGCAGCTGACCGGCAAACGCGTACAGCTTTTCGGCCGTGAAGCTTTGTAGCCAGCCACGCTCGCGAAGCGCGCCCAGCCAGGTACCTGGGCGGCTGTCCTCCAGGTAAGCGATCAGCAGTTCCAAGGCGTGCTCGGCCCCGCTGGGGAGGCCTTGGTGAGTGAAGGTCAGAGCGTTAGCCAGTGCGGGCAGTGGCGGCGGCAGCGCTCGCGGCACGCGCTCACCTGCGGCGAACAGTTCGGCGTGCTGCCGGGCAAGGCGTTCAAGTTCATCCAGCGGCTGTGGCCCGCAAAGGCTCAAGCAGATCTGGCCGCCTTGGTAGAAGCGCTGATGAAAGCCCGCAAGCGCTTGCTGGAAAGCTGCGTCGTGCAAGGCCAGGGTGTATCGATTGCCAGCATGAAAAGCGCCCAGTGGATGCTTGTCTGAGACTGACTGCAGCAGGGCGAACTGCTGTTGGGCTGATGGATTGCGCGACCAGGCGATGAATTCGGCGTGGATCACTTCGCGTTCACGGCGTTGGCGTTCGATACCCAGATCCGGTTCTGACAGCATTTGGCACAGGCGCTCGAGACCGCCATCGAGCGCGTTGGGTGGCACCTCGAAGAAAAAGTCGGTGGCGCGTTCGCGGGTGCTGGCGTTGACCTGTCCGCCCACGGCTTGTACGTAGCGCATCAGGCCGTCTTCCAGCGGGAAGCGCGGTGTACCGAGGAAGAACAGGTGTTCGAGGAAGTGCGCCAGACCGGGCCATCTGGCAGCTGCGTCGTGGCTGCCCGCATGCACCCGCAGTGCGGCGGCCGAGCGTTTGAGGCGCGGGGCGTGGCGCAGGGTCAACTGCAAGCCGTTGGCGAGGGTGAGTTGGCGAGTGGTGTCAGACATGGGGGCTCCGGTGGCGGCTTTCCATGCTAACCGATTTGTTTGCAGGCTCGGCCTATTCGCGGGGTATGGCGCCGGTATGAAAGGCAGCGCAGATCCCGTGGGAGCGGGCGTGCCCGCGAATGGGCCGCATAGCGGCCCCTGTCAGCCTTTACGCAGGTGCAGCTCCTGGCGCAAATCGGTCAGGTAGGGAAACGCCGTGCGTCCCAGCACCACCCGCTCATGTTCCAGCTCTGCCAACAACTGGCACTCATCCCACCCGGCCATGGCCAGCAAGCTGCCATCCGGGCCGATGATGCTGCTCTGCCCGCAATACTGGATCTCGTCTTCCGCACCGCAGTAGTTGGCATACACCAGATAGCACTGGTTTTCCTGCGCCCGGGCTCTCACAGTCACCTGGCAGGTAAAGTCGTACGGCGTCATGTTCGCCGTCGGCACCAGGATCAGCTCGGCGCCATCCAGCGCCAGGCGCCGGGCGTTCTCCGGGAACTCGATGTCGTAGCAGATCAGCAGGCCAACCTTCCAGCCTTCCAGTTCCACCACCGGGAAATAGTCGGCGCCTGGGCTGAACATCGAACGGTCCAGTTCACCGAACAGGTGGGTCTTGCGGTAATTGCTCAGGCTGCGGCCATGCGCATCGATCAACTGCACGCTGTTGTAGATCGCCCCGTCATCGCCGCGCTCAGGGTAGCCATAGACAATGGCGATGCGGTGCGCCTGGGCGATCTCCACCACGGTCATGGCTGCCGGGCCATCGGCGGCCTCGGCCAGGCGCTCGACCTGGGCCAGGCCGATGTTGTAGCCGGTCAGGAACATCTCCGGGCAAACCAGCAACTGCGCGCCGCGTTCGGCTGCCAACTGCGCCTGGTGACGCAGCCGTTGCAGGCTGCCGGGCACATCCAGTGGCTTGGGTGCACCTTGGTACAGAGCGATGCGCATGGTGCCTCCTTGTCTCAATCCGCCAGGGCGATCGGGCCGATTTCGTTGAACACATCGCCTGGGCCGGGGTTGTCGGGGTGGGTGTGGCCACCAAAGTGGTTCATGATACCCCACACCGCATTCAGCGACGTCTGCACCGCGCCTTCAACCCAGGCGGGGGTCCATGACACGTCGTCACCGGCAATGAAGATACCGCGCTGCTCCGCCGGCATGTCCTGCTGCATGAAGTGCGCATACATGCGCTGGTTGTAGCGGTAATGGCCCGGCAGCGCGCCTTTGAAGGCACCGAGGAAGTACGGGTCGGCCTCCCAGGAAACCGTGATCGGGTCGCCGATGATATGGCCGGCGATATCGGTCTTTGGGTAGATCTTCTTCAGCGCATCCAGGGCCAGTTGTACACGCTTCTCCACCGGGTGCGGCAGCATCTTCAGCGCGTCGCTCATCCACGAGTACGACAGGCAGATCACCCCGGGCTTGTCGTTGCCGTTGTCGAACAGGTAAGTGCCGCGGGTGAGGCGGTCGGTGAGGGTCATGCTCAACAGGTCACGGCCGGTTTCCGGGTCCTTGTCCTTCCAGAACGGGCGGTCGACCATGACGAAGGTTTTCGACGACTGCATGTAGCGGGTACGGTCCAGGGCCATCCACATCTTTTGCGAGAACAGCGATTCCTCGCAGTCGATCTGGGTGGTCAGCAACCAGGTCTGGCAGGTGGCGAGTACTGCGCTGTAGTGGCGGGTATCGCCCCAGTTGTCGGTGACCGCCAGGCGGCCATCGGCGGCGCGGGCAATGCGCTTGACCCCGGTACGTGGTGCGCCGCCATGCAGCGTGCTCAGGCTGGTGCCCTCCGGCCAATGCACGCAGCGTTCCGGTACGTGGCGCCAGATGCCTTGTGGCACTTGTTCCACGCCCCCGACCACCAGGTGCTGATGGTCGTCGCAGTTGGTCATCACCACGCGGAAGATTTCCAGCATCGAGTTGGGGAAGTCCGAGTCCCAACCGCCGGTGCCGAAACCGACCTGACCGAACACTTCGCGGTGCTGGAAGCTCAGCTTGGCGAACGAGCGCGAGGTGGCGACGAAGTCGTAGAAGGTGCGGTCGTCCCACAGCGGCACCAGCTTGTTCCAGAGTTCCTTCAGGCGCGGTACATCACGGTCGCGGATGGCCTGCTGGATATCGGCGAACTGGGCGCCGCTCTCCAGCGCATCGGCCCAGGCGTCGGCTACCTCATGAAACAGTTGTGGCAGGTCGGTGGGTTTCTCGGCGTAGTAGGTCTGGCCTTCCAGGTCGATAACTGTGCTGCCCGAGGCCGGGGTCAGCGGGTTGGGGAAGGGCTTGGTTTCCAGGCCCAGCTTGTCGACGTAGTGGTAGAAGGCGGTGGACGACACCGGGAAGCGCATGCCACCCAGCTCGGCAACGATCCCGTCAGTGCCATTGAAGGCTTGCGAGCGCAGCCGGCCGCCTAGCTTGGACGCCTCGTACACCACCGGCTTGAGGCCCAGCTTCATTAGCTCGTAGGCCGCTACCAGGCCGGCGATACCGGCACCGACAATGGCTACCTCTTCCCCATGGCGCTCAGCTGGAATGCTGCCCAGGCCTGCCGGGTGTTCCAGCCAGTCGTCGAAAGCAAAAGGGAAGTCCGGGCCGAAAATGGTGATCGGCTTCTTGCCGTCGGCGGGGTGGCGGTTCTTCTTGTTCATGAAATGACCTTGCCAGAGAGGCTGCGCGAGGAGCGGAGCCTGAGTATAGGAGATGCCTGGAGGTCATTTTAGGGCGTGGGGTGTTCGTTATTAAGGTTTAGAGTGTTGTCTTAATGTAGTTTATTTCGTCGAAATTATAATAGTGAGGTTGTTTATGACGACGTGCTTGTCTTGGGCTTTGGGGGGCTGTGAGATCGAGCGCCGCCCGCGCGGCGCATCGCGAGCTGCGCTCGCTCCTACGTTTGTTTCGGGCCAGGTACGCCTGTGACAGGCGCGCGCGACCGCCTTGTTTGTACGACGCGATATCGCGCCATGCACCGAGGGGATCGCGCGCAATTCCCTCAGGAATAATTGGCCCGAAACAAACGTAGGAGCGAGCGCAGCTCGCGATGCGCCGCGCGGGCGGCGCTCGATTTCTGCAACACCATAAAACCCAAGGCAAACACACCCGGCCATTGCGCAACGTTATGCCAGGCGGTGTAGCCTTGAGGGTATGGCGGTAGAGGTGCGCCGCCTGGGAGACCGAGCGCCGCCTTTATGGCGGTAGAGGTGCGTCGCCTGTGAGATCGAGCGCCGCCTGTATGGCGGTAGAGGTGCGTCGCCTGTGAGATCGAGCGCCGCCCGCGCGGCGCATCGCGAGCTGCGCTCGCTCCTACGTTTGTTTCGGGCCAGTTATTCCTGGGGGAATTGCGCGCGATCCCCTTGGCGCATGGCGCGATATCGCGTCGTACAAACAAGGCGGTCGCGCGCGGCTGTCACAGGCGTCACTGGCCTGAAACAAACGTAGGAGCGAGCGCAGCTCGCGATGCGCCGCGCGATCTCACAGCCCCCCCAAAGCTCAAGACAAGCCCTTCGACGAGCAGGAGGCCTGATTGATCAGAGCGGCTGACCGCGGTCCACCTTGCTGCTGAGAATGATCGACGTGGTGGTCTTCTCCACCCCGTCGACACTGCCGATCTGGTCGAGTAATTGGTCCAGTTGTTCAGGCGAGTCCGTACGCAACCAGGCCACATAGTCGAACTCGCCGCTTACCGCACACAACTGCTGCACCTGGCCCATGGCACTCAGGCGCCGCACCACGTCCTTGCCGGAGCGTGGCTGCACCTTGATCCCCACGTACGCTTGCAGCCCACCGCCTATCACACCCTGGCCCAGGCGTACGCCATAGCCGGAGATAACCTTGTTTTTCTCCAGCCGCTCCAGGCGCGAATTGACGGTGGTGCGGGCGATACCCAACTGGCGGGCGAGGGTGGCGACGCTTTCGCGGGCGTTGATCTGCAGCAGGGCGATCAGCTGGCGATCGATTTCATCCAGCGTGATGGAGCGGGAATCCGACATGGCGAGTCTCTACGGTTGGCCCGCTAGCCTAGCCAGCCTGTGCCAATCAGGGCAAGGCCAGGTGCAGTCGATCACCGTTGACGGCGTCGGCTTGGCACTTTGGGTGAGAAGGGCCGTGCATGTCCGAAGGCTGCGTCTTCGGCACTAATTCGGCATGATGAAGCGCTAGTCCCACGGAAATCTCAGCGTGAACCTCGACCACCTGCTCGAATGCTGGCGACTGGAAGTCTCCAACAAGAAAAGACCCGGACGCCCTATCAGCCTGCTGTTCAACGTGCTGCGCCGCGCACGCAAGGACAACAAACTGCGTTTCCTTTTCGCCTATCGCTTGGCCCAGTACCTCGACGCCCGCGGCGGCCTGGCCCGGCGCCACGCCAGGCGCATGCAGCAGCGGCTCAACCTCAAGTATGGGGTGGACATCGACATCGGCGCCCAGATCGCCCCCGGCCTGCGCATCGCACACCTGCCGGGGGTGGTGGTTACCCGGCATGTAAGCATCGGGCGCAACTTCTTCATCCGGCAGAACTGCTCGATCGGCATCAAGACCCTGGGGTTGCAGGAGTACGCACTGCGCATTGGCGACAACGTGAGCATGGGGGCCAACAGTTGCATCGTTGCTGATCGCATCGACATTGGCGATGACGTGGTGATTGGCGCGATGTCGTTGGTTACGCGGGATATTCCGCCTGGCATGACCTTCTACAACCCACGGCAGGTCGAGATGCGTCCTGGAGGGGGTTAACCAACAGCGGTACATTTGTGGACGTTGGCAGAGGGGGTGGTGGAGCAGGCTGGGAGGGTTCTTATGGGTTTGCCCATGGTTGATGGCCATCGCCCGATGGACTGGATCGTGCAGTGGTGCGGCCTTCTTCGTTTATCCCCAGGCGCCGCGCAAGTGATAAGCGCGCCGAACGAATACGCAAAGGCTTGAGGCAGTTGGCTCTGTAGCCAGCTTCCTGGCGTCCGTTGTCACGGGGCAGGCCCAGGTTCATTCATGGGCTTGCTCATCTGTGAGCCGATTAGCGAGCATATTCGGCTCATTTTGTGAGCTGATAATGGCGCCTATTCGGCTCATTGTCTGATCCTCAAGCTAGGGTGTTTGGCTTGAAGTATCGATAGGGCACCTTTCCGCGATTATCGGCGTGCTGGGTGATCGGCTTCTTGGTGGGCTGATTTCGCTGAGATACCGTTTCAGCGCTACTTCCAAGGTCATGCGGCCGGCGCCGCTGCGCTGGATGTACACGCCCCCGAACATTTATTTCTTGCGGGCATGAAAAAGCCGCGCAATGCGCGGCTTGTAAGCTGGTGGGCCCACACGGACTCGAACCGTGGACCAAAGGATTATGAGTCCTCTGCTCTAACCAACTGAGCTATAGGCCCTCAGTAAGTGGGCGGATTATAACGAGGGTTTCGCACCTGTGCCATCTGAAAGATCCGATAGTGCTATGCGAAGAAACGCGGCCGCGAATTCCTCTGGCGGTAGAGGGAGGCTGACGATGTAGCCCTGGATCTGCTCGCAGCCCTCGGCCGCCAGAAAACGCTGCTGGGCCTGGTTCTCCACGCCTTCGGCAATAATGGTCAACTGCATGCTGCGGCCCAGGGCAATGATCGCCCGGGCGATGGCGGCGTCGTGTGGGTCGTCGGGCAGGCCGCGGATGAAGGACTTGTCGATCTTGAGGATGTCCAGCGGCAGGCGCTTCAGGTAGCTCAGCGACGAATAGCCGGTGCCAAAATCGTCGATGGCTAGCTGTACGCCGAGTTTCTTCAACTGGTACAGCACGGCCAGGGCCTCTTCTGCCTGGCTCATGATGAAGTTCTCGGTGATTTCCAGCTGCAGGTCACCGGCCCTCAGCTGGTAGTGCTTGAGCAGTTGTTCGATGCGCCGTGCCAGGTGTGGGTGGCGCAGCTGGGCGCCGGCAAGGTTGATCGACAGCGGGCCGAAGGGTTCATAGTGCTGCTTCCAGGCCTGCATCTGCCGGCAGGCTTGCTCCAGTACCCAGTCGCCGAGCTGCAGGATGGTGCCGTTCTCTTCCGCCAGGTGGATGAAGTGTTCCGGCGGTACCTCACCAAAGGTCGGGTGGCTCCAGCGGATCAGCGCTTCGGCACCCACCAGGCTCTGGGTCTTCAGGCTGAGCTTGGGCTGGAAGCACAGGCTCATTTCGTTGCGTTCGACGGCCCGGCGCAGCTCATGCTCCAGGGCGATGCGCTCGCTGGCCTGGGCGGTGAGGTCGCGGGTGTAGGCTTCGACGCGGTTGCGGCCTTTGGCTTTGGAGCGGTACATGGCAGCGTCGGCGTTGCGGATCAGTGTGGAGACGTCAGTGCCATCCTGTGGGTAAAGACTGATGCCGATGCTGGCGCTGGTGAAAAACTCGTGCTCGCCGGCCTGGAACGGTGCGTTGAAGCAGGCCAATAGCTTGTTGGCGATAGTGCTGGCGTCACTGGGCTTGTGCAGGCCGGGCAGCAGAATGATGAATTCGTCGCCACCCAGGCGGGCTACGGTGTCAACGTCGCGTACCTGTTCTTTCAGGCGCTGGGCGATGCCCTTGAGCAGCAGGTCGCCGACCGGGTGGCCAAGGCTGTCGTTGATATGCTTGAAGCGGTCGAGGTCCAGGAACAGCACTGCGCCCTGGCGGTTGGACACTTGCGCGCAGGTGAGCACACCCTGTAGCCGGTTTTCGAACAGGGTGCGATTGGGCAGGCCGGTCAGCGGGTCGTGGTGGGCCTGATAGTCGAGTTTGGCCTGGGCGTGCTTGATGCTGGAGATGTCAGCAAAAACCGCCACGAAGTGAGTGACCTCGCGGTCGCTGTTGCGCACGGCGCTGATGGTCAGCCAGCTTGGGTAAAGCTCGCCGTTCTTGCGCTTGTTGTAGATTTCGCCCTGCCAGTGGCCCTCGTCTGTAAGCTGGTGCCACATGGCCAGATAGAAAGCGCTGTCGTGCTGGCCCGAGGCGAGCAGGCGCGGAGTCTGGCCGAGGGCCTCGATCTCGCTGTAGCCGGTGATCTCGCTGAAGGCGCGGTTGACGGCACTGATGCGCTGGTCAATGTCGGTGATCAGCACGCCTTCGGCGGTGTTCTCGAACACGGTGGCGGCCAGCTGCAGTTTTTCTTGCATCAGGTGACGCTCGGTGATGTCGCGGGCGATGGTCAGCATGCAGTCGACGCCGGTAATCGGCAGGGGGCGGGCGGACAGCTCGCAAAGGCGGATCTGCCCGTCGCTGCGACGGATATGGCAGGTGAAGTCGCGCACGAAGCCGTCGCGGTTGAGCTGGTCAACCAGGTGTTTGCGCTCGTTGAGGTCGACCCAGATACCCAGGTCTAGCGAGGTCTGGTCGATGGTTGGGTTGAGGGCGTAGCCGGTGAGGCGACAGAAGCCCTCGTTCACCTCCAGCAGCAACCCGTCGCTCTGGCGCGATAGCAGCAGGCCGTCGGGCGAGGCGTGGAAGGCCTTTGCGAACTTTTCTTCTGAAGTTTGCAGCTGCTGCTGGGTCTCCTTCAGCTGGCTGATGTCGCGTACTGCCACAACTAGCGCGGGTGTGCCGTCCAGTTCGAAGGTTTCGGCCGAAGTCAGGCCGGTGAACAGTTGGCCGTTGCTGCGGCGGAAGCTCATTTCCAGGTTGCGGATACCACCTTGGTGCAACCTTTCAAGCAGGAGCGGGCCACTGCCTTCTACGCCCCAAAGGCCAAGGTCGGTGGCGGTGCGGCCAATGACCTGGTCTGGCGGCAGGCCGATCTGCTCTTCGAAAGCCTCGTTCACCTCCAGCAGGCAGCCATCGCTGTGGCGCGCGATCAGCAATATATCGGGACACTGCTGGAATACCGAGGCGAACTTCTGTTCGGACAGGCGCAGGGCGTCCTCAGTGCGCTTGGTTTCGCTGATGTCGATCATCAGCCCGCGCATCACGGGCTGGTGGCCGTGTTCGATCATGCTGACGATGTTGCGTACCCAGAGGGGCTGGCCATCAGCCCGGATCACTCGGTAGTCCAGGCTGTGGTCGCGCCCCGCTGCGGTCTCGCTGTCGCAGTAGGCCTGTGCCCAGAGCGCGTCCTCCGGATGCAGGATGCTGCGCCAGAAACCGGGCCTGAGCCAGTCACTCAATGGGTAGCCGAGCAGGTCTTCGGCATGGGGTGAAACGTAGCTGTAGGTGAAGTCGTTGGCATCGGCTTCCCAGGCGATGGCTGACAGGCTCTCGACCAGGCCGCGATAGTGGTATTCGCTGCTGCGCAGCTCTTGCTCCAGGGCGATGCGCCGGGAAATTTCCGAGCTGAGTCGGCGGTTGATGCGAATGACCACTGCCAGCACAGCCATCAGCAACAGCACCGCTGGCAGGCCATACACCAGCAGGTCGGACCAGAACATCCGCTGGTCGACTACATTGCCCACCCAGTGCTGCTGGATCTGGCTGATTTCGCTGCTGCTCATGTCGGCCATCACTTTATCGAGAATGCCGACCAGCACGCTCTTGTCGCGGGGGACGGCCATCGCCAGCTGATAACGGTAGGGCGTTTCGCCGCTGACGTAGAGGCCTTCGAGCTTGAGTTGGCGCAGGCTCCAGATACTGGAAGCGAGGTCACCGACCACGGCATCCACCTGGTCGGTCGCCAGTGCTTGCAGCGTGGAGCTGACGTTTGGCAGGGCAACCAGGTTGAGGTCCGGGTGGTGGGTACGCAGCAACTCGTGCGGGGCGTAGTTTTCTACTACGGCGATTTTCAAGCCGTACAGGTCAGCCAGCTTTCGCGGTTGTGCGCCGCCTTTGTGCGCGAGGATGACAATGGGGAAGTCGAGGTACGGGCGAGTGAAGGCCAGGAAGCCCTGGCGTTCCGGGGTGGACATGATGCCGGGCAGCAGGTCGATACGGCTTTCCCGCGCCTGCGCCAGCACCTCGGTCCAACTGCTGGGCTCGACCGGTTTGAACGTCACACCCAGGCGCTGCTGGATCATGGCAATGTAGTCGGCGGCCAATCCCTGGTAACGGCCCTCCTGGTCGCGAAACTCGAACGGTGGCCAAGAGGCGTCTACGCCCAGGTTGAGCTGCGGGTGGGCAGCCAGCCAGGTTTTCTCCTCGTCTGTCAGGGTCAGGGCGCCGGCCGTTGTGTTCCACAGAATCAGGATCAGCAACAGAATGGCCGGCTTCAAGGACATGGCAGCCTCGCACTCAGGTGGTCTGAAGTCGAGTGTAGACGGGCATTGCTGCAGGCGTGCAACGGAAGGGGGGCTTTATGTGGCGGGCCACTAAAGAAAAACCCCGGCCTGGGCCGGGGTTTTGTCATCACTCGTCGAGGAAGGAGCGCAGGTGCTCGCTGCGGGTCGGGTGGCGCAGTTTGCGCAACGCCTTCGCTTCGATCTGACGGATCCGCTCACGCGTTACGTCAAACTGCTTGCCCACCTCTTCGAGGGTGTGGTCGGTGTTCATGTCGATACCGAAACGCATGCGCAGCACCTTGGCTTCGCGTGCAGTCAGGCCCGAGAGCACGTCACGGGTGGCTTCCTTGAGGCTTTCGACCGTGGCCACGTCGATCGGGGACTGCATGGTCGAGTCCTCGATGAAGTCGCCCAGGTGCGAATCTTCGTCGTCACCGATCGGGGTTTCCATGGAGATCGGCTCTTTGGCGATCTTCAGTACCTTGCGGATCTTGTCCTCAGGCATTTCCATGCGCTCGCCCAGCTCTTCCGGCGTCGGTTCACGACCCATTTCCTGCAGCATTTGGCGGGAAATACGGTTGAGCTTGTTGATCGTCTCGATCATGTGCACCGGAATCCGGATGGTGCGTGCCTGGTCGGCGATCGAACGGGTGATCGCCTGACGGATCCACCAGGTGGCATAGGTCGAGAACTTGTAGCCGCGACGGTATTCGAACTTGTCCACCGCTTTCATCAAGCCGATGTTGCCTTCCTGGATCAGATCGAGGAACTGCAGGCCACGGTTGGTGTACTTCTTGGCGATGGAAATCACCAGACGCAGGTTCGCCTCGACCATTTCTTTCTTGGCGCGGCGGGCCTTGGCTTCACCGATCGACATGCGACGGTTGATTTCCTTGATCTCGGCAACGGTCAGGCCGGTTTCGGTCTCAAGGTCGATCAGCTTCTGCTGGCAAGCGACGATGGCAGCGTTCTTTTCACCCAGGGCGGCAGCCCACTTGGTGTTGCGCTTGGCCAGGTCACCGCTCCAGGTCTGGTCGGTTTCGTTGCTTGGGAACATGCGCAGGAAGTCGGCTCGCGGCATGCGGGCGTCACGTACGCACAACTGCATGATGGCGCGTTCTTGCTGTCGCAGACGGCTCAGGGCGTCACGTACACGCTCGACCAGTACCTCGAACTGCTTCGGTACCAGCTTGATCGGCATGAACAGGTCGGCCAGGGCCTGCAGGGCCTCGATGCTTTCCTTGTGGCTACGACCATTCTTCTTCAGGACCTTGGAGGTTACCTGAAGCTGATCGGATACCGCACCGAAGCGCTGGGCCGCGACTACCGGGTCCGGGCCGCTTTCGGCCTCTTCCTCGTCGTCACCGCTTTCGGATTCTTCTTCGTCGTCGTCGGACTCTTCCTTCGCCGCAGCGGCCTTGGCGCCCGGGATCGGCACTTCTTCGGTTGGCGCGGCAATGTTGTCGTCAGGGTCGATGTAACCGCTGAGAACGTCCGACAGGCGGCCACCCTCGGTGGTGACGCGGTCATATTCGCCGAGAATGTAGTCGACAGTGCCCGGGAAGTGGGCGATAGCGCCCATGACTTCGCGAATGCCTTCCTCGATACGCTTGGCGATTTCGATCTCGCCTTCGCGGGTCAGCAGCTCGACAGTACCCATTTCGCGCATATACATGCGCACCGGGTCGGTCGTGCGGCCGATATCGGTTTCAACTGCCGCCAACGCAGCAGCGGCTTCTTCGGCCGCGGCTTCATCGGTGTCGGCTTCCGCCAACAGAAGGGCATCCGCATCCGGAGCACTCTCGAATACGTTGATCCCCATGTCGTTGATCATGCGGATGATGTCTTCCACCTGTTCCGGATCTGAAATATCCTCAGGCAGGTGGTCGTTGACCTCCGCGTAAGTCAGGTAGCCCTGCTCACGACCGCGGGTGATCAACTCTTTGATACGAGACTGCTGTTGCGCTTTTCCGGACATAACACCCTATCCACTGAAGGTCTTGGCGGGCAAAAAACAAGCCGAGGATTATACCCGAGCATGGGCCTCACGCGCCAGATGAGGTCGGCGTTTGTGCGGGAACATTTCGGCTCAGCAGGGCGAGGAGCTGGTTTTTTTCCTCGCTGGTCAATTCGCTTTGACGTGATTTCCTGAGCAGTTGTTCCAGGCTGCGCTCGCGTTGGCGGGCGGACAAGCTAGTTATAGTGTCGAAAAACTGTTGTTCAAGGTTGTCGGCTACGATAAGCCATTCCTTTTCCGCCAGGGCCCGCAGCAGGCGGCCTTGTTCGGTGCCGTGCCAACGTGCGATCAACTGCATTGAGCTTAGCCCAGGATTTTTCTGCGCGGCTTCGATCAACGCCACCAGCAGTTGGCTGTACAGGTGCTCTTCGTCGGCGAAGTGGCTGGCATCTTCCACCTTGCCGGCCAGCAGCGGGTGGTGCAGCAAGGTGCGCAGGGCGGCCAGGGTCGGTGGCTCGACCGGTGCTGGCACGCGCGGAGGTGCTTCGTCGCGTTGTTGCCAGGGCTTGCCGCCCTTGCGGTTCTTGTCCCAGGGTTTGTCGCTCCACGGCTTCTTGCTGCCACCCTTGCTGGGTTTCCACGCCTGCTCCTGATGAACGGGGGCAAAATCGTGCTGCGGCATGTCGCCGTAGTCGGGGGTGTAGCTGGCCATGGCGTCGTAGTCGTAGCCAGGGTCATAGTCCGGCATGCTGCTGGCCGCCGGGGCTTGTTGCGCCAGCTGCTCGACCTGCTGAGGGTCGAGGCCGGTGATTTCCTTCAGGCGGTTGCGCATCAGCTGACGCAGGTTGGCGCCGGGGATCTTTTCGATCAACGGTGCGGCCAAGGTCGCCATATGCGCCTTGCCTTCCAGCGAGCGCGGGTCGGCCTCGACGCCAAGTTGCTCGAAGAAGTAGTCGGCCAGCGGTTGGGCGTGCTGGTTGATACGGGCCATGAAAGCGTCGGTACCTTCGGCGCGCACCAGGCTGTCCGGGTCTTCGCCTTCGGGCAGGAACAGGAAGCGCGCGCGACGGCCGTCCTGCAGGTTCGACAATGTCGATTCCAGTGCGCGCCAGGCCGCCTTTCGCCCGGCCTGGTCGCCGTCAAAACAGAACAGCACGCTGGGCACCACGCGGAACAGGCGCTTGAGGTGCTCTTCGCTGGTGGCGGTGCCAAGGGTGGCCACGGCATTGCGCAGACCTTGCTGGGCCAGGGCAATGACGTCCATGTAGCCCTCGACGACGATGATCTCGTCAAGGTTGCGGTTGTGCTTGCGCGCCTCGTACAGCCCGTACAGTTCCTGCCCCTTGTGGAACACAGGTGTTTCCGGGGAGTTCAGGTACTTGGGCTTGTCGTCGCCGAGC
Source organism: Pseudomonas sp. LTR0 (assembly GCF_036630035.1). Classification (NCBI taxonomy): domain Bacteria; kingdom Pseudomonadati; phylum Pseudomonadota; class Gammaproteobacteria; order Pseudomonadales; family Pseudomonadaceae; genus Pseudomonas; species Pseudomonas sp. LTR0. The sequence goes on from NZ_CP123734.1 coordinate 394,881, forward strand.
ACCCGGCCACCGAAGGCGATGATGCGCCCGCGGCTGTCACGTATCGGGAACATTACCCGGTCGCGGAAGCGGTCGTAGCGCTTGCCGCTCTCGGCGTTCTCGATCAGCAGGCCGGCATCGATCATCACCTTCTGCTGCAGGGTGTCGGCACCCAGGTGCTTGAGCAGGTTGTCCCAGCCGGGTGGGGCAAAGCCCAGGCCGAAGTCGCGGGCAATTTCCCCGGACAGGCCGCGGCCCTTGAGGTAGTCCACCGCTGCCTTGCGTGACGGGTGGCTGCGCAGAGCCTGGCGGTAAAACTCCGAGGCGGCGTCCAGTAGCGGGTACAGTGGCGAGTCAGTTGGCTGGCGCGGCTTCTGGTCGCGGCGGCCTTGCTCGCGGGGCACTTCCATGCCGGCGGCGCGGGCCAGTTCCTCGACGGCCTGGGGGAAGTCCAGGTTGTCGTGGTCCATGACAAAGCCCAAGGCGTTGCCACCGGCGCCACAGCCGAAGCAGTAGTAGAACTGCTTGTCGGGGCTGACCGTGAAGGACGGTGTTTTTTCTTTGTGGAACGGGCAGCAGGCGGAGTAGTTCTTGCCGGTTTTTTTCAGCTGGACGCGCGAACTTACCACGTCGACGATGTCGAGGCGGTTGATCAGGTCGTCAATGAAACTCTGGGGAATCAGCCCGGCCATGGCAGTCTCGTAATCTGGCAACTGGCAAGTCTAATCGCTCACGCGCCGAATGGGGCGAGTGCTGCTTGGGGAAGTGCGAGGGAATGTGCTCGTCGCCAGCCCCTAAGGGCTCGTCAGTCGGACGTGCACGTCTGGTCATACAGCAAGGAGGACCAGCTCTGACGTTTCAGGCAGGTTGCCCATGTGCAGTCCGCATGAAGCTTGTGCAGGGCCTTGAGCTAGCTGCTCAAGTTTGAAGCGACCACTGCCATCGCCCGGGGGTTAGCCGGGCAGGGCAGAAGCTTTGCGTTGAACGCCTGTATTAGTACAGACGAACGGCGCGGCGCTGTTCGCGCTGAACTTTCTTGGCGTGACGCTTAACAGCAGCAGCTGCTTTGCGCTTACGCTCTGCGGTCGGCTTCTCGTAAAACTCGCGGCTACGAACTTCAGCCAGTACACCGGCTTTTTCGCAGGAGCGCTTGAAACGACGCAGAGCTACGTCGAAGGGTTCGTTCTCTTTAACTTTGACGGCTGGCATCCAGGGCTACCTTAATTCATTACCGGGGTAGACGTGCTCCTGGCAAAACAAAGGTGTGCTGGAGAACGTCGGTTTTCAAGGGTTGCGGATGTTAACCCTTAGCAAGCCGGAATGCAAAGCCTCTGATCGAAAACCGCTGGTCGGCACCCGACACGGGGACTATCATGCGCGGCTTCGAATTCAGCCCCCACAAGGGACGAGCCCATGCTAGTACTGGGATTGGAAACATCCTGCGACGAAACTGGCGTCGCATTATACGACAGTGAACGCGGTTTGTTGGCCGACGCACTGTTCAGCCAGATCGACCTGCACCGCGTCTTCGGTGGCGTGGTGCCCGAGCTTGCCTCGCGTGATCACGTCAAGCGCATGCTGCCGCTCATCCGCCAGGTGCTGGACGAGGCAGGCTGCGTTGCCACCGAAATCGACGCCATCGCCTACACCGCGGGCCCCGGCCTGGTCGGCGCCTTGCTGGTGGGCGCTTCCTGCGCCCAGGCGCTGGCCTTTGCCTGGGACATCCCGGCGATCGGCGTGCACCACATGGAAGGCCACCTGCTGGCGCCCATGCTGGAAGAAAACCCGCCCGAGTTTCCGTTCGTCGCTTTGTTGGTTTCCGGTGGCCATACCCAGCTGGTCCGGGTCGATGGCATCGGTCAGTACGAACTGTTGGGCGAGAGCCTGGACGACGCTGCCGGTGAAGCGTTCGACAAGACCGCCAAGCTGATCGGCCTCAATTATCCCGGTGGTCCGGAAATCGCGCGTCTGGCCGAACAGGGTGTGGCCGGGCGCTTCGTGTTCCCGCGGCCAATGACCGATCGGCCAGGCCTGGAATTCAGCTTCAGTGGCCTCAAGACCTTCGCCCTGAACACCTGGCAGCAATGCAAGAATGCTGGCGACGACAGTGAGCAAACCCGTTGCGACCTGTCTCTGGCATTCCAGCAGGCGGTGGTGGAGACTTTGACCATCAAGTGCAAGCGGGCGCTCAAGCAGACCGGCCTCAAGCGCCTGGTCATCGCGGGTGGCGTGAGTGCCAACAAGGCCCTGCGCGCGTCCCTGGAGGACATGCTCGGTAGCATCAAGGGCAACGTGTACTACGCGCGCCCACAATTCTGTACCGACAATGGTGCGATGATCGCCTACGCCGGTTGCCAGCGCCTGTTGGCCGGGCAGCAGCAAGACCTGGCGATCAGCGTGCAGGCACGCTGGCCGATGGAGCAGTTGCCGCCGCTGTAAGGTAGGGCGTCGAAGGTTCAGAAGTGCCGTTCGCGCCCTGCAAACAAGTCGCGCAGGTTGTTGCGGTGGCGCCACACGATCATCAAAGTCAGTACGCTGATCGGCAGCAGGGCCTCGGGCTCGCGCCAGGCCAGCAATGGCAGGGTGAGTGGCGTGGCAATCAGTGCCGCCAGTGAGCTGGTGCGCGTGAGGTAGAAGGTCAGCAGCCAGGCGCCGATGGCCAGCAGCGCGGCCGGGAAATACAGGCCCATGAGCATGCCGGCAGCCGTCGCCACACCCTTGCCGCCCTTGAAGCGGAAGTACAGGGGGAACAGGTGGCCCAGCACCGCGCATATGCCCACCCAGGCCTGCGCGTGCAGGTCCAGCCCGGCAGCGCGGGCGAGCAATACCGGCAAAAGGCCCTTGCACAGGTCGCCAAGCAGGGTCAGGATCGCCAGTTTACGGCCTGCCAGGCGTAGCATGTTGGTGGCGCCGGCATTGCCTGAACCGCTGGAACGCGGGTCCGGGCTGCCCGAAAGGCGGCTGAGAACAATGGCGAAGGACAGCGAGCCGAGCAGGTAGGCGAGCAACGCCAGTAACCAAAACATGCTAACTATTCCGGGCGAGGACGCCCTGATTCTAACGGCGCCAGTCGCCCTTGTCGTGCTGTGGAGAGAAGTGCTTGGACAGAGTGTTCATCGAAGGCCTGGAAGTCGATACCGTCATCGGTGCCTATGACTGGGAGCGGGATATTCGCCAGTGCTTGCGCCTGGACCTTAGCTTTGCCTGGGACAACCGCCCGGCTGCCGCCGGAGACGACCTGAACCTGGCGCTGGACTATGCCAGTGTGTCGGCGCGCATCCAGGCGTTTGCCGAACAGGCCCGTTTCGAGCTGGTTGAAACATTTGCCGAGCGCCTGGTGGCCACCTTGATGGACGAGTTCCACATCCCCTGGGTGCGGTTGAAGCTGACCAAGCCGGGCGCGGTGCCGGCGGCCCGTGGTGGTGTAGGCGTGGAGATCGAGCGCGGATGTCTTTGAGCACGGTTTACCTGGGCCTGGGCAGCAATATCGACCGTGAGGCGCATTTGTGCGCCGGGCTCGATGCGTTGGCTGGCATCCTGACCGACATGCGCTGTTCGCCGGCTTTCGAAAGCCAGGCGGTGGGCATCAAGAGCGGGCCGTTCATCAACTTCGTGGTGACCGGGCAAACCGCGTTGCCGTTGATCGAGCTGGACCGCCGGCTGAAGTTCATCGAGGCCGACAATGGCCGCTATGCACCGGACCGCAAAGGGTTGCCGCTGGATATCGACGTGCTGATGTATGGCGATTTGCACGGTACCTTCGATGGGCTGGTACTGCCCCGGGCCGAGATCCTGAAGAACGCCTTTGTGCTGTGGCCGCTTTCGTTGCTGGCGCCCGACCTGGTGCATCCAGGGGTGGGCAAGCGCATGGCGCAGCTGTGGCAGGAAGCGCAGATCGATCAGGTACTCGCCCCAGTCGCCTTTGAGTGGCGCGGGTTGCAGTTGACGCCCGCTTAAGCCTGTATCGGCCTCTTCGCGGGTAAACCCGCCCCTACACGGCCTGTGCCCAACCTCTGATGTGTGCCCCCTGTAGGAGCGAGTTTACCCGCGAATACGGTGGTGGCTGCGACGGTGAACAGCGGTCGGAAATTGGCCAGCAGGCCCGGCCCTTTCGCGGGTGAACCCGCTCCTACAGCGGCTTCAGCCGCGAAGAGGCCGGTAGGTCTAGCCGCGCTGGTAAGCCTCGAGTGCTTTCAGCCGTTCACCTTTGAGTGCTTCGCCCAGTACCTGACCCGTCAGCCCGGCTTGCACCAACGGCTTCACATCCACCGCTCGCGCCGCCGCTGCTGCGCCTCGCAGGTAATCGGCCTGTGGATAACCCTGCTCGCCATCGCCCAACGCCGCCATTTCGCAAACGACCACAAAATCCTCGAACCGCTGCGGCCGTCGGTAGACATCGAACTTCTGCAACAGCTCCAGCAGTGCCGTGGCCGGCAGGTCGAGCGCCTGATTGCCCTGCGCCAGGCACTCCCCTGTCAGCATGGCCAGTTCCTGGCATTCACGCGGTGCCTTCAGGCGCTGGTTGACGGTTTTGATCGATGTCGGTGCCAGCCCGCGCAACAGGCAGGCCCAGCGCACGTGCAGCGGTTGTTCGTGCGCCGCCGCCTGCTCCAGCGCCGACAGTGTCCGGGAGCCGTCATCGAGCTCAGGCAGCAGCTCCTGCAGGGCCCCGCACGCGCTCAGCACCTTGAAGAATACCTGTGGTTGCACTTCCATCAGCGCGCGCTCGATTTCCTTCCAGCTGCGCTCAGCAGTGAGTGCCTGCAGTTCGCCCGAGGCGCTGATCTGGCGCATCAGCGTCAAGGTTTCATCGGCAACCCGGAAACCCAGTGGCGCATAGCGGGCAGCAAAGCGGGCAACACGCAGCACGCGTAGAGGATCTTCGGCGAATGCCGGGGAAACATGGCGTAGCAGGCGTTGATCCAGATCTTTCTTGCCTTGGTAGGGGTCGTATAGCGTGCCGGCTTCATCCTCGGCCATCGCATTTATGGTCAGGTCGCGACGGATCAGGTCCTCTTCCAGGGTTACGTCGGGGCTGGCGTGAAAAGTGAACCCGCCGTAGCCTCGCCCACTCTTGCGCTCGGTGCGCGCCAGGGCGTATTCCTCGCCGGTTTTCGGGTGCAGGAACACCGGGAAATCGGCGCCCACCGGCCGATAGCCCTTGGCGAGCATTTCTTCGACTGTGGCGCCCACCACCAGCCAGTCGATATCGCTGACAGGGCGGCCGAGCAGGCGGTCGCGCACGGCGCCGCCAACTTTGTAGATGTGCATGTGCAGCTCTCCATAACTGCCGACAGGATAACCCGTCGGCGGTCATGGAGTTGCATCAGAGGTGGTGGATAACGGCCAGGTCCATGCGGCCGTAGTCGGCGCTTTCGCTATGCTCGCCGCGCGGCGGCATGTGGTGAGTACTCATCACTTGCTCGCCTTGCACGGTCTCCAGGTGGATATCGAAGCCCCACAGGCGATGCAGGTGCTTGAGCACTTCGTCGGTCGAGTCCCCCAGCGGTTTGCGGTTGTGTTGCTGGTGTCGCAGGGTCAGTGAGCGGTCTCCGCGGCGGTCGACGCTCCAGATCTGTACGTTCGGTTCACGGTTGCCCAGGTTGTACTGCGCTGCCAGTTGCTCCCGAATCACCCGGTAGCCGGCCTCATCATGGATGGCAGGCACCAGCAGGTCGTCGCGCTGGTCGTCATCGAGGATGCTGAACAACTTGAGGTCGCGCATCACCTTGGGCGACAGGTACTGCAGGATGAAGCTCTCGTCCTTGAAGCTGCTCATGGCGAACTTGATGGTAGAAAGCCAGTCGCTGCCGGCAATTTCGGGGAACCAGTGGCGATCTTCTTCGGTGGGGTTTTCGCACATGCGGCGGATGTCGGTGTACATCGCAAAGCCCAGCGCGTAGGGGTTGATGCCGCTGTAGTACGGGCTGTCGAAGCCGGGCTGGAACACCACGCTGGTGTGCGACTGCAAGAACTCCATCATGAAGCCTTCGGTAATCAGCCCCTCGTCGTACAGGTCGTTCATCAGGGTGTAGTGCCAGAAGGTTGCCCAACCTTCGTTCATCACCTGGGTCTGGCGCTGGGGGTAGAAGTACTGGGCGATCTTGCGCACGATGCGCACTACCTCACGTTGCCAGGGTTCAAGCAGCGGGGCGTTTTTTTCGATGAAATACAGGATGTTTTCCTGCGGTTCGGCGGGGAAGCGCCCCTCATCGCGGTCGTTGCCCTTTTCGGCGTTCTTCGGAATTGTCCGCCAAAGGTCGTTGATCTGACGCTGAAGATGCTCTTCGCGCTCCTGTTGCCGGCGCCGCTCTTCTTCGGCAGAAATAGGATAGGGCCGCTTGTAGCGGTCGACACCGTAGTTCATCAGGGCATGGCAGGAGTCGATCAGGTCCTCCACTGCATCAATACCGTGGCGCTCTTCGCACTGGGCGATGTACTGCTTGGCGAACACCAGGTAGTCGATGATCGAACTGGCGTCAGTCCAGGTGCGGAACAGGTAATTGCCCTTGAAAAAGCTGTTATGGCCGTAGCAAGCGTGGGCAATCACCAGTGCCTGCATGCACATGGTGTTTTCTTCCATCAGGTAAGCGATACAAGGGTCGGAGTTGATCACGATCTCGTAGGCCAGGCCCATCTGGCCCCGGCTGTAGGACTTTTCCGTGCTGAGGAACTGCTTGCCGTAGGACCAGTGGTGGTAGCCCAGCGGCATGCCGACAGATGCGTAGGCGTCCATCATCTGTTCGGCAGTGATTACCTCGATCTGGTTGGGGTAGGTGTCCAGGGCGTAACGCTCGGCCAGACGGCTGATTTCCCGGTCGTAGGTCTGGATCAGCTCGAACGTCCACTCGGACCCAGTGGAAATGGGTTGGCGTCTCTGTGCTCTGGCGGTCATGTGGCTAACCTGCGCTGGAAGAGTTCACGGAAGACCGGGTAGATGTCGCCGGCCGATACCAGCTGCTGTTGGGCGAACGTGTCGGGGAAAGCATCGCCGATACGCTCGTACTCATACCACAGCGCCTGGTGTTCACGGGGGGTGATCTCAACGTAAGTGTAGTACTGCACATGCGGCATGATCTGTTTGGAGAGGATGTCGCGGCAGATCGGCGAGTCGTCGTTCCAGTTGTCGCCATCGGAAGCTTGCGCGGCATAAATATTCCAGTCGCTGGCCGGGTAGCGCTCGGCCATGATCTCCTGCATCAGCTTGAGGGCACTGGAAACGATGGTGCCGCCGGTTTCCCGCGAGTAGAAGAACTCTTCTTCATCGACTTCCCGGGCGCTGGTGTGGTGGCGAATGAAAACGACTTCGATGCGCTCGTAGTTACGCTTGAGGAACAGGTACAGCAGGATGAAGAAGCGCTTTGCGATGTCCTTGGTGGCCTGGGTCATCGAGCCGGATACGTCCATCAGGCAGAACATCACCGCCTTCGAGCTTGGGTTGGGTTGCTTGACCAGCAGGTTGTACTTGAGGTCGAAGGTGTCGAGGAAGGGCAGGCGGTTGATACGCGCTTTCAGGCGCTCGATTTCCTGTTCGATTTCCTGGATATCGGTGAAATTGTCCGGCTCTTCGACCCGCAGGCGGTCGAGTTCCTTTTGTGCTTCGCGCAGCAGGGCGCGGCTGCTGCCGGTCAGGGCGATACGCCGGGCATGGGCCGAGCGCAGGGTGCGCACGATGTTGATGCGTGACGGGTTGCCTTCGTTGGCGATGCCGGCCCGAACGGTCTTGAAGGTGTCGGCGCCAGTCAGGTGACGTTTGACCAGGTTGGGTAGCTCAAGGTCCTCGAACATGAATTCGAGAAATTCTTCCTGGGTGATCTGGAAGACGAACTCGTCCATGCCCTCGCCGGAATTGCCGGCCTTGCCGCGACCGCCACCACCTCCACCGCCTTGCGGCCGTGGGATGTGTTCACCTGCCGTGAATTCTTTGTTGCCAGGGTGCACGATGGTCTGTTTGCCCCCACGACCATGATGCAAGACCGGTTCGTCGATGTCGCGTCCGGGAATACTGATCTGCTCGCCGTGTTCCATATCCATGATGGAACGGCGGCTCACCGCCTCTTCGACGGCCTTTTTGATATGTTCGCGGTACCGCCGCAGGAAGCGCTGGCGGTTGACCGTGCTCTTGTTCTTGCCGTTCAGGCGTCGGTCTATAACGTAGCTCATGGTCCCTCCGGTGACTGGATGCAGCTGCAACCCACAAGCTGCAAGCCACAAGCTTCAAGCTGCAAGAAAGAGCAGCCACCGCCGCTGCAAGCTGTGACGCGGGCGGCAATGCCAACGCCAGGCAGCTTGCAGCTTGCGGCTCGTAGCTTGCCGCTTTATTGCGATTTCCTGACCCGCAGGTACCATTCCGACAGCAGGCGCACCTGTTTGTCGGTATAGCCACGCTCCACCATCCGGGTGACGAAGTCGTTGTGTTTCTTCTGGTCCTCTTTGCTGGCCTTGGCGTTGAAGCTGATGACGGGCAGCAGGTCTTCGGTGTTGGAGAACATTTTCTTCTCGATCACGACCCGCAGCTTTTCATAACTCAGCCAGCTTGGATTCTTGCCATTGTTGTTGGCGCGTGCGCGCAGTACGAAGTTGACGATCTCGTTGCGGAAGTCTTTCGGGTTGCTGATACCTGCCGGTTTCTCGATCTTCTCCAGTTCTTCGTTGAGCGCAATGCGGTTAAGAATTTCGCCGGTTTCCGGGTCGCGGTATTCCTGATCCTGGATCCAGAAGTCTGCGTACAGCACGTAGCGGTCGAAGATGTTCTGGCCGTATTCGCTGTAGGACTCGAGGTAGGCGGTCTGGATTTCCTTGCCGATAAACTCGATGTAGCGCGGCGCCAGGTATTCCTTCAGGTAGCGCAGATAGCGTTCGCGCACTTCAGCCGGGAACTGTTCCTGTTCGATCTGCTGTTCGAGCACATACAGCAGGTGCACCGGGTTGGCGGCAATTTCGTGTGGGTCGAAGTTGAACACCTTGGACAGGATCTTGAAGGCAAAGCGAGTCGAGAGGCCGTTCATGCCTTCGTCGACACCCGCGGCGTCCCGGTATTCCTGAATCGACTTGGCCTTTGGATCGGTGTCCTTGAGGTTTTCCCCGTCGTAAACGCGCATCTTGGAATAGATATTGGAGTTCTCTGGCTCTTTCAGGCGCGAAAGCACAGTGAACTGAGCCAACATCTTGAGCGTGTCTGGCGCACAGTGGGCCTTGGACAGCGAGCTGTTGATCAGCAACTTGTCGTAGATCTTGATTTCATCGCTGACCCGCAGGCAGTACGGCACCTTGACGATATAGATCCTGTCGATGAACGCTTCGTTGTTCTTGTTGTTGCGGAAGGTGTGCCACTCCGATTCGTTGGAGTGCGCCAACAGAATACCGGTATAGGGGATCGCCCCAAGGCCTTCGGTACTGTTGTAGTTGCCTTCCTGAGTGGCGGTGAGCAAGGGGTGCAGGACCTTGATCGGCGCCTTGAACATTTCGACGAATTCCATCAGGCCCTGGTTGGCCCGGCACAGCGCGCCCGAGTAGCTATAAGCATCGGCGTCGTTCTGTGGGTATTCCTCAAGTTTGCGGATATCGACCTTGCCGACCAGGGCAGAAATGTCCTGGTTGTTTTCATCGCCGGGTTCGGTCTTGGCAATGGCGATCTGGTTAAGAATCGACGGGTACAGCTTCACCACCTTGAACTTGGAGATGTCACCGCCAAATTCCTGCAGGCGCTTGGTGGCCCAAGGCGACATGATGGTGTTGAGGTAGCGCCGTGGGATACCGAACTCTTCCTCGAGAATGGCCCCATCTTCGGTGGCATTGAACAAGCCCAGAGGTGACTCGAATACCGGCGAGCCCTTGATCGCGTAGAACGGTACCTTTTCCATCAGCTGCTTGAGTTTTTCCGCCAGCGAGGACTTGCCGCCGCCTACCGGGCCCAGCAGATAGAGGATCTGTTTCTTCTCTTCCAGGCCTTGGGCGGCGTGGCGGAAGTACGACACGATCTGGTCGATGCACTCTTCCATGCCATGGAAGTCGGCAAAGGCCGGATAGCGGCGGATAACCTTGTTGGAGAAGATGCGCGACAGCCTGGAGTTGGTAGAGGTGTCGATCAGCTCTGGCTCACCGATGGCCAGCAACAGCCGTTCGGCCGCCGATGCGTAGGCACTGCGATCCTCTTTGCACAGCTCGAGGTACTCCTGCAGCGAGAGTTCTTCCTGGCGCGTAGACTCGAAACGTTGTTGGAAGTGGCTAAAAATACTCATGACGTCACCTCGCTCGATACGTGGAGACGACGCCGGATCAGTCAGCTGATGCTGGCATGCAACCGGGTTGGCCGATTGCTGTATACCCCCCAGAACACCCTGTAACGCTACCGATGACCCGCACGCCGGTGTACCGGCTCTCCCCTTTTTGGATGGCCTGAGCTTAAGCGTAGTTGGTTATCTGCAAGATCAAGGGGCGAGAAAGGCAGAAGTGACGAACGACCGTTCGTCAGATAAGCCGCAAGCCCGCGCGGGGCACGGGCTGCAGGGGAAAATAAAAAATTATTCAGCGTTGCCCTGAGCGGTCTCGGCCGGGTAGGTCGCGCGCCACAGTTCGAAGCCGCCGTCCACGCTGTAAACGTCGGAGAAACCTTGGCCTACCAGGTAGGCGGCAGCGCTTTGGCTGGAATTGCCGTGATAGCAGACCACCAGGGTTGGCGCGTCGAGGTCGGCGTTGCGGATGAAATCGGCGACCGAGTGGTTGTCCAGGTGCCGGGCGCCGGTGATGTGGCCGGCGGCAAAGGCCTGCGGGTCGCGAATGTCGACCACGACCGCACCTTCTTTCTTGCGAAGCTCCAAGGCCTGCTCAGGAGGGATGCGCTTGAATTCGCTCATGGGTACTACTTCCTTCAGGTGTGGTCGTTGAGTGTAGTGGGTTGTGCCGGTTGGCGCAGGGTGCCGTCGTCGGCGCAGTCGCAGCGGTGGTATTCACCGCTGTCAACGTTGTACAGGGTCATGGCTCCACCCCATACACAGCCAGTGTCCAGGGCGATGACGTCGGGCTGGGTGACCTCACCCTGCAGAGCGGCCCAATGGCCAAAGATGATCTTCACGTGGCGTGAGCGGCGGTCTTTGTGCGCGTACCAGGCTTTGTAGCCTTTGGGCGCGCTACCCAGGCCTTCCTTGCTCTTGAGGTCGAGTTTGCCATCGGCAGTGCAAAAGCGCATGCGGGTGAAGTAGTTGGTGATGACCCGTAGGCGTTCGACGCCGGCGAGGTTCTTGCGCCACTTGTTCGGCTCGTTGCCATACATGCCTTCGAGGTACAGCTGCAGGCGGGTGTCGTCACGCAGCACTTCCTCGACCTCGGCGGCGAGTTCCAGGGCTTTGCCAAGGGTCCATTGTGGCGGTATGCCGGCGTGAACCAGGGCGATGCCGCGGGGCTCGTCGTAATGCAGCAGCTTTTGCTGGCGTAGCCAGTCGAGCAGCTGGTCGGCGTCCGGCGCTTCAATGATCTCGCGCAGTGTGTCGCTTTTCTTGAGGCGCTCGACGTTGTGCCAGGCGGCCAGCAGGTGCAGGTCATGGTTGCCCAGCACGCAGACCAGTGAATCACGGATCGAGTACAGGAAGCGCAGGGTTTCCAGTGACTCGGGGCCGCGGTTGACCAGGTCGCCCACCAGCCACAGGCGGTCGACGGCGGGGTTGAAACTGACGCGATCGAGCAGGCATTTGAGTGGCTGCAGGCAGCCCTGCAGGTCACCGACGGCGTAGGTAGCCATCAGTGCAGCGCCCCGGGCACTGCCAGGCGGAAGGGGGCAATCTCGGCGTCGAAGCGCTTACCGTCTTCGGCGAACATCTGGTAGCTGCCCTGCATGGTGCCAACGCGGGTGCTGATGACGGCACCACTGCTGTAAGTATGGCTCTGGCCAGGGTCGATGTTGGGTTGCTGGCCAACCACACCGGCACCGCGTACTTCCTCAACCTCGCCGTCACCGTTGGTGATCAGCCAGTGGCGCGATAGCAGCTTGGCCGTGAGCGAGCCATTGTTCTGCACGGTAATGGTGTAGGCGAAAGCGAAACGACTGTTTTCGGGGTCGGATTGTTCTTTCAGGTAGCGGGTCACGACGCTGACGTCGATTTGATAGCGGGGGTCGGACATGCAAGGGCCTTGGGCGAACTGACGCAATAATGCAGTCTAGGCCATTGGGAGGGGGGAGGGCCAGCAGTGATCGGGCTTGGGGTGTTGACTATGCCGGCCCCTTCGCGGGTTTAACCGCGATAAGGCCGGTACAGGCTAAATCAGGCTTGTTGCTGATCAGCCAGTTGGTCAGCCAGGCGCACGAAGGCTGCCAGGTCGAGCTGTTCAGGGCGCAGGCTGCCATCAACGCCGGCAGCCTCGATGGCGGCGCTGTCCAGCAGGCCTTTCATGGTGTTGCGCAGGGTCTTGCGGCGCTGGTTGAACGCTTCGCGAACGACGCGCTCCAGCAGCAGGTGGTCCTTGGCCGGGAACGGCAGCACTTCGTGCGGCACCAGGCGGACGATCGCCGAATCCACTTTCGGCGGCGGGTTGAAGGCACCAGGGCCGACATTGAACAGGTGCTCCACGCGGCAGTGGTACTGCACCATGATCGACAGGCGCCCCCAGTCACCACCGCCAGGGCCGGCGGCCATGCGCTCGACCACTTCCTTCTGCAGCATGAAGTGCATGTCGCGGATCAACCCAGCATGGCTGAGCAGGTGGAAGATCAGCGGGGTGGAGATGTTGTAGGGCAGGTTGCCAACCACCTTGAGGCTGCGCGGCGGCACGCCCAGTTGGTTGAAGTCGAACTTCAGGGCGTCGCCCTGATGCAGGCGGAAGTTGCTGCGATCGGCGAACTTGTGCTGCAGGATCGGCACCAGGTCTTTGTCCAGCTCCACCACGTCCAGCTGTGCGCCACTGCCCAGCAGGCCTTCGGTCAGGGCGCCCTGGCCCGGGCCGATTTCCAGCAGGTGTTCGCCGGCCTTGGCGTTGATGGCGCGCAGGATGCGGTCGATGATACCGGCGTCGTGCAGGAAGTTCTGGCCGAAGCGCTTGCGCGCCCGGTGTTGGTATTGCTCGTTCATGGTCGGTTCTCGGCCATCTGGTAGGCGGTTTCCAGTGCGACGCGCAGGCTGCCGGTGTCGACTTTGCCTGTGCCGGCCAGGTCCAGGGCGGTGCCGTGGTCAACCGACGTGCGGATGATCGGCAGGCCCAGGGTCACGTTCACTGCAGCGCCGAAGCCTTTGTACTTGAGTACGGGAAGGCCCTGGTCGTGGTACATCGCCAGCACCGCATCGCAGTGCTCCAGATATTTGGGGGTAAACAGGGTATCGGCCGGCAGCGGCCCGCGCAGGTCCATGCCTTCGGTGCGCAGGCGGGCCAGGGTCGGCTCGATGATGTCGATTTCTTCGCGGCCCAGGTGGCCGCCCTCGCCCGCGTGCGGGTTGAGGCCGCACACGAGGATACGCGGGTTGGCAATGCCAAACTTGTCGCGCATGTCGGCATGCAGGATACGGGTTACACGTTCGACGCGCTCTGCAGTGATAGCGTCGGCAACATCACGCAGTGGCAGGTGCGTGGTCACCAGGGCCACGCGCAGGCCGCGGGTGGCCAGCATCATTACCACTTGTGCGGTGCGGGTCAGTTCGGCAAGGAATTCGGTATGCCCGGAAAAGGCGATACCGCTTTCGTTGATCACACCCTTGTGCACCGGGGCCGTGATCATCCCGGCGAAGTGCCCGTCCAGGCAGCCTTGCCCGGCGCGGGTCAGGGTTTCCAGCACGAACGCTGCGTTGGCCTTGTCGAGCTGGCCTGGCACCACCGGGGCCGCCAAGGGGGTATCCCAGACGTACAGGCTACCTGCGGGTGCCGGGAGGTCAGGCCATTGGCCCGGGGCTACCGGCAGCAGGCTGACGGCCAGCCCCAGCTGCGTGGCCCGCTCGGCGAGCAGGTCACGGCTGGTGATGGCGATCAGGGGGTGAGGCTGGGCGTCTGCGGCGAGCAGCAGGCACAGGTCGGGACCTATGCCGGCCGGCTCGCCGGGGGTGACGGCGAAGCGCAGGGGCTTCACTGGGCGGCCTGGTCAGCGCCAGGCAGCTTGATTTCAACGTAGGCTTCGTCGCGGATCTGGCGCAGCCAGGTTTGCAGCTCTTCGTCGTACTTGCGATTGCGCAGTACGCTCAGTGCCTGCTGTTCGCGAGCCTGCTCGGTGCTGTCGGTGGCGCGGCGGCCCAGCACTTCCAGAACGTGCCAGCCGTACTGGGTCTTGAACGGTTTGGTCACTACGCCTTGCTGGGCATTGGCCATCTGTTCACGGAACTCCGGTACCAGGCTGTTCGGGTCGACCCAGTTGAGGTCGCCACCGTTGAGTGCCGAACCCGGGTCTTCCGAGAAGCTCTTGGCCAGTTCGCCGAAGTCTTCGCCGCTCTTGATCCTCTCGTACAGGCGCTCGGCCAGCTGCTTGGTGGCCGCCTCGCTGCGGATCTCGCTTGGCTTGATCAGGATGTGGCGTACATGCACTTCGTCACGCAGCACGTTCTCGCTGCCACCGCGCTTCTCCTCGAGCTTGAGGATGATGAAGCCGTTGGGGATGCGAATAGGCTGGGTAATTTCGCCCACTGGCATGCTGCTGAGCATCTTGGCGAAGTCAGGTGGCAGCTGACCGGCTTTACGCCAGCCCATCTCGCCGCCTTCCAGTGCGTTTTCGCTGGCGGAATTGGCAATCGCCATCTGGCCGAAGTCCGCGCCCTGGCGCAGTTGCTGGTACACGTCACCGACCTTGCGGGCCGCTTTCTGGATATCGTCCGAGTTGGCGGCTTCCGGGGTCGGGATGAGGATGTTGGCCAGGCGGTACTCTTCCGACATCTGCATCTTGCCCAGATCCGAGGCCAGGAAGTTCTTCACTTCCTGCTCGGACACCTGAATGCGTTCGGCAACGCGGCGTTGGCGCACGCGGCTGATGATCATCTCGCGCTTGACCTGCTCGCGAGCGTCGTCGAACGACAGGCCGTCATGGGCCAGCGCCGCGCGGAACTGGTCCAGCGACATACCATTGCGCTGGGCAATGGTACCAATGGCCTGGTTCAGCTCTTCGTCGGTGATGCGGATGCCGGAGCGCTCGCCGATCTGCAACTGCAGGTTCTCGACGATCAGGCGTTCCAGTACCTGCGGTTCCAGGGCGCTGGTCGGCGGTACGCCGCCGCCGCGCTTGGCGATTGTTCGCTGGACTTCATGGACACGCTGTTCCAGTTGGCTTTGCATGACCACGTCGTTGTCGACGATAGCCACCACGCGATCAAGAGGTTGCACCGCGGCATGCACCGCGCCACTCAGCAAAGCGGCGCCCAGCAACACTGGGCGCAGACGATCAATAAGCTTGGTCTTCACGTTCACGGTAACCTTGAATGCCTTGGTCGAGGAAAGACTCGACCTTGTTGCCAACTACGCCGCCGAGGCCTTTCAGGACGATCTGAAGGAAGACACCGTGGTCGCCTTTTTCGTTCTGTGGAAGGGCCTGGCTGAAATCGTCGTAGTCGATCCAGTAACGGTTGATCAGGCGCAGCTTCCAGCAGCAGTTGTCGTATTCGAAACCGCCCATGGCTTCCAGGGTGCGGTTGCGGTTGTAGTCATGCTGCCAGCGGGCGATAACGTTCCACTGTGGAACGATCGGCCAGATGACCGAGAAGTCATGCTGCTGGATCTTGTAGTAGTCCTTCACGTAGTTAGGGCTGCCCGGGGTGCCATAGTCACCGCCGCCCACTTTCCAGGTACCGGTCGCGGAGTCATAGGCGATGGTGTCGTTACGGTAGCGATAACCGAGGTTGACCACCTTGTTCGGGTTGTCTTCAGGCTGGTAGTGGAACATCGCGGCGCCCGAGCGTGGGCTGCGGGTGTCCGGGTCCCAGTTGTAGTTCGAATTGAAGCGCCAGTCGCGGTTGAAGTAGTAGTTGTACATCAGCGCGTACGGCGACACGTCGGACTGCGAGTCGGTGCGGGTGCGGTAGTCGATACCCGGCAACTGGACTTTGCGATCCTTGAAGTAATAGGCCTGGCCGATGCTGAAGTTCTGCCGCTCGAAGCCATTCTCTTCGATCCAGCGGGTTGTCACGCCCAGCGACAGTTTGTTCTCGTCGCCGATACGGTCGGTACCGCTGAAGCGGTTGTCACGGAAAAGCGAATCGTAGCTGAACAGCGTTTCGCCCGAGTCGAAGAGCGGGATGTCCCTCTGGTCTTTGTACGGGACGTAGAGGTAGAACAGGCGCGGTTCGAGAGTCTGTTTGTAGTCGGTACCGAACATCGATGTCTTGCGGTCGAAGTAGAGGCCGCTGTCCACGCTGAAAATAGGTACGTCCCGGTTCAGCGAACTGTTGTAGCTGCCGTACGCAGGATTGGCCGACTGGGTGACGGCCTGGGCCTTGCCCTGGCTGTCCAGGTCCAGGTCATAGTGCGTGTACGCGTATTTCAGCTTCGGAGTCAGGAAACCGTAGCTGGCTTCCATCGGCAGGCTGATCGACGGTGCAACGTTGAAGCGGTTGCCGTTGGCGCGGGCAATACCGCTGACGTTCTCGTCCAGACGGCGGCCTGCTGCACCGGCAGAGAAGTCCGGGTTACCGTCCTCGTCCAGAACGAAGTCGTTTTTCAGGTCGCGATCAAAGCGAACGGCTTCGGTTTCATATCCGAAGTTCAAGCCACCCGGCTCGAACGGCAGCTTACCGTTCAGGGTAATCTGCGGCAGGCGGTCGTACGGCGTGATCTTCGAAATGGTCGCCATTTCGTAGGCATGCACGTTCAACCTTGCGGTGTAGCCGTTGCCACGGTAGGTCAGCGCACCCTGCTGGTCCAGCAGGTCTTTGCTCTCAACACCGATCTGGTCGGACTCCAGGTCCTGGAAGTAGAACGGGTCGCTGATGTCGGTGTAGTCCACCTCGGCCATCAGGCGCTCGTCCAGCCCGCCCTTGTGCTGCCAGTTGACCATCCAGCGCTGATCTTTGTAATCAGTCTGGTCTTTGCGGTCGTCGTTCTTGTCGTTCAGGTAGGCGCCGCCGAACTGGCCTTCGCTGGAAGGCGTCAGATAGCGGAACTCGCCTTCCATCAGCAGGCCGCGCTTGGCCATGTAACGCGGGTACAACGTGGCGTCGTAGTTTGGCGCCAGGTTGAAGTAATACGGCGTGACCAGCATGAAGCCGGTGTCGCTGCTGGTGCTGAACGATGGCGGCAGGAAACCGGACTGGCGACGGTCGTCGATCGGGAAGTAGATGTACGGTGTGTAGAACACCGGGAAATCCTTGACCCGCAGCGTGACGTTGGTCGCGGTACCGAAACCGGTTGCCGGGTTCAGGGTGATGTTGTTGCCCTTCAACTGCCAGGCGTTGCTGCCCGGTTCGCAGGTGGTGTACGTACCGTCCTTGAGGCGGATGATGGCGTTTTCGCTGCGCTTGGCGTACAGGGCATTGCCGCGAATGTGCGACTTGTGCATCACGTATTCGGCGTTGTCGACCTGGGCTTCGCCAGTATCGAGCTGGATCTGTGCCTCGTCACCGACCACCAGCGAACCGTTGTCACGGATCTTGACGTTGCCCTTGAGCTCGCCACGGTTTTCGGCCTGGTAGAGGTTGGCCTCGTCGGCTTCGGCCTGCATGCTGCCCTGGCGCATCACCACGTCACCGGCGAGGGTGGCGATCTGTTGCTCCTGCTGGTACTTGGATACCTTGGCATTGATGTAGGTCGGCGACTCATCCTTCGGCGTGGTGTCGGCCATGCCCGGGCGGGTTGGCTCGATATACGCGCCACCGCAGTAGGGGCCGGTTTCAGCCAGCTGCGCGGCGGTGAGCTTTTCACGCGGAACCCAGTCCAGGTGGCTGTAGTCTTCACTGCGCGACTTCAGGCCACGGCCCTTGGCCTCGGTAACCAGCATGGGCCGGTCCGCAGTTTCGGCTTCGCCCGCAGCTTCGGTACCGGAACTGACGGCTGCACCTTCGTGCACCGGGCGCGGTGGCAGGTTGTTGACTGGGGTTTTGGGCTTGCAGTCCCAACCACCGGCGGCGGACACTTGGCAGTCGAATTGTTCGGCTGCCACTACGTATGAGGTGGCCAGAGGTTGCAGGGCCAGCAGACCGCCGGTTACCAGCAACGGAAACTTTCTACGAAACGCGGGGGATTTCAATGCCATCTTATTAGTCCGGGCTTCCTGCGTGCCATCTGCCCGCGTGTGGGGCCGCACGCCTCTCGATGGTCTGAAAAAGATGCTGGATAATAAAGCATGACCCGCTTGACGGCTAGGGCCGTCGGAGACCCTTGCAATGCCTGAACACGATGTACGCCTGCAACAACTGTCGGTCTGGCTCGATGAGCAGCTCAATGATCTTTTCCGCGACAACGCCTGGGGCGAAGTGCCTGCAGGCAGCTTGACTGCTGCCAGCAGCGACGCCAGCTTCCGTCGCTATTTCCGCTGGCAGGGCGCTGGCCACAGCTTCGTGATCATGGATGCGCCCCCCCCGCAGGAGAATTGCCGACCGTTCGTCGCCATCGACCACCTGCTGGCCGGCGCTGACGTACATGTGCCGCTGATCCACGCCCAGGACCTGGAACGCGGCTTTTTGCTGCTCGGGGATCTGGGCACTCAGACATACCTTGACATCATCAATGCCGACAACGCCGATGGCCTGTTCGCCGACGCCATTGATGCCCTTCTGAAGTTCCAGCGTTTGCCGATGGACGCGCCGCTGCCCAGCTACGACGACGCCCTGCTGCGCCGTGAAGTGGAATTGTTCCCCGAATGGTACGTGGGGCGTGAGCTGGGCCTGACTTTCACCGATACACAGAAGGCCACCTGGCAGCGCGTCAGCCAGTTGCTGATCGACAGCGCCCTGGCGCAACCCAAGGTGCTGGTACACCGTGACTACATGCCGCGCAACCTGATGCAGAGCAGCCCCAACCCTGGTGTGCTGGACTTTCAGGATGCGGTATATGGCCCGGTCACCTACGACATTACTTGCCTGTTCAAGGACGCCTTTGTCAGCTGGCCGCAGGCGCGGGTCGAAGGCTGGCTGAGCGACTACTGGCAGCAGGCGCAGGCGGCCGGCATCCCGGTGCACGCCGAGTTCGAAGCCTTCCACCGCGCCAGTGACCTGATGGGCGTGCAGCGCCACCTGAAGGTGATCGGCATCTTCGCCCGTATCTGCCACCGCGACGGCAAGCCGCGTTACCTGGGCGACGTACCGCGTTTCTTCGCCTATATAGATGAAGTGATCGGTCGCCGGCCCGAATTGGCGGAGCTGGGTGAGCTGATTGCCGAGTTGCAGGCCGGAGCGCGTGCATGAAGGCCATGATCCTGGCTGCGGGGAAGGGCGAGCGCATGCGCCCGCTGACCCTGCACACCCCAAAACCGTTGGTCCCGGTCGCCGGCCAGCCGCTGATCGAGTACCACCTGCGCGCCCTGGCGGCAGCGGGGGTGACCGAAGTGGTGATCAACCATGCCTGGCTTGGCCAGCAGATCGAAGAACACTTGGGTGACGGTAGCCGCTTCGGCCTGAGCATCCGCTATTCACCTGAGGGTGAACCGCTGGAAACCGGCGGCGGCATCTTCAAGGCCCTGCCTTTGTTGGGTGATGCGCCGTTCCTGCTGGTGAATGGCGATGTCTGGACCGACTACGACTTCGCGCGTCTGCAGGCTCCCCTGCAAGGTCTGGCTCACCTGGTGCTGGTCGACAACCCTGGCCATCACGGCCGCGGTGATTTCCGCCTGATGGGCGAGCAGGTCGTTGACGGCGATGACGCGCCAGGCACGCTGACCTTCAGCGGCATTTCGGTGCTGCACCCGGCGCTGTTCGAAGGTTGTCAGGCCGGCGCCTTCAAGCTGGCACCGTTGCTGCGTCAGGCGATGGCGGCTGGCAAGGTTTCTGGCGAACACTATCGTGGCCACTGGGTGGATGTTGGCACGCTTGAACGCCTGGCCGAGGCTGAGTCTCTGATCGGCGAGCGCGCCTGACATGTGGTGGCCAAGCACAGTGATTGGGGTGGGTGCCGGCTTTGCTGTTGCGAGCATACCGGGTGCCTTGCTCGGTGCGTTGCTTGGGCAGGCCATCGATCGCCGGCTGCGCTTGCAAGGCTGGGAAGACATGCGCGAACGCCTGGGTGGGCGCCCTGCATTACGCGACGATGAATTGTTGTTCGTAATGCTCGGGCGCCTGGCCAAGTGCGATGGTCGGGTAGCCGAGCAGCACATTCAGCAGGCGCGCCAGGAGATGGTGCGCCTGGACCTGGCCGAGGCTGCCCGGCTGCGCGCCATCAGTGCGTTCAACCGTGGCAAGGCGGGCAAGGACCGCCTTGGCGGGCACCTGCGGCGCATTCGCCAGCAGCCCCACGCGGCGGAAGGTACCTTGCGGGCCTGTTGGCGCATGGTCTGGGCTGACGGCAAGATGGGCAACAAGGAGCGTGAGCTGCTGCTGGACTGGGGGCAGAAACTCGGCATGAGCCGACGCCAGGTGCAGGCCATGTCGCTGGAGTACGAGCCGCGCAAGGCCACGGGGGCAGAGGGCTTGCCCATGACCTATGCGGCAGCGTTGCGCTTGCTGGCGGTGGAGGCGGATACCGACACTGACAAGGTCAAGCAGGCGTATCGTCGGCTTGTCAGCCGGCATCACCCGGACAAGCTGGCGGGTACCGGTGCCAGCGAGGCGCAGGTGCGTGAAGCGACCGCGCGTACCCGTGAGTTGCACCAGGCCTATTCCATGATCCGCAAGCGGCGCGGCCTTTGATGGCCCACCACAAGGATCAAGCCGAACTCAACCCTGAGGGCTTATCCACCCCCGCACCCGGCGGAACAATTGCTCTTGTTCCGCCGCTTTGTTTCCCGGTATGGCGATCAACGACAACTGGCGATACTGGCTATCCTTCTGCCGCTTGCTGGCCTGCAGGCGTTGCTGGGCTGCGTTGCGGTCAGCGCTGCGGGTCGCGTAGTAGATATCAGCTGTCGGTACCTTCAAGGTTGGGGCCAGGCTTTCCAGGTCATGCTCCACCCGTGCAGGTGTCTGAGCAGCAACCATCACCAGTTTTTGTACCTGCGGTGGCTGCTTCTCGCTCAGGTAGCGCGCCGCCCAATATGCACCGCTACCATGGCCGATCAGTACGATGCTGCGGGCGTTGTGTTGCTGGGCGAACGCCACGGCGGCATCCAGGCGGGCGAAGATGCGTTCGGCATCTGCCGGGTCGGACTGCTCGCTGGCTTGTTCGGCGTCGGTGCTTTCTGCCGTGTCGGCATCGGCTGCCGTGGCTTGGGCCACGTTGGCGTTGGCGTCGGCCGGCACGTCCTTGGCCGGTGCGCTTTCGCCTTTGTCTTGCGCAGGCGCTGCAGGTGGTGCGGTTTCGACCCGCGCTTGCGGGCTGTCGGCGAGCAGGTCGGGCAGGCTGACGCTCAGGCTGTGCCAGCCGATATCAGGGAATTTTTGCCGCAGTGGGCCGACTGCATTTGGCCAGTCGGCCGTTTCGCCAGCACCGGGGACAATGATCACTGCCCCTTGCGGATCGTTGTCGTTGGCCGGCTTCCACAGGGCCAGGAAGCTGTCGGCACCGGCCTGAAGGGTCTGCTGCTCAGCTTTGGGCAGCAGCCGCTCCAGCGCCAGGGCATCCTCTTGGCTGCGTTCCAGCAAAGGGGGGCGTGGGGCTTCGGCAGCCGGTGCCACGGTACTTGCAGGTGGTGTTTCGGCATCAGCGGCCAGGGCGCCGAGTGGAAGGACCGAGGCCAGGCAGCACAGTGCCAGCGTCGTGCGATAAAGTGTGGACATGAGTCAACCCAAGGCCAGAATGAAACCGGCAGCCTAATAGTATTTGCCCGTGACGGCCATGCTGCATGGTCGTCTTTGCCAAGTCGAGCGTATAGATGAAGCGAGTGCGTCGCCTGTTGGTTATCGGCTGCTTGTGGCTGCCCTTGATTGTCTGGGCCAAGCCCGAGGCGCTGCCCTCTGTGGTGCTGGAGCCTGATCAGCAGCAGTGGCTGGACACCCACCGCAGTTTGCGTGTCGGCCTGGTGTTGCAGGCGCCCTACGCCCAGTTCGACCGGCGTCTGCAGCAACTTTACGGGGCCAATGTGGAACTGGTGAACAGCCTGGCGCAGGCGCTGCGGCTGGACCTCACCTGGCGTAACTTCAGCGACCAGGCCAGTTTGGAACATGCCCTGCAGCGCGGCGAAATCGACTTCGCCCCTGGCCTTACCCAGACGCCGGCCAGCCTGCGGCTGTGGCTATTCAGCGACCCGTACATGCGCGTGCCACAACTGGTGGTGGGGCCGCGCACCGGGGCCATGGCCGTGGAGCTGGAAAAGCTTGAAGCCGAGCAACGCGTGGCGGTGCGCATGCCCAGCCCCCTGGCGGATTACCTGCGCGGCAACTACGGCAACCTCAACTTGCAGGGGGTGCCAGACGATCGTGAGGCCTTGCAACTGGTGGTCGGTGGCCAGGCCAGTTTCGCCGTGCTGGATGAAGCGCAGCTCAGCCGCCTGTCGCGCGAGAGCGAGTTCGGTGAGCTGGCGGTGGTCGGCGATGTCGGCTTGCCGCAGCTGTTGCGTATCGGTTCGCGGCGCGACTGGCCGCTGCTGGCCGATGTACTTGAACGTGGCCTGCAGGCACTGCCGGCCAAGGAGCTGGAACAACTGCATCAGCGTTGGTTGCAGCCGAAATACCCGCGCCTGAGCGAGTCGCCTGGCTTCTGGCAGAACATCGCCTTGCTGTTCGGTATGTTGCTGCTGTGTGCCATGGCCACACTGGTGTGGCAACGCCGGCAGCAGCGCCAGCTGGAGCGCAGCCTGTTGGCCGCGCGGGAAAGCCTTGTGGAGCGCCAGGTGCGCGAAGAGGCGTTGCGCCTGAGCCAGTTCGCCATCGATCAGAGCACCGTGGGTATCCTCTGGGTCAATTGGGACAGCCATGTGCGTTACGCCAACCATGCTGCCGAGCGCATGTTGGGCTACACCGAGGGTGAACTGCTGGAGCGGCCGCTGAGCGACTTCGAGCCAAGCCTGAACATGGACCGCTGGCTAGAGCTGTGGAAGGGCGCGCGTACGGGGGCGGGTGGTGTCGGTCAGTTTGAGACGCAGTGCCGGCGGGCTGATCAAAGCTTGCTACCCGTGGAGCTGTCGCTGAGCTTTCTGCGTTTTCGTGACTCCGAATATCTGGTGGTCTACCTCGCCGATGTTACCGAACGCCACCGCGCCCTGGCGGCCCTGCGCGAAAGCGAGGCGCGGCTCAAGGGCATTGCTGGCAACGTACCCGGGTTGGTGTTTCGCCTGGAGCGTGACCCGGCAGAGGGCGATCTGGAGTTCCCCTATATCAGCGAGGGTAGCGAGGCGTTGGTGGGTTATGCGCCCAGCGAGATCCAGCAGCCGCAGATGGGGCTGCGCAACCTGGTACACCCCGAGGACCGTGCTGATTATCACAGGGTACAGGACCTGGCCTTGGCCAGCGACCAGGACTGGTCCTGGCAGGGGCGCATCCTCACCCGGCAGGGCGAACAGCGCTGGGCCGATATCAAGGCCAGCGCCCGGCGCCTGGGCAACGGCCAGGTGGTGTGGGACGGTGTAGTCTGGGACATCACACAGGGCAAGCGGGCCGAGCTGGCGCTGGCGAAGTCCCAGGAGCAGCTGCGCGAACTCTCGGCCCACCTGGAGAGCGTGCGTGAAGAAGAAAAAGCCCGTATCGCCCGGGAAGTGCATGATGAACTGGGGCAGATGCTGACCGTGCTCAAGCTGGAAGTGTCGATGTGCGAGCTGGCCTATGCCGAACTGGACCCAGGCCTGAATGAACGCCTGGCGAGCATGAAACGCCTGATCGCCCAGTTGTTCCAGTTGGTGCGCGATGTCGCCACTGCCTTGCGTCCGCCGATCCTCGACGCCGGTATTGCCTCGGCCATCGAATGGCAGGCGAGGCGTTTCGAGGCGCGCACGCAAATCCCCTGTCTGGTGCAAGTACCCGATAATCTGCCAGCATTGAGTGATGCCAAAGCCACCGGGCTGTTTCGTATCCTCCAGGAGGCGCTGACCAATGTGATGCGTCACGCCCAGGCACACAGCGTGGAGATTGAACTGGTACGTGAGGGCGGTCAGTTGCGCATGACGGTCAGCGATGATGGCCAAGGCTTTTGCCGCGAGCAGACCCGGCCCACCTCGTTTGGCCTGGTGGGTGTGCGCGAGCGGGTGCTGATGATGGGGGGGAGCATGGCGCTGGACAGTGAGCCGGGTGAAGGCACCAGCCTGAGCGTGGCCATTCCGTTGGAGTAGGAGAGCAATCGTGATTCGAGTACTGGTGGCCGAAGACCACACCATTGTCCGTGAAGGCATCAAACAGTTGATTGGCCTGGCCAAGGACATGCAAGTGGCGGGGGAGGCCGGTAACGGCGAGCAGTTGCTCGAAACCCTGCGCCACACACCGTGCGAGGTGGTACTGCTGGATATCTCCATGCCGGGTGTGAACGGTCTGGAAGCGATCCCGCGTATCCGTGCGTTGCACGATGCGCCGGCGATCCTGATGCTGTCGATGCACGATGAGGCGCAGATGGCGGCGCGGGCGCTGAAGGCCGGTGCTGCGGGCTATGCCACCAAAGACAGTGATCCGGCGCTGCTACTGACGGCGATTCGTCGGGTGGCGGGTGGTGGACGTTATATCGACCCGTCGCTGGCCGACCGCATGGTGTTCGAAGTGGGCCTGACCGAATCCCGGCCGTTGCACACATTGCTCTCGGAGCGGGAGTTTTCGGTGTTCGAGCGCCTGGCCCAGGGCGCCAACGTCAACGACATTGCCCAGCAGTTGGCGCTGTCGAGCAAGACCATCAGCACCCACAAGGCGCGCCTGATGCAGAAGTTGAAAGTGAACTCGCTGGCGGAGCTGGTGAAATACGCCATGGAGCACAAGCTGGTCTGATTGCGACATACGCAATCGTTGAACCTGTCGAGGCCCTTGTGGGAGCGGGCGTGCCCGCGAAAGGGCCTTGCCGGTTGATTTCTATGGTTGCACCGGCCTCTTCGCGGGCATGCCCGCTCCCACAGGTTCGGTGGACTGCTTTGGAGCGCATTCCAATCCCGCCATCTTTGTAGGGCGATCCCTACAACAAGTCTTCCATCCGGATGATGGCATTCTCTCACTACCCCCGATTTTCGGGCGCTTGCGTCTCTTCTACTCTTTTGCCTACGCAGTCATCCAACAAGAAGGTGCAGGCATGAGCGAGGCGAAGTCGAACGCTGCAACCGGCGAAACGCTGGTCAGCTTCCGTGGTGTGCAGAAGAGCTACGACGGCGAGTCGCTGATCGTCAAAGACCTCAACCTGGATATCCGCAAGGGCGAGTTCCTCACCCTGCTTGGCCCGTCCGGCTCCGGCAAAACCACCAGCCTGATGATGCTGGCGGGCTTCGAGACCCCCACCGCCGGCGAAATCCAGCTTGGCGGCCGCTCGATCAACAATGTGCCGCCGCACAAGCGTGATATCGGCATGGTGTTCCAGAACTACGCGCTGTTTCCGCACATGACCGTGGCCGAGAACCTGGCCTTTCCGCTGACCGTGCGCAACCTGAGCAAGACCGATATCAGCGAGCGGGTCAAACGTGTGCTGAACATGGTCCAGCTCGACGCTTTCGCCAAACGCTACCCCGGCCAGCTGTCTGGCGGCCAGCAGCAGCGTGTGGCGCTGGCCCGGGCATTGGTGTTCGAGCCTCAGCTGGTGCTGATGGATGAGCCACTCGGCGCACTGGATAAGCAACTGCGCGAACACATGCAGATGGAAATCAAGCACATTCACCAGCGCCTCGGTGTGACCGTGGTGTACGTAACCCATGACCAGGGCGAAGCGCTGACCATGTCAGATCGCGTGGCGGTGTTCCACCAGGGCGAAATCCAGCAGATCGCCGACCCGCGCACGCTCTACGAAGAGCCTTGCAACACCTTCGTCGCCAACTTCATCGGCGAGAATAACCGCATTAACGGCACCCTGCTGGCCAGCGATGGCAACCGTTGCCAGGTGCAGTTGCCTCGCGGCGAGCGGGTTGAGGCGCTGGCGGTGAATGTCGGCCAGGCCGGCGAGCCGGTGACCCTATCGATTCGCCCGGAGCGCGTGCGCCTGAATGGCCACAGTGAAAGCTGCGTCAACCGGTTCTCTGGCCGTGTGGCCGAATTCATTTATCTGGGCGACCACGTGCGCGTGCGTCTGGAAGTCTGCGGCAAGGGCGACTTCTTCGTGAAGCAGCCTATTGCCGAGCTCGACCCGGCATTGGCCGTGGGCGATGTAGTACCGCTGGGCTGGGAGGTGGAGCACGCCCGCGCGCTCGATCCGATTGCCGAAGCCCATTGATGGATTGCTTCACCAACCCTGTACTGTGGAGAGAATAATAATGCGTAAGCAGTTGAAACTGACCGCCCTGGCGTTGGGGCTGTTCACCGCTGGCCAGGCCATGGCCGCAGACCTCACCGTGATCTCGTTCGGGGGCGCCAACAAGGCTGCCCAGGCCAAGGCGTTCTACGAGCCATGGGAAAAAGCGGGTAATGGCAAGATTGTCGCGGGTGAGTACAACGGCGAAATGGCCAAGGTCAAGGCGATGGTCGACACCAAGAGTGTGTCGTGGAACCTGGTAGAGGTTGAGTCGCCAGAGCTGGCGCGCGGTTGCGACGAGGGCATGTTCGAAGAGCTAGACCCGGCCCTGTTCGGTAACGAGTCCGATTATGTGAAGGGCGCCATCCAGCCGTGCGGCGTAGGTTTCTTCGTTTGGTCCACGGTCATGGCCTACAACGCTGACAAACTGAAGACCGCACCCACCAGCTGGGCGGATTTCTGGGACACCAAGAAATTCCCTGGCAAGCGCGGCCTGCGCAAGGGCGCCAAGTACACCCTGGAGTTCGCCCTGATGGCCGACGGTGTGGCACCGAAGGACGTGTATCAGGTACTGGGCACCAAAGAGGGTGTGGACCGCGCCTTCAAGAAACTCGATGAACTCAAGCCCAGTATCCAGTGGTGGGAAGCGGGTGCACAGCCGCCACAGTTCTTGGCCTCTGGCGACGTGGTCATGAGTTCTGCCTACAACGGGCGTATTGCCGCTGTGCAGAAAGAGAGCAACCTCAAAGTGGTGTGGAACGGCGGCATCTACGACTTTGATGCATGGGCGATCCCTAAGGGTGCCAAGAACGTCGAAGAGGCGAAGAAGTTCATCGCCTACAGCGTCAAGCCCGAGCAGCAGAAGATCTACTCCGAGAACATCGCCTATGGCCCGGCCAACTCCAAGGCCGTGAGCCTGCTGTCGGACGAAGTGAAGAAAGACATGCCGACCACGCCTGAGAACATTGCCAACCAGGTGCAGATCGACGTGGCGTTCTGGGCCGACAACAGCGAGCAGCTGGAGCAACGCTTCAACGCCTGGGCGGCGAAGAAGTAAACGTCCAGTGTGTGGGGCCGCAGAGCGGCCCCCATTTCAGCCTGTATTGCGGAGTTCGCCATGGCCATTGCAGTGCCCCTCAAAGAAGGCGCAGATCCAAGTCTCAAGCAGCGCCTCAAACACGCCGAGCGGGTAAACCGCTGGAAGGCGCAGGCGTTGATCGCGCCGCTGGCGCTGTTTCTTCTGCTGGTGTTCCTGGTGCCGATTGCGGCGCTGCTGTACAAGAGCGTCGGTAACCCGGAAGTGGTCGGCGGCCTACCGCGTACGGTGGAAGTCATCAGCCAGTGGGATGGCAAGAGCCTGCCTGGCGAGGACGTTTACAAGGCGCTCAGCCAGGACCTGGCCGAGTCGCGCAAGAACCATACCCTTGGTGACCTTTCCAAACGCTTGAACATGGAGCTGGCCGGCTACCGCAGCTTGTTGACCAAGACTGCCCGGGCATTGCCATTCAAGGCTGAGCCTGCCTCTTATAAAGACGCTTTGCAGGCTGTCGACGAGCGTTGGGGTGACCCGGCTTATTGGCAGGCGATACGCCGCAATACCAGTTCGGTGACTTCTTTCTACCTGCTGGCCTCGGTTGACCACCGCATCGATGACCTTGGTGAACTGGCCAAGGCCACCCCGGACCAGGCCATTTACCTGGACATTTTTGTCCGTACCCTGTGGATGGGGGTGGTGATTACCACTATCTGCCTGGTACTGGCCTACCCTCTGGCCTACCTGTTGGCCAACCTGCCTACCCGGCAGAGCAACCTGCTGATGATTCTGGTGCTGTTGCCTTTCTGGACATCGATCCTGGTGCGGGTGGCGGCCTGGATCGTGCTGCTGCAGTCGGGCGGCCTGATCAACGGCGCGCTGATGGCCATGGGCATCATCGACCAGCCGCTTGAGCTGGTGTTCAACCGCACAGGCGTCTACATCTCGATGGTGCACATTCTGCTGCCGTTCATGATCCTGCCGCTGTACAGCGTGATGAAGGGGATTTCCCCGAGCTACATGCGTGCGGCAATCTCGCTGGGCTGCCACCCGTTCGCCAGTTTCTGGCGGGTGTACTTCCCGCAGACCTACGCCGGTGTTGGCGCCGGTTGCCTGCTGGTGTTCATCCTGGCCATCGGTTACTACATCACCCCGGCGCTGCTGGGTAGCCCCAACGACCAGATGGTCAGCTACTTCGTCGCCTTCTACACCAACACCAGCATCAACTGGGGCATGGCCACCGCACTGGGCGGGCTGTTGCTGCTGGCGACCGTGCTGTTGTACCTGATCTATAGCTGGCTGGTCGGCGCCAGCCGCCTGCGCCTGAGCTGAGGAGCCTGTCATGCTGAGCCCATACATGTCGCCCGTGGAGCGGGTCTGGTACTACAGCCTGCGCATTCTCTGTGGCTTGATCCTGCTGTTCCTGATCTTGCCAGTGCTGGTGATCGTGCCGCTGTCATTCAACAGTGGCAGCTTCCTGGTGTACCCGCTGCAGGGCTTCTCGCTGCAGTGGTATCAGGACTTCTTCGGCTCGGCCGAGTGGATGCGGGCGTTGAAGAACAGCATCATCGTTGCCCCGGCGGCCACGGTGCTGGCCATGGTGTTCGGCACCTTGGCGGCCATCGGCCTGACCCGTGGCGATTTCCCCGGCAAGTCGCTGGTGATGGCGTTGGTGATCTCGCCGATGGTGGTGCCGGTAGTGATCATCGGGGTGGCCAGTTACCTGTTCTTCGCTCCTCTGGGCATGGGCAACAGCTTCATCTCGCTGATTCTGGTGCATGCGGTACTGGGTGTGCCGTTCGTCATCATTACCGTGTCGGCGACGCTGCAGGGCTTCAACTACAACCTGGTGCGCGCGGCGGCCAGCCTGGGAGCCTCGCCTCTGCTGGCTTTCCGCCGGGTGACCCTGCCGCTGATCGCGCCCGGTGTCATCTCGGGAGCGTTGTTTGCCTTTGCCACCTCGTTTGACGAGGTGGTGGTGACGCTGTTCCTCGCCGGGCCGGAGCAGGCAACCCTGCCGCGGCAGATGTTCAGCGGTATTCGCGAGAACCTGAGCCCGACCATTGCCGCGGCGGCGACCTTGCTGATTGCGTTCTCGGTGGTGTTGCTGCTTACCCTGGAATGGTTGCGTGGGCGTAGTGAGAAGCTGAGGACCCAGCAGCCGACCTGATGATGGTTTGCCTGTGCCGGGCTCTTCGCGGCTAAAGCTGCGAAGGGGCCGGCACAGGTTGCGCTGGTCGACACCAATTGATACCAATCAGCCTTGATCGCTTTCCCTGAGTTACAATGCGCGCCACCGTGACTTTGCCAACAGGTGCGCCATGCAGCCCTACGCTATTGCCCCCTCCATTCTCTCCGCCGATTTTGCCCGCCTGGGTGAGGACGTCGACAAGGTATTGGCTGCGGGTGCAGACATCGTCCACTTCGATGTCATGGACAATCACTATGTCCCCAACCTGACCATCGGCCCTATGGTTTGCACCGCTCTGCGCAAGTACGGCGTCACTGCGCCGATCGACGTGCACCTGATGGTCAGCCCGGTTGATCGCATCATTGGCGACTTTATCGAAGCGGGTGCCACCTACATCACCTTCCACCCTGAAGCCACACAGCACATCGACCGTTCGCTTCAGCTGATCAAGGATGGTGGCTGCAAGGCTGGCCTGGTGTTCAACCCGGCCACCAGCCTGGATGCCCTGAAATACGTGATGGACAAGATCGACATGGTGCTGCTGATGAGCGTCAACCCGGGCTTCGGCGGGCAGAAGTTCATCCCCGGCACCCTCGACAAGCTGCGCGAAGCGCGTGCGCTGATCGACGCCAGTGGCCGTGATATCCGTCTGGAGATCGATGGTGGCGTGAACGTCAACAACATCCGCGAGATCGCTGCCGCTGGCGCCGACACCTTCGTGGCCGGCTCGGCGATTTTCAACGCCCCGGACTACCAGGAAGTTATCGCCAAGATGCGCGCCGAACTGGCCCTGGCCCGCCCATGAGCGGCTTCGAGCAGCTGTTCCCGGGGACGCTGCCCAGGCTGGTAATGTTCGATCTGGACGGTACCCTGATCGATTCCGTGCCTGACCTGGCCGCCGCTGTGGACCGCATGCTGCTCGAACTGGGGCGCCCGCCTGCTGGCCTTGAGGCCGTGCGCCACTGGGTTGGCAATGGCGCCCAGGTGCTGGTGCGCCGCGCGTTGGCGGGTGGCATCGACCACGCCGAAGTGGACGATGCGCTGGCAGAACAGGCGCTGGCGCTGTTCATGGACGCTTATGCCGAAAGCCATGATCTGACCGTGGTCTACCCCGGCGTACGGGACACCCTGCGCTGGCTGCGCAAGCAGGGCGTGGAGATGGCGCTGATTACCAACAAGCCTGAGCGCTTCGTTGGCCCGCTGCTGGACCAGATGAAGATCGGCAATTTCTTCCGCTGGATCATTGGTGGCGACACCTTGCCGCAGAAAAAGCCCGACCCGGCGGCGTTGCTGTTCGTCATGCAGATGGCCGGTGTTACCCCGCAACAATCCCTGTTTGTGGGTGATTCTCGCAGTGACGTGCAGGCGGCCAAGGCGGCTGGCGTGCAATGCGTGGGCCTGACCTACGGCTATAACCATGGCAGGCCGATCGACGATGAATCCCCCAGCCTGGTAATCGACGACTTGCGGGCATTGCTGCCCGGTTGCGCAGACCCGGCCACTGGGATAACGTTGGCGGACCTTCAAGCCTCACAAGACAGAGAGTCCACCGTGGCGGTTACTGGCAAATTCTGGATGAAAGTCATCAAGGCCTTGGCCCGTTGGCGTTGGCGCGCCTGACTTCAGCCTGCCGGCGTGTGCCGGCCCGTCCGTTTGCCTGACCTATTGCTGCTTGCCACGAGACTACTCATGAACCACGAAGAATTCCTGCGCCTGGCTGCTGCCGGCTACAACCGTATTCCCTTGGCCTGTGAAACCTTGGCCGACTTCGACACGCCGCTGTCGATCTACCTGAAACTGGCTGACCGGCCCAACTCGTACCTGCTCGAATCGGTGCAGGGCGGCGAGAAGTGGGGCCGTTACTCGATGATCGGCTTGCCATCGCGTACGGTGATGCGTGTGCATGGCTACCATGTCAGCATCCTCCAGGATGGCGTCGAGGTGGAAAGCTGTGAGGTCGAAGACCCGCTGGCATTCGTTGAAACCTTCAAGGACCGCTACAAAGTTGCCGATATCCCCGGCCTGCCGCGCTTCAATGGCGGGCTGGTCGGCTACTTTGGCTACGATTGCGTGCGCTATGTGGAAAAGCGCCTAGGCGCCAGCCCCAATCCGGACCCGCTGGGCGTACCCGATATCCTGCTGATGGTGTCCGACGCGGTGGTGGTGTTCGACAACCTGGCGGGCAAGATGCACGCCATCGTGTTGGTCGACCCAGCTGAAGATCAGGCTTTCGAACAGGGCCAGGCGCGCCTGCAAGGCTTGCTGGAAACCTTGCGTCAGCCAATCACCCCGCGCCGCGGTCTGGACCTGAGCGGCCCGCAGGCAGCCGAGCCGGAATTCCGCTCCAGCTACACCCGCGA
Organism: Pseudomonas sp. LTR0; assembly: GCF_036630035.1. NCBI lineage: Bacteria > Pseudomonadati > Pseudomonadota > Gammaproteobacteria > Pseudomonadales > Pseudomonadaceae > Pseudomonas > Pseudomonas sp. LTR0. The sequence continues at coordinate 426,763 of NZ_CP123734.1, forward strand.
GGATTACGAAAACGCCGTCGGTCGTATCAAGGAATACATCCTGGCCGGGGACTGTATGCAGGTGGTGCCATCGCAGCGCATGTCGATCGACTTCAAGGCTGCGCCTATCGACCTGTACCGCGCGCTACGCTGTTTCAACCCGACGCCGTACATGTACTTCTTCAACTTCGGTGACTTTCATGTAGTCGGCAGCTCGCCCGAGGTGTTGGTACGTGTCGAGGACAACCTGGTCACCGTGCGCCCGATTGCCGGTACCCGCCCGCGTGGTGCGACCGAGGAGGCCGACCGTGCGCTGGAAGACGACCTGCTGTCGGACGACAAGGAAATTGCCGAGCACCTGATGCTGATCGATCTGGGCCGCAACGATGTGGGCCGTGTGTCTTCGACCGGCAGTGTGCGCCTGACCGAGAAGATGGTGATCGAGCGTTACTCCAACGTGATGCACATTGTCTCCAACGTTACTGGCCAGTTGCGTGAAGGCCTCACGGCGATGGATGCACTGCGGGCGATTCTGCCGGCTGGCACCTTGTCGGGAGCGCCGAAGATCCGCGCGATGGAAATCATCGACGAGCTGGAACCTGTCAAGCGTGGGGTTTACGGCGGTGCAGTCGGGTATTTTGCCTGGAACGGCAATATGGATACCGCAATTGCCATTCGTACTGCAGTGATCAAGGACGGCGAGCTGCATGTGCAGGCCGGTGGCGGCATCGTTGCCGACTCGGTGCCGGCGCTGGAATGGGAAGAAACCATCAACAAGCGCCGGGCGATGTTCCGTGCGGTGGCGTTGGCCGAGCAGACTTCGGCCAAATAATTTGCCTGGGGCCGCAAAGCGGCCCCAGCAATTTAGAAGTCCACACTAACCCCCAGGCTAATGCCCTGCTGCGTCAACTCATCACTTTTGCGCCAGTTGTAGTTCCCGCGCAAATGCACCCCCGCCACCAGTTCATGGCTTACTCCCAGGCTCGCCCGGGTCAGGTCGCTGTGTGGTGTGTACCCGCTCAGGGTGAAGTCATTTGCCGGCAAGCTGGTCAGGTGCATCGTCACATCCTGCTCGTCGTCCTCGAACTCATGCTCCTGTGCCACCTCGGCGAAAAGCCGGGTACCTGGCAGTACCTGCACGCTGCCCAGCAGCCCCACGCCCAGGCGGCGTGAAGTGCGCTCCTGGTCATCGAAGGCAAGCGCCGTCGAGCGCCCGCTCTTCTCGTCGTAGCCATCCACCTTCACCCGCGCATAGTCGACACTGATGAACGGTGCCAACTGCCAGTTGCTGGTGTCGGCCGCCAGGTTGTAGCCCAGCCGCCCGGACAATGCCCAGGCTTCGCCGTCGGTGTCGCCCTTCTCACTGCGGTCATTCACACCCAGGGCGAAGGTACGCTTGAGATCGCTGTAGTCCAGGTGCCCGGCGGTCAGCGCTGCGTCGGCCCACCAGCGGTCCTGGCGGTATTGGGCAAAGGCACTGGCCATATAGCTGTTCAGCTTGTAGTCCGAGTCCTGTTCGCCAGCTTCCAGCTTCTGCCGGTACGCACCGCCGGCCAGGCCCAGGCGCCAGGCGTCGTTCAGGCGATAGCTGCCGCCAAAGGTCAGGTTGTAGCCGCGACCGTCACCGCTGGCCGCGCTGTGCTGGCCGTCGAAGTCCAGGTCCTGAGCGCCGCTGGCGACAAAGGCTTGCCATTGGCCAACTGCTTGCCAAGGCGTCTGCCACTGATTGCGCAACTCATCCTGGTGGGCCCGCAGACTGGCGTGGGCCATTTCCGGTAGCAGGGTCAGTTCCCAAGGGGCAGCGAGGATCGAGTAGGCGTAATCGGCAATCAGTTGTTGGCCCGCGATAGTCGGGTGTACCGAGTCGTTGAACAGCAGTTTGGTCGGGTCTGGCGTTGTACCGTTGATCCCGTACACCGGGTTTTCCACGCAACTGTCTCCGCTGTAGCAGGTGCCGACAAGGTTCTGGTCGCTGGCCAGGCCGAACTGGCTGGGGCTGGCCAACGCCTCGCTCAACAGCGTAGGGATGTTCAGTGGAATGATCTGGGCATCGATCTGCCCCAACTGGCTGATCAATGACTGGTTGAACGCAGCGGAGAGCAGTGACAGTGGGTTTTGCTGTGGTGTGCCGCTGAAATTGGGTGTTTGGCCGAGGTCAGGCAGTAGCCAGACCATGATGTAGCGCGCACCTCCTTGCTGAAGCGCTTGGGCGCTGGCAGCCAGGCGGGCGCCGGCGGCTACGGCGTCGGCCGGGCTATTCACCAGGCCCTGCAGGAAGTCGTTACCGCCGCCTGTCAGATAGTACAAGGCATTTGGGTCGGCGCGCAGCCCGTTGGCCAGGTAGCCGGGGCGCTCGCGCAGCACCAACCCGGCATTGGGGTTTCCAGGTGGGATGACGGTCTCGGACGTTGTCGTGATCGAGTCCAGGATCTGCTGGGTGGTGTACCCGCCGACTGCCCAGTTATTACCATCGGGGCTGATGCCTATTGATGTCGACGGGTTCAGGTCGCCTGGCGCGACCCCCAGGCGGCTACCGAGGATCATCGGTGACACTGGGGCAAAGTTGCCGTCGGCATCGCGGTTGGTGAAACGCGCGCCTGGGGTACCGCCGCCCAGGTCGGGAAACTGCCCCGCATCGGCGAGGCTGTCGCCAAACACGACAAGGGTGGAATAGGGCGAAGGGCCTGCCAACGCCTGGCTGCAGGCCAAGGCCAGTGAAGCGAGGGTAAAGCGCAATAACGGGGCTTTTCGCATCAGGGAACATCCTTTTCTTTGTTTTTATAAGGACAACCCCATCGACCTTAGCAAATCGTAGTGCTTCCCTCCCAAGTCCATTCGTTTCCCCGTGTTTACAGGCATATTGCGCCCGTCGCCCCGGTAGGCTACTGTGCCGGGACGTATGAGCGAGACCTATCCTGTGTTGATCGTCAGCAAACTCTTGATGCGCGTAATCAAGGCCCACGCCCGTTGGCGTTGGCGCGCCTGACTTTATCTCCTGCCGGCCCGCCCGGCCCGTCCCCGTTTGCCTTCTCGTTTACCGCCCGTTGTGGCAAAGCCGCGCCTGTGGCTGGTGCAGGAAGGTTCGAATCATGAAGTCAGTAGATTCAAGAGGTTTAACACCATGTTACTGATGATCGACAATTACGACTCATTCACTTACAACGTCGTTCAGTACCTTGGCGAGCTGGGTGCCGAGGTCAAGGTCATTCGCAATGACGAAATGACAATCGCCCAGATCGAGGCCCTCAACCCTGAGCGCATCGTCGTATCCCCGGGGCCGTGCACCCCAAGCGAAGCGGGCGTGTCCATCGAGGCCATCCTGCACTTTGCTGGCAAGTTGCCAATCCTCGGCGTATGCCTGGGCCACCAGTCAATCGGGCAGGCTTTTGGCGGCGACGTTGTACGTGCACGCCAGGTCATGCACGGCAAGACCAGCCCGGTGTATCACCGCGACCTGGGCGTGTTCGCCAGCCTTAACAACCCGCTGACCGTGACCCGTTACCACTCGCTGGTGGTAAAGCGTGAAACCTTGCCTGACTGCCTGGAAGTTACCGCCTGGACCTCCCATGCTGACGGTTCGGTCGATGAGATCATGGGCCTGCGCCACAAGACGCTGAATATCGAAGGGGTGCAATTCCACCCTGAGTCGATCCTGACCGAGCAGGGCCATGAACTGTTCGCCAATTTCCTCAAGCAGACCGGCGGCCGCCGTTAAGGATCGAACATGGATATCAAGAGTGCGTTGAGCCGTATCGTCGGCCAGCTGGACCTTACTACCGACGAAATGCGCCAGGTCATGCGCCAGATCATGACCGGTCAGTGCAGCGAGGCGCAGATAGGTGCCTTCCTGATGGGCATGCGCATGAAAAGCGAAAGCATCGACGAAATCGTCGGCGCGGTGTCGGTGATGCGTGAGCTGGCCGAAAAGGTCGAGCTGCAAAGCCTTGATGGTGTCGTCGATATTGTCGGTACCGGCGGTGATGGCGCCAACATCTTCAACGTCTCCACCGCTTCGTCCTTCGTCCTGGCGGCGGCGGGCTGCCCGGTGGCCAAGCACGGTAACCGCGCGGTATCGGGCAAGAGCGGCAGTGCCGACTTGCTGGAAGCTGCCGGCATCTACCTGAACCTGACGCCAACTCAAGTGGCGCGCTGCATCGACAGCCTGGGCATCGGTTTCATGTTTGCGCAAAGTCACCACTCGGCCATGAAGCACGCCGCAGGCCCGCGTCGAGAACTGGGGTTGCGCACCCTGTTCAATATGCTCGGCCCGCTTACGAATCCGGCCGGAGTGAAGCACCAGGTGGTCGGTGTGTTCGCGCAAGCCCTTTGCCGCCCACTGGCTGAGGTGCTGCAGCGTCTGGGTAGCAAGCATGTGCTGGTAGTGCACTCGAAGGATGGCCTGGACGAGTTCAGCCTGGCCGCACCCACCTTTGTCGCCGAACTGAAAAACGACGAAATTACTGAATATTGGGTCGAGCCGGAAGACCTCGGCATTAAGAGTCAGAGCCTTCATGGCCTGGCTGTCGAGAGCCCGCAGGCTTCGCTGGAGTTGATCCGCGATGCGCTGGGCCGGCGCAAGACCGAGAACGGCCAGAAGGCCGCCGAAATGATCGTGCTTAATGCTGGCGCGGCGCTGTATGCCGCTGACCATGCCATGAGCCTGAAAGCCGGTGTAGAACTGGCCCATGATGTACTGCACACCGGCCTGGCCTGGGAGAAGCTGCAGGAATTGGGCGCCTTTACTGCAGTATTCAAGGTGGAGAACGAAGCATGAGTGTGCCGACGGTGCTGGAAAGGATCATTGCCCGCAAGTTTCAAGAAGTGGCCGAGCGTAGTGCACGCGTCAGCTTCGCCGAACTGGAAGGCCTGGCCAAGGCCGCCGACACCCCGCGAGGCTTCGCCAACGCGCTGATCGAGCAGGCCAAACGCAAGCAGCCAGCGGTGATTGCCGAAATCAAGAAGGCTTCGCCAAGCAAGGGCGTGATCCGTGAGCACTTCGTGCCGGCGGAAATCGCGGTCAGCTACGAGAAGGGCGGGGCCACCTGCCTGTCGGTGCTGACCGATGTCGATTATTTCCAGGGGGCCGATGAGTACTTGCAGCAGGCCCGCGCAGCTGTTTCGCTGCCGGTGATCCGTAAGGACTTCATGGTCGACCCTTACCAGATCGTTGAAGCCCGGGCCCTGGGGGCAGACTGCGTACTGCTGATCGTGTCGGCGCTGGATGACGTGAAGATGGCTGAGCTGGCCGCCACTGCCAAGGACGTCGGCCTCGACGTGTTGGTAGAAGTGCACGATGGCGATGAACTGGAGCGCGCGCTGAAAACCCTGGATACACCGCTGGTGGGGGTGAACAACCGCAACCTGCATACTTTTGAGGTCAGCCTGGAAACCACCCTCGACCTGTTGCCGCGCATTCCGCGTGACCGTCTGGCGATTACCGAAAGCGGTATTCTCAACCGGGCCGATGTGGAGCTGATGGCAATCAACGAGGTTTACTCGTTCCTGGTGGGTGAGGCGTTCATGCGCGCCGAGCAGCCTGGCCTGGAATTACAGCGGCTGTTCTTCCCCGAGCAGGTGAAGAAGACTGTTCAGCAACTGGACTGATTAAATGAAGCCGGCGTTTTTGCCGGCTTTTTTGTACCTGTAATGGCCTCTTCGCGGGCAAGCCCGCCCCTACACGGGTACGCGCCCTGTTGTGGGAGCGGGTTTACCCGCGAAGAGGCCGGTGAAAACAACAAAATAGGTGGATCAATGACCGATCAACCCTTGGCCCTGAGCGTCGAACAAGGCCTGCACGCCGAACAGGAATTGCTGGCCGCCGTCTGCCGTGGCGAGCGTGACAGTGGCGTGCTGTTCTGGCGCCCGACCGACCACGCGCTGGTCATGCCTCGGCGCATGAGCCGGCTGGGCAACTTCGAGGTCGCCTGCGCGGAATTGGCTATTGCTGGCTGGCCGGTGCTGCTGCGAGAAACCGGCGGTGAGCCGGTGCCTCAGTCGCACTCGACAGTGAACGTTGCACTGGTCTACGCCGCGCCGCGCAGTGAAGGTGACCACGGCCGTATCGAAAATGCCTACGAGCGCCTGTGTCTGCCGCTGTGCGATGTGCTGCGCGAGTGGGGAGGGGTAGCGTCAGTCGGGGAAATTGACGGGGCCTTCTGCGATGGCCGCTACAACGTCAACCTCAATGGCCGCAAACTGGTGGGTACCGCCCAGCGCTGGCGTCAGGGCCTGGGTGGCAAGCGCCCGGTGGTGCTGGTGCACGGTGCCCTGCTGCTGGACAACGAGCGCGAGTCGATGGTGGCGGCGGTCAACCGCTTCAACGAGTGCTGCGAGCTGGAGCAACGCTGTCGCGCTGATGCGCACATCGCCTTGCACGAAGTAGCGCCGGCAGCACCCTGGTTCGAGCGCCTTTCGCAGGCCTACGCCAAGGTACTGGCCGAGTTGCCCAAGGACTAGCGGGTACCGTAGACCACCATGGTCTTACCCTTGACCTGCACCAGGCTGCGTTCCTCCAAATCCTTTAGAACGCGGCCGACCATTTCCCGGGAGCAACCGACGATTCGGCCGATTTCCTGACGGGTAATCTTGATCTGCATGCCATCGGGGTGGGTCATGGCGTCGGGCTGCTTGCACAGCTCCAGCAGGCAACGTGCAACTCGCCCGGTCACGTCGAAAAATGCCAAATCGCCAACCTTGCGCGTAGTGTTGCGCAGGCGCTGGGCCATTTGACTGCCCAGGGCGTAGAGGATTTCAGGGTCCTGGCGCGCCAGTTCGCGAAACTTTTCGTAGCTGATTTCGGCCACTTCGCATTCGGTCTTGGCGCGTACCCAGGCACTGCGCTGCTGCTCGCCATCAACGGGCTCGAACAGGCCTAGCTCGCCAAAGAAATCGCCATTGTTGAGGTAGGCGATGATCATTTCATGGCCGTCATCGTCCTCGATGAGGATGGTGACCGAACCCTTGATGATGAACGACAGTGTCTCGGCCCGGTCGCCGGCGCAGATGATATTGCTTTTGGCGGTGTAGCGGCGGCGCTGGCAGTGCACCAGCAGCTTGTCGATGTTCTTTATCTTGGCGGGTAGGGCGGAGGCAACCATCACGAAATCCTGTTCGATATGACGCATAAGCTTTTTATAGAGGTTGGCTGACGGAGGGCGCCAGTCATTTGGCGCCAGCTTATCAGACACTACAGGATGTTTCGGTACTAAACCGACACATCTCGTGCTTTTCCCACAGCCGCACAAGGTCTAAGCTGACACCCTTTTCCGAAAATCAGGAGTCCGGGTAGATGAAGGCACGTATCCAGTGGGCCGGTGAGGCAATGTTCCTCGGCGAATCGGGGAGCGGCCATGTCGTCGTGATGGACGGCCCGCCCGAGGCCGGCGGCCGCAACCTGGGCGTGCGACCGATGGAAATGCTGTTGCTGGGCCTGGGTGGTTGCAGCAGCTTTGACGTGGTGAGCATTCTGAAGAAGTCGCGCCAGGCAGTGGAAAGCTGTGAGGCATTTCTTGAAGCGGAGCGTGCCAGCGAAGACCCCAAGGTGTTCACCAAGATTCACATGAACTTCGTGGTTAAAGGGCGTGGGCTGAAAGAAGCGCAGGTCAAGCGGGCGGTGGAGCTGTCGGCGGAAAAGTACTGCTCGGCTTCGATCATGCTTGAGCGTGCCGGGGTTGAGATTACCCATGGGTATGAAATCGTAGAGCTGGGTTAAGGCTGAGATTCCGGCGCCGCTTTGCAGCCCCTGAGGGAGCGGGTGAAGCCGCTCCCACATACTGCCCGGCCGACCTTCAGTTGCGCAGCGCCGGAAGGGCCATTCGCAACCATTGCGGAAGATTGCTTCTTAGCGCCTGGCTCAACCGCTCCCGGCGCTTTTGGTAAACCAGGCCAAGCCAGATAACCCCCAGCCCGATCATGGTCAGCACTACCGGGAACAGCAACGACTGGGCAAATACCTCGTACGACAGATATCCCAGATATGCCGCCACCCCCAGTGCACCAAACACCATGAAAACCGGCCGGCGCAGCAGTACCGCCATGCCCATCAGCGCAATGTTGATCAGGCAGTACAGGGCCTTGCCCAACTCACTGCCGCTGTCCAGCAGCGTCAACCCGCCCCAGAATGCTGCCAGCCCGGCGAGGTAACCCCAACGGGCGTAGTCCTCACGCGTGCGGCCGTCTATCACGAGGAAAACCACCAGCAAGCCCAGCCCAAACCACAGGGATACCTGGCGACGCTGCTCCCAACTGAACGGGGAGCCGAAGAACCACTCGCTAAGGTCCATCGACATGAACCACAAGGCCACGGCGATTGGCATGACAACGAACGGGTAGGGGATCAGCCGAAGCATTATCAGCCCGGCAAGCACCGTGGCTGCTTCCATCGCCAGCCAGCCACCCTGCACGTAGGTGTAGTACTGGTGGTAGTCGGCCTGCGCATCGTCCAGTGGCCACCAACCGACCATGCGTTCGATAGCGAATACCGCCAGCGGCACGATGCTGACTGCTACTGCTGCCAGCACGCCAGCGGCGACGGGCTGGGCGCGGCGTTGCAGATTGAGGGCGAACAAGGTGATCAGCAGGATATAGAGGCTGGCGATGATCAACAGCGCGCTGTCACCGATGCTCATCCAGGCCTCGGTGAGCAACCAGCCCATTGCCGCCATGATCAGCATGGCGCCAAAGTAGAAGGCAACATGGGCCAGCTGAAAGCTGCCACGTGGTGCGGGCTGCTGGCGCAGGAATGCCAACAGGCTTTGGTCCTGGCCTGGTTGGAGAATGCCTGCTTGCACGGCGCGCGCCAGGTCCTTGGCGTCGAATCGATCCGTCATGGTGATGCCTTCAGATGCGGTATGTGCTTTTGGTCATGACCTTGGCCAGCAAGCTCATGCCAAAGCGGACGGGGGCCGGGAAGCGATAACCACCGGCCTCCAGTGCGGACTCGGCGTGCTGCTCTTCGTCGATGCGCATTTGCTCGAGAATGGCCCGGGATTTTTCATCTTCGTGCGGGAGCTGCTCCAGGTGCTCGTCGAGGTGCTTGCACACCTGATGTTCGGTAGCGGCGACGAAGCCCAGGCTGACCTTGTCGCTGACCAGCCCGGCCAGTGCGCCGATGCCAAACGACATGCCGTAGAACAGCGGGTTGAGCACGCTCGGGTGGCTGTTCAGCTGGCGAATGCGCTGTTCGCACCAGGCCAGGTGGTCGATTTCTTCCTCAGCGGCATGCTCCATGGCCTTGCGCACTTCCGGCAACTTGGCGGTCAGGGCCTGGCCTTGGTACAACGCCTGGGCGCAGACTTCACCGGTATGGTTGATGCGCATCAGCCCGGCAATATGACGGGCCTGTTGCTCGTCCAGGTCAGCGTCTGGCTGGACGATGGCCGGCGATGGCCGGGCGGGTTGGCCGCTGAATGGCAGCAAGGTGCGCATGGCAGTATCGGCCTGCAGCAACAAGCGGTCGAGCGGCGAGTAGTGACGTTCGGTAGCCATCGGGCACCTCCGCAAGAATGTGCCCGACAGTTTACCGCAATAGCGGCGGGGTCGCTTGCCGTGGGTCAGCCCGGTGGCCAGTTCATCTGGCGCTGGCCAAGCACGTGCATATGGATGTGGTAGACGGTCTGGCCGCCTTTGGGGTTGCAGTTCATGACCACGCGGAAACCTTCCTCGCAGCCTTGTTCGACAGCCAGGCGCTGGGCGGTGAACAGGATGTGGCCAGCCAGGGCCTTGTCTTCTTCGGTCAGGTCATTGAGGGTGCGAATGTGCTTTTTCGGGATGACCAGAAAATGTACCGGTGCCGCGGGTGCAATGTCCTTGAAGGCCAGGATCTGGTCGTCTTCATAGATGATATCTGCCGGGATTTCCCGGTTGATGATTTTGAGGAATAGATCGTCCACAGCACTTGCTCCATGGTGAGGGTCGGGCCGAGTTTACTCAGCCGGGCGCCGCTCGCCCAGTGGCTATTCCATGCCTAAGGGGCAATAGCGGCGGTGGATGGCCCCGGCCAGCTTGCGCACCAGCCAGCGCGGCAGCAGCCGCGGGGCGAACGCCAGCCAGCGGTTGCGCCGACCGGGCATGATCAGCGCGCGGTTCTTGTCCAGTGCCCGCACGGTGTACAGCGCCACTTCCTCTGGGCTGAGACAGCGCGGCTTGCCATCGAGCCGCGCAATGCGCCTGCGTGCGGAGCGTACTGGGCCAGGGCACAGTACCGAGACCTTGATGCCGGTGCGTTTCAGTTCTTCGCGCAGGGCCTGGGAAAAGCTCAAAACGTAGGCCTTGCTGGCGGCATAGGCGGCCATCCATGGGCCAGGCGCCACCCCGGCCAGGCCGGCGACGTTGAGAATCTGCCCGCCACCCTGCACAGCCATCAGGTTACCGATGGCGTGGCACAGGCGGCTCAGGGCCAGCACGTTGACCTCCAGCAGGTCTTGTTCGTCGGCCCATTCATGGGCCAGGAACGGCCCATAGGTGCGCAAGCCCGCGCAGTTGACCAGCAAATCGATACGCCGCTCACCTTCTTCCAGCTCTAGCACGAAGCCTGAAAGGCGCAACGGCTGACTGAGGTCGCAGGCGCGGAACAGCACCTCGACACCAAAACGCTGGGTCAGCTCCATGGCGACAGGCTCCAGCGTTTCTCGTTGGCGTGCCACCAGGATCAGATTGCGCCCGCGCCGTGCCAGCGCTTCCGCCAAGGCCAGGCCCAGGCCGCTGGAAGCACCAGTGATCATGGCGTAACGGGTCATGCAAGGCTCCTGGGGGCGGAAGAGGGCGCCTAGTGTACAACTTGCCCGTGCAAGGTGTTGCCTTTTGCTACAAGGTGCTGGCGCGCAAAACCTGGCAGCGTTCCAGGGCTTGTCGGTACTCGCCATGCAGGCGCTCGATCAATGCGCTGGCGCTGGGCAGGTCATGGATGGCTCCGACGCCCTGGCCCGCTGACCATACGGTCTTCCAGGCCTTGGCTTCGTCATCGATTGGCTTGAGCTTGCCTTGCACCTGCCCCCCCTTGAGGGCGTTCATGTCGTAGCCGGCCTGCTCCAGGCTCTGGCGCAGGAAGCTGGCTGGGATGCCGGACACCACTGGGGTGTGGATGATGTCGGCGGCATGGGCATCCAGCAGCATCTGTTTGTAGGCGCCCTGAGCCTGGCTTTCTGTGGTAGCGATGAAGCGCGTGCCCATGTACGCCAAGTCCGCCCCCAGCAGTTGTGCGGCCAGGATTTCGTGGCCGTGGTTGATGCAGCCAGCCAGCAACAGGGTCTTGTCGAAGAACTGGCGAATTTCTGCGGCCAGGGCGAACGGGCTCCAGGTGCCGGCATGGCCGCCTGCGCCTGCGGCGACAGCGATAAGGCCATCGACACCGGCTTCGGCTGCTTTCTCGGCATGCCGGCGGGTGGTGACATCGTGGAGGACCAGGCCGCCGTAACCGTGCACGGCATCGACCACTTCCTTTACCGCCCCGAGGCTGGTGATGACGATCGGGACACGGTGTTCGACGCACAATGCCAAGTCGGCCTGCAGGCGCGGGTTGGTCGGGTGGACGATCAGGTTGACGGCATAGGGCGCTGGCGCCTGCAGGTCAGCCAGGCCAGCCTCGATCTCTTCCAACCAGGCCTTGAAGCCAGCGCTGTCGCGTTGGTTCAGGGCCGGGAAACTGCCAACCACGCCGCTGGCGCAGCAGGCCAGCACCAGTTGGGGGTTGGAGATGAGGAACATCGGCGCGGCAACCACGGGCAGCCGCAGGCGTTGCTCGAGCGAGGCAGGTAGCGACATGGCAAGGCTCCTTGAGCGGGTGGCTATGTCAGAACGGTTTCACCACCACCAGAATGACGATACCCAGCAGGATCAGCACGGGCACTTCGTTGAACCAGCGATAGTAGACGTGGCTGCGGGTGTTGGTGCCATTGGCGAAGCGTTTGCGCTGGGCGCCGCACACGTGATGGTAGCCGGTCAGCAGGATGACCAGGGTGAGCTTGGCATGCAGCCACCCCTGGCTCAGCCAGCCGGGATTGAGGTACAGCATCCAGGCGCCAAAGACGTAGGTGGCGATCATCGCCGGGTTCATGATTCCGCGATATAGCTTGCGCTCCATGGTCACGAAGCGTTCCTGGCTGATGCTGTCCTGGCTCTGGGCGTGGTAGACGAACAGCCTGGGCAGGTAGAACAGGCCGGCGAACCAGCAGACCACGCTGACGATATGCAGCGCTTTGATCCATAGGTAAAGCATGGAGGGAGTTCCTTCAGGTAATCACGGTCGTCAGATAGTAGTGGTCAAGCGCCCGAAGGGTCACCCGAAGAGTTGTTACAGGCGCCCCACGCCCCTATTATCGTGCGCTTTCCAGACGGCTCGTTGATAAGGGGCAAGCGTTATGATCAAGGTCGGTATCGTCGGCGGCACGGGTTACACCGGCGTCGAACTGTTGCGTCTGCTGGCACAGCATCCACAGGCCGAAGTGGCGGTCATCACTTCGCGCTCCGAGGCGGGCGTGGCGGTGGCGGACATGTACCCGAACCTGCGCGGCCATTATGACGGGTTGGCGTTCAGCGTGCCGGACAGCAAGGCTCTGGCCGCCTGCGATGTGGTGTTCTTCGCCACGCCGCATGGTGTTGCCCACGCCCTGGCTGGTGAGCTGTTGGCGGCCGGCACCAAGGTGATCGACCTGTCGGCCGACTTCCGCCTGCAGGATGCCGCCGAGTGGGGCAAGTGGTACGGTCAGCCGCATGGCGCGCCAGAGCTGCTCAAGGACGCTGTGTATGGCCTGCCTGAAGTCAACCGCGAGAAGATCCGCCAGGCACGCCTGATCGCTGTGCCGGGTTGCTATCCGACCGCCACCCAGCTGGGCTTCCTGCCGCTGCTGGAAGCAGGGCTGGCTGACCCATCGCGCCTGATCGCCGACTGCAAGTCGGGCGTCAGCGGTGCAGGCCGCGGTGCGGCTGTGGGCTCGCTGTTCTGCGAAGCCGGCGAAAGCATGAAAGCATACGCGGTAAAGGGTCATCGCCACCTGCCGGAGATCAGCCAGGGCTTGCGCCTGGCCGCGGGCAAGGACATCGGGCTGACTTTCGTGCCGCATCTGACGCCAATGATCCGCGGCATCCATGCCACCCTGTACGCGAATGTGGTCGATACCTCGGTCGACCTGCAGGCCCTGTACGAGAAGCGCTACGCCGACGAACCGTTCGTCGACGTGATGCCAGCTGGCAGCCACCCGGAAACCCGCAGCGTGCGCGGCGCCAACGTTTGTCGCATTGCGGTTCATCGCCCGCAGGGTGGTGACCTGGTGGTGGTGCTGTCGGTGATCGACAACCTGGTCAAGGGCGCCTCCGGCCAGGCGGTACAGAACCTCAACATTCTGTTCGGCCTGGATGAGCGCATGGGCCTGTCCCATGCCGGCTTGCTGCCGTAAGCAGCCAGCGTTCGAAAAGGCCCGCGTCGTGCGGGCCTTTTTGTATGTCGCGACTAAAGCCGCACAATTCTTGACCGATTTTCTCGGGAAAGCGGATAATGCGCGTCATCGAGTTTTATGGCGGCTACCGCGCCGGGAGAATCAACATGAGTGTCGAAACCTTCACCCCTACCGGCCTGGAGTTCACCCATGGGGCAGCCCAGAAGGTGAAAAACCTGGTCAATGAGGAAGGCAATGAACGTCTGAAACTGCGGGTGTTCGTGACCGGTGGTGGTTGCTCGGGCTTCCAGTATGGCTTTACGTTTGATGAGGATGTGGCCGAAGATGACACCATCGTCGAGCGCGAGGGCGTTTCCCTGGTGGTCGACCCGATGAGCTTCCAGTACCTGGCCGGCGCCGAAGTGGACTACCAGGAAGGCCTGGAAGGTTCGCGTTTCGTGATCAAGAATCCGAATGCCGCCACCACCTGCGGTTGCGGCTCGTCGTTCTCGATCTAAGGCTTCGCCAGAAAGCAAAACGCCGCGCAATTGCGCGGCGTTTTGATTTCTGGCGAAGCAGTCATGCCGGGTAGATCGCGCCCAGTATGCGCAACCCTTTGGCGGCAGTAACGGTGGGGCGGTTGGCAGCGATGCCTTCCAGACAGCAATGGGCCAACCAGGCAAAGGCCATGGCCTCGACCCAGTCCGGGTCCACGCCATGGGCACCAGTGCTGGCGACATGGGCGTCGGGTAGCAACTGACCGAGGCGGGCCATCAGCGCTCCGTTACGTGCGCCGCCACCACATACAAGAAGCGCCTCGGTGCCTTGCTGGGCGTTGCTCAACGAGTCGATGATGCTTCGAGCGGTCAGCTCCAACAGTGTCGCCTGTACGTCTTCGTCGCGGTAAACGGGTAGGCGGGCCAGGTGGGCATCCAGCCAGGGCAGGTTGAATACCTCGCGGCCGGTGCTCTTCGGGCCGCTGCCGGCGAAGAACGGGTCGCGGAGCAATGCACTGAGCAGGCCCGCTTGAACCACCCCCGAAGCCGCCCAGGCACCATCCTTATCGTAGGCCAGGCCAAGTTTGCGCTCGATCCAGGCATCCAGCAGCACGTTACCAGGACCGCAGTCGAAGCCGTGCACCGGTTTATCCTGTTCGATCAGGCTCAGGTTGCTGAAGCCGCCCACGTTCAGTATTGCCAGTCGCTGGCCAAGGTGGTTGAACAGGGTTTCGTGGAAGGCGGGCACCAGCGGCGCACCTTGGCCACCGGCTGCCACATCGCGGCGGCGGAAGTCGGCGACCACGCTGATGCCGGTAAGCTCGGCGAGCAACGCCGGGTTGCCGATCTGCACAGTAAAACCACGTGCCGGTTCATGGCGGATGGTCTGACCGTGGCTGCCAATGGCGCGGATGGCTTCCGCCTTCAGGCCTAGGCGAGCCAGCAACTGGTGGATACCTTCGCCTGCCAGGCTGGCCCAGCGGTTTTCCGCCAATGCCGCACGTGCGATCTCGTCAGGGCCGCTGCTGCACAGGGCAAGCAGCTCCTGACGCAAGTCGTCGGGCATTGGCAGGTAATGGGTGGCGAGCAGCTCAGGCTGCTCGCCTTGTTCGATCAGGGCAATGTCCAGGCCATCGAGGCTGGTGCCTGACATCACCCCCAGATAGAGCGCCATGGCTTAGCGCTTGTTCGCTGCGAGCATGGTTGCCTTTTCCTGGTCCATACGGGCAATCAGTGGTTGGCTCTGCTGCAGGAAGCGCTGGCGCTCGTTTCTGGCGATCGGGTCGGCCATCGGCACTTTCTGGCTCAGCGGGTCGACGTGCACACCGTTGACCTGAAACTCGTAGTGCAGGTGCGGTCCGGTGGACAGGCCAGTGGTGCCGATATAGCCAATGATCTGGCCCTGCTTGACCGTGCTGCCAGTCTTGATGCCCTTGGCGAAGCCCTGCATGTGGCCGTACAGCGTCTTGTAACGGTTACCGTGCTGGATAATCACGGTATTACCGTAGCCACCTCGGCGACCGGCCAGCTCGATACGGCCGTCACCAGCTGCCTTGATCGGCGTGCCGCGGGGAGCTGCGTAGTCGACACCCTTGTGGGCGCGGATCTTGTTCAGGATCGGGTGTTTGCGGCCGGCGGAAAAGCGTGAGCTGATGCGGGCGAAGTCGACCGGGGTGCGGATGAAGGCCTTGCGCAGGCTGTTGCCGTCGGCGGTGTAGTAGCTCGTGTTGCCCTGCTTGTTGGTATAGCGCACGGCGGTGTAGGTCTTGCCGCGGTTGGTGAAGCGGGCGGACAGGATATTGCCGGTGCCGACGACCTTGCCGTCCATCACCTTCTGCTCATAGACCACGTCGAATTCGTCGCCCGGGCGAATGTCCTGAGCGAAGTCGATGTCGTAACCGAGCACGCGGGCCAGGCTCATGGTCGTGCTGTGGGACAGGCCGGCGCGCTGGGCTGATGCCGACAGCGAACTCTTGATCACTCCGTGGGCATAGGCGGTACGCACCACCGGCTTGATGATGTCCCGATTGAAGGTGTAGCCCTTGGCGGTCTTGGTCAGGTGAATGGTTTCGAGGCTGCTGACCTTGCTGCTCAGGCTGGCCAGTTGGCCATCCTTGTCGAGCTCGAACTGCAGCACTTGGCCGTGCTTGAGCTGGCTGAACTGCTTGGCCTGCTTGTTACTTGCCAGCACGTCATGCACTGCATTGGCCGGCAGGCCAACCTTGGCGAACAGGGTTGACAGTGTATCGCCACGGGCCACGGTGATCTCGCGGTGGCCTGGTGCTTTGGCAGGTTCGGCGGCCGGGGCTTTCTGTTCGGCCTTCTGAGTCTCGGGGGCAGCGTCTTCGATCTGGGCGAAAGGCGATGTTTGCCCGTCTTCTGCCTGCACCAGCGGCGCAGCACGTGACTCGCCTTTAAGCTGCTCGGCAGGGCTCTCCAGCTCGAGGTTGAGGGTGGTTTTCTTGGCTTCCACTTCGCTGGATGGAAACACTAGCAGAGCCAAGCTGAGCAGGGCGGCAATGCCGCTGGCGGCCAACAGATGGCTTTTCGGATAAAGCGGGGGCGCTTTAGGCGGTTCGTTGGTCATAGGCAAGGTGACTTTGAAAAAAGTGAAATGGAAAAGATGAATGACATGATGAAGATGAAATAACTGTATAAAATATAACCAAATCCATTTTCACGCAAGGGCGCGTAGACGCCGCAAGCCTGTGCCCGGGTCACATTCCTTTGCGAAACTTGTATTTGACGGCCGATCTTGTATGGTTGGCTCCCCCTGAATCTGAGCCTTGCGGGTTTGTCTATGAAGTCGGTTGAAGAGCAGCTGGCGCTTATAAAGCGCGGTGCGGAAGAAGTACTGGTCGAGTCGGAACTGGTGGAGAAGCTCAAGCGCGGCCAGCCTCTGCGCATCAAGGCTGGCTTCGACCCTACTGCACCTGACTTGCACCTTGGTCACACGGTACTGATCAACAAGCTGCGTCAGTTCCAGGAGCTGGGCCATCAGGTCATCTTCCTGATCGGTGACTTCACCGGCATGATCGGCGACCCCAGTGGCAAAAGTGCCACTCGCCCGCCGCTGACGCGTGAGCAGGTGCTGGATAACGCCGAGACTTACAAGCAGCAGGTGTTCAAGATTCTCGATCCGGCCAAGACCGAAGTCGCGTTCAACTCCACCTGGATGGACAAGCTGACCCCCGCTGACTTCATTCGCCTGGCGTCGCAGTACACTGTGGCGCGCATGCTGGAGCGTGATGACTTCGACAAGCGTTATACCACCAACCAGCCGATTGCCATCCACGAGTTCCTATACCCGTTGGTACAAGGCTATGACTCGGTGGCACTGAAGGCGGATGTGGAGCTGGGTGGTACCGACCAGAAGTTCAACCTGCTGATGGGGCGCGAGCTGCAGCGCGCCTATGGTCAGGAAGCGCAGAACATCGTGACCATGCCGCTGCTCGAGGGGCTCGACGGCGTGAAGAAGATGTCCAAGTCGCTGGGTAACTATGTCGGCATCCAGGAGGCGCCGGGGGTTATGTACAGCAAGCTGGTGTCTATCCCGGATACCCTGATGTGGCGTTACTTCGAGTTGCTGAGCTTCCGTTCGATGGAAGAAATCGAGCAGTTCCGTACCGACGTTGCCAACGGTGCCAATCCGCGTGACATCAAGATCAAGTTGGCAGAAGAAATCGTTGCGCGCTTCCATGGTGAAGAGGCGGCTGCCAATGCTCATCGTGCTGCGGGTAACCGTATGAAGGAAGGTGAGCTGCCGGAGGACTTGCCGGAGATCGAAGTGGCTGCGACAGAGGGGCTGCCGATCGCTGCCGTGCTGAACCGGGCCGGGTTGGTGAAGAACTCGGCACAGGCTCGTGATTTGCTTAGTGGCGGCGCGGTGAAGGTTGATGGTGCCGTGGTCGACAAGGACTTCATGTTTGTCCTTGGTGCTACTCATGTATGCCAGGCGGGTAAGAAGTCGTTTGGCCGGGTTACCCTCAAGGCTGAGTGATTGGCTGGTGGTGTAGCTATATAGAAGCGGGGAGGCCGGTAGGTCTCCCCGTTTTGTTTTTGGGGTTTGGTTGTTGCTGTTGTAGGGGGAGAGGGCTGTTTTGAGAGGGCGTTGGCTATGAGATGTGTCCGCCACCACCTTTGCAGTGCCTGTGAGATCGAGCGCCGCCCGCGCGGCGCATCGCGAGCTGCGCTCGCTCCTACGTTTGTTTCGGGCCAGTCACGCCTGCGATAGGCGCGCGCGACCGTTTTGTTTGTTCGACGCAATATCTCGACATGCGCCAAGGCGCTCGCGCGCAAATCCCCCAGAAATAATTGGCCCGAAACAAACGTAGGAGCGAGCGCAGCTCGCGATGCGCTTGTTTGTACGACGCGATATCGCGCCATGCGCCAAGGCGTTCGCGCGCAAATCCCACAGGCATAATTGGCCCGAAACAAACGTAGGAGCGAGCGCAGCTCGCGATGCGCCGCGCGGGCGGCGCTCGATCTCACAGGCGCTGAATGTGTTGCGGGATCGTGTCCCGGGAAGTGGTGTAACTGAACCAGCCGAAGGCGCCCTGCGGGCGAAAGAGGATGGTCATCGTGGTTCTTGGCTAACGTTGAGTTTGCGAAGACCAAACACTCACCAGAGAAACCACGATGACCAAGCCCACTATCGCATTGACCGAGTTGGTTGAGAAAGGGGCAGACGCTGATCTGCTCAAGCAAATGATCCAGTTCGTTGCCCAGCGCATGATGGAGTTCGACGTCGAAGGCCTGTGCGGCGCGGGCTTCGATGTCAAAAGCCCAGACCGGACAAATAGCCGTAATGGCTACCGCGATCGTCTTTGGCAAACCCGCGCAGGCGACGTCGACCTTAAGATTCCCAAGCTGCGCCAAGGCAGCTATTTCCCTGGTTTCCTTGAACCTCGACGCACCGCTGAGAAAGCCATGGCGGCAGTCATCCAGGAGGCCTACATCCAAGGCGTTTCAACACGCTCAGTGGACGAGCTGGTCAAAGCCATGGGCATGACCGGCATCTCCAAAAGCCAGGTCTCACGGCTAGCTGGTGAGATCGATGAGCGCGTTCACGCCTTCCTTGACCGCCCGCTGGAGGGCGACTGGCCCTATCTCTGGATCGATGCCACCTACGTCAAGGTGCGGGAGGCCGGACGCATCGTCTCGGTCGCCGTAATAATCGCCGTGGCCGTGAACACCGACGGTGGCCGCGAAGTCCTGGGCATGCGGGTTGGGCCGTCAGAGGCTGAGCCGTTCTGGACAGACTTCCTGCGCAGCCTCATGCGACGTGGCTTGCGGGGCGTGAAGCTGGTCATCTCCGACGCCCACGAAGGCCTGAAAGCAGCTGTATCCAAGGTCTTCAACGCGACTTGGCAGCGCTGCCGTGTGCATTTCATGCGTAATGCCATGGCCCACGTCGGCAAAGGTCAGCGCACCATGGTGGCGGCCCTACTGCGCACGGTCTTCGCCCAGGACAGCCGTGCCGAATGCCATCAGCAATGGCGTTTGGTCGCTGATCAGCTACGCGAAAAATACCCCAAGATCGCGACACTCATGGACGGCTGCGAGGATGAAGTGCTGGCTCACATGGCGTTTCCAAAAGCGCACCGACAGCAATTACACAGCACCAACCCACTGGAGCGGCTTAACGCGGAGATCAAACGCCGCACCGACGTCGTGGGCATCTTTCCCAACGATCCTGCAATCACACGGCTGGTAGGCGCGATGCTGCTGGAGCAGAACGACGAGTGGTGCCTGCAACGGCGTTACATGCAGTTGGAGGCCTTTGAGGCAGTCAGCGATAATCCACAGGCCAAGCTGTCGGCCGTGATCAACTAAACGGCAAACTCAGTGGCCAGAGCCATGATGAGTTACACCACTTCCTGGGACACGATCTGTTGCGGCGAGCACCTGGTGGCCTTGATACGGTCTTCACCTGGAACATTCCAAATAAATGTAATTAAAGGTTGACGCGCTTTCGAATCCCCTTATAATGCGCCCCACTTCCAGCGACACCGGAACGAAAAACTCCTTGATATTCAAAGAGTTAAGTAGTTAAGGCAAAAACTGGAGGGGCTACGATCGAATGATCGAAAGCGGTTGAAAAGGTGGTTGACAGTGCTTCTAAGTGCTGTATGATTCGCCTCCCGCTACGAGAGATCGCAGCGAGCCAAGTGTTTGAAGCTAAACGAGTTTCTCGCAAAAAACTTCAAAATAAACGCTTGACAGGCTCTGAGGAATGCGTAGAATGCGCGCCTCGGTTGAGACGAAAAGCTCTTAACCAAACGCTCTTTAACAAATCGAATCAAGCAATTCGTGTGGGTGCTTGTGAGTACGGACTGATAGTCAAAAAGATTATCAGCATCACAAGTGACCATGCGAGAAATCACATAGTCATTTGAGATTGCTGAGCCAAGTTTAGGGTTTCTTAAAAACCCAAGCAGTATTGAACTGAAGAGTTTGATCATGGCTCAGATTGAACGCTGGCGGCAGGCCTAACACATGCAAGTCGAGCGGATGACGGGAGCTTGCTCCTTGATTCAGCGGCGGACGGGTGAGTAATGCCTAGGAATCTGCCTGGTAGTGGGGGACAACGTTTCGAAAGGAACGCTAATACCGCATACGTCCTACGGGAGAAAGCAGGGGACCTTCGGGCCTTGCGCTATCAGATGAGCCTAGGTCGGATTAGCTAGTTGGTGGGGTAATGGCTCACCAAGGCGACGATCCGTAACTGGTCTGAGAGGATGATCAGTCACACTGGAACTGAGACACGGTCCAGACTCCTACGGGAGGCAGCAGTGGGGAATATTGGACAATGGGCGAAAGCCTGATCCAGCCATGCCGCGTGTGTGAAGAAGGTCTTCGGATTGTAAAGCACTTTAAGTTGGGAGGAAGG